>NZ_JAPEPI010000001.1:2175943-2486792 GCF_026340305.1 Streptomyces sp. NBC_01381 | reverse complement strand
GCATCCGGATCTGGGTCGACACCTGGGGCGAATCCTTCTTCGCCTGTGCCGAACTGCGCTGGCTCCTGCTCGTCACGGGCGCCGATGCCGTCAGCGGGCCACATCTCGCAGGCGCGAAAGCGTACATGGAGGCTCGTGAAGGGGACGAGGGCTAAGCCGACAAGAGCACGGCACCTCACCCAACCTTCCGCAGCTCCCCGTCACCGAACACCGCAACCATCACCAGGCTGCCGCCCAGCGCCTCGACATAGCGCGCCACGACATCCGTGCCGGACACCTGACCGCTCTCGATCTGGGAGACCCTGCCCTTGCTGACCCCCATGCGCTCGGCCACCTGCGCCTGGGTGTAGCCGCGCTCCTGCCGCATCTCGGCCAGGCGCCACGCGCGAGCCTCGGCGAGCATGCGTTCGGCGCCGTCGAGGAACGCCTCCCGGCCGCCCGAGAGCTCCTCCGCCCGCTCGCGGTGACCACTGGCCGACCACTTGATGTGTCCGCTCACTTCCCCAGCTCCCTCTCACGGTCGGCGATGTACTCCGCCTCGCGGCGCTCAACCGGGCCGCAGCTCTTTGAGATTGTGCAGGGCTGAGCCCTTGATCCGGTCGACCCCGACGAGCGAACGCCTCACCCCACCCCCCTCGACTCCTGCCCCGCCCGCGCCTCGATCCCCCTGAAGTGATCCGCCATCGCCCGCTGGGCCCGGGGTACGTCCCGGGCCCGTAGCGCCGTCACGATGTCCCGGTGTCTGCTCACCGTCAGCTCCGGGGCGGGGTCGTTCGACCAGCCTCGGACGCCTGCCACCCGGTGGAAGACGTTCCAGAACGCGGTCAGGAGCTGTGGCACCAGTTCGTTGCCCAGGGAGCGGTACAGGGTCTCGTGGAACTCGCGGTCCAGGTCGGGGAAGGCGGCGCCCTGACCTGCCGCCTGCTCCATTTTTCCTACCAGCGCCTCCAGTTCGGACAGCTCACCGTCCGTGAGGAGGTACGCGACCCGGCGTATCAGGCCCTCCTCCAGGACCTCTCGGAGTTGGAGGATTTCCGCCAGCGCGTGGGTGTCGTCCGAGAGTTGGAGCAGGGTTCGGAATGTCAGGCCGTCCGCGAGTGGGGTCAGTGAAGCCTGGCCCACGTATGTGCCGTAGCCGTGTCTGATCTCCACTATGTCCAGCGCCTGAAGCGCCTTCAGCGCCTCCCGTACCGAGTTCCTGCTGACACCGAGGTCCTCCATCAGTTCGGCCTCGGTGGGCAGCGACGCGCCCGGGCGAAGTCTCCGGTCGAGGATCAACTGCATGACAGCGCGCTGGACTTGGCTGCCCACGCGCCGTTCGCGGACTGGCTCCTGAGGCATGCGGCACATCGTAGGCACGGATGACATCCCACGTCCCACCTCCGGATCCAGATCATCTGCGCAAGCGTCAAAGCGGCGCGGAATCGGCGCGGAATCCGATCCGTGCGCGATCTCTTGACCGGCCATCGCGGCGCTCTTATGGTCGCCACGCCACCACGACGTAGGACGTGGGATCTCTCAAGGAGCAAGGGAGACACAGTGAGCGACCAGAAGACCAGCATCGGCTCCACCCAACCCGCACCCGACCGCCGCTCCTTCCTCAAGTACACGGGTGCCCTTGGCGCAGCCGCGGCCATCACCACCACGCTCTCCGCCTGTTCCTCGGGACCCGAGTCCACCAACGAGGCCGACGGGGGCGGCGGCAAGGGTGGAGGGTCCACGCTTACCGCCGTCATCGGGTATGGAAACGACGGCAGTTGGGACCCGACGCAGACCGCGTCCGCGTTCGCGATGGCCGGCAACGAGCACATCTACGAGGGTCTCCTCGGCACCGACCCCATCACCCGCGAGCCGTACGCCGCCCTCGCCACCGAGGTCCCCACCGACCCCAAGGCGACCACCTGGAAGTTCACCCTGCGCGCGGGCGCCAAGTGGCACGACGGGAAGCCCGTCACCGCCGATGACGTCGTATTCGTCTTCGACCGGATCCTCGATCCGAAGACGCAGACCCTCGCCAAGGGCTTCTTCGAAAGCTGGCTCAAGGGCGTCAAGAAGGTTGATGCGACCACCGTCGAGCTCACCCTCAAGTTCCCGTTCCCCGACGGCGTCGCCCGGCTCTCCCTCGCCAAGATCATGCCTAAGCACGTCTTCTCCAAGCCCGGCGCCTGGGACGAGGCGACCAAGGGCAAGGCGATCGGCTCGGGACCGTACAAGCAGGCCTCGCACGCCCCGAAGTCCAACACCACCTTCGAGGCGTTCGACGACTACAACGGACCCCGCAAGGCTGCCTTCAAGAAGATGAACTGGCTGACCATCGTGGACGCCGCACCCCGCGTCGCGAAGATCTCCGGCGGCAGCGCGGACTCGGAGATCTCGGACAACATCCCGTACGCCAACATCACGCAGCTGGAGAAGGACGGGCTCACCGTCGAGGGCGGGGCAGGGATGAACAACCTGTTCCTGATGTTCAATACCGCGCACAAGCCCTTCGACGACGTGCGTGTGCGACAGGCGCTGCACTATGCCATCGACACGGAGAAGATGATCGAGGTCGCCCTCAAGGGGCATGGCAAGGCGTCGACTTCGTTCCTCAACGAGTCCAATCCCGCCTACCGGCCCGCCAAAACGGTTTACGCGTACGACCCGAAGAAGGCGAAGCAGCTTCTGGAGGACGCCGGGGTCAAGGATCTCACCGTCAATTTGATGGCTGTGAACGTCAGTTGGATCGTCGACTGTCTTCCGACCATCAAGGCTTCGTGGGATGCGATCGGCGTGAAGACCACGCTCGATCCGCAGGAGACCACCGCCGTCTTCACCAAGATGGATCAGAAGAAGGACTATCAGGTCGTTGCCGCCGCCTCGAATCCCAATCAGTTCGGGATCGATGCCGACCTGATCATGCATTACAACTACGGGCCCGAGAACCTGTGGATGGGCTACGCCCGCTGGGCCGGCAACTCCACCGCCAAGAAGCTCTTCAAGGACATGGACCAGGCCACGCGCGAGCCCGACGCGGCCAAGAAGAAGGCCATGGTGCAGGACTACATCGACATCGTCGCCGAGCAGGCCGTGATCTATCCGGTCGTCCACAACGAGCTGATGACCGCATGGGACCCGAAGAAGCTCACCGGCATCAAGGCCCAGCCCTACCCCGGGATCAATCTCCTCCAGGCCAAGTGGGCCGACTAGCCGGCTAGTCGACTGGCCAACCAGCCCTGCCGGTAAGACCGTTGGGAGTCGTACGACGTGACCGCGATCGTCAGAATCCTGGCCCGCCGCATCGCCCTGCTCGTCCCGCTTCTGCTCGGCATCGTCCTGTTCGTCTTCCTCGTGATGCGGTTCTCGGACGTCGATCCGGCCTCGGCGTTCTTCCAGGGCGCCAATCCGACCCAGGAGCAACTGCAGCAGTTCCGCGAGGAGAACGGGCTGCTCGATCCGCTGCCGGTGCGCTACGTCGCCTTCGTGGGCGACCTGGCCCAGGGCGACATGGGCATCAGCGTGCTCACCCGCTCACCGGTGGTGGACCAGGTCACCACCGCGCTTCCGCTCACCATGCAGTTGACCTTCATGGGTCTTGGCATTGCGGTGGTCATCTCGCTGCTTCTCGGCGTGACCGCCGCGATCTACCGTGACCGGCTGCCGGACCAGCTGATCCGCGTCGTCTCGCTGACCGGTGTGGCGGCGCCCGGCTTCTGGCTCGCGCTGCTCATGATCCAGTATCTGGCGGTGGAATTGGGCTGGTTTCCGACCGGCGGCTACGTCAACCCCGGGGATTCGCTGAGCGGTTGGCTCAAGAGCATGACGCTGCCCGCCCTCGCGCTCTCCCTGCCCGTGGCCGCCGGCCTCACCCGCATCATCCGTACGGCCGTGGTCGAGGAGCTCGACAAGGACTACGTACGCACGGCGATCGGCAGCGGCCTGCCGCCGGTCGTGGTCGTCGGCCGCAATGTGCTCCGCAACGCGCTCATCAATCCGCTCACCGTGCTCGGCCTGCGCGTCGGCTATCTGCTCGGCGGCGCGGTCGTCATCGAGACGATCTTCTCGCTGCCGGGGATGGGGAAGCTGATGATCGACGCCGTGAAGAACGGCGACCCGGCCGTCGTGCAGGGCGTCGTCATCACGACCGCCGTCGGATTCGTCGTCGTGAACCTCGTCCTCGACATCCTCCATCTGCTGGTCAATCCGCGCCTGAGGGGGGCCGCTTGATGATCACGTCGCGCAAGGCACTGGCCGAGCGGCTCTCGCGGCCCGGCATCCGGCTGAAGTCCCTGCGCCGTCTGCCCCTCCTCTCCCGGTTCGCGGTCGGCGTCGTAGGCGTCGTCGTGCTCGTGGCGCTCTTCGCACCGCTGCTCGCCCCGCACGACCCGCTCGACCAGCAGCCGCAGACCGACGGCACCGGACATCCGTCCGGCGACCACTGGATGGGGCAGGACAGCCTGGGCCGGGACATCCTCAGCAGGCTGATGTACGGGGCGCGCTGGTCCCTGGCGATCGGGCTCGGGGCGACGCTGCTCGCCCTGATCGTCGGCGCGGTGCTCGGCGCGATCGCGGCGACCTCGCGCAAGGCGGTCGACGAGACGCTGATGCGGTGCCTGGATGTGGTGATGGCGTTCCCGGGGATCGCGCTCGCCGCCGTGCTCGTCGCGGTCTTCGGAGGCGGCATCCTCGTCCTGATCTGCGCCATCGCGTTCCTGTTCACGCCACCCATCGCACGGGTCGTACGCGCGAATGTGATGGATCAGTACGGCGAGGACTATGTCGTCGCCGAGCACATCGTCGGCGCCCGCACCCCGCACATCCTCATCAAGCACGTCGCCATCAACTGCGCCGCCCCCATCCTGGTGTTCTGCACGGTGCAGGTCGCCGAGGCCATCGTCTTCGAGGCCTCGCTGTCCTTCATCGGCGCCGGTGTCCGGCCCCCGGACCCGTCCTGGGGCAGCGTCATCGCCGACGGCAAGAACATGGTGCTGCTCGGCGGCTGGTGGGCGACGGTCTTCCCCGGCCTCCTCATGCTGATCACGGTCCTCGCCCTGAACATCCTCTCCGAGGGCGTATCGGACGCCTGGGCGGCGCCCGCGACCCGCGACGTGCCGGGCGCGGCCCGCAAGGAGGATCAGATCGAGGCTCCCGAGCCGGGCAGCGGCAAGGTGCTTGAGCTGCCGGGGCTGACCGAGGCGGCACAGCGGCTGCGCTCCCGCGCACGTCCGCTGCCGGAGGGGACCCCGGTCCTGACGGTCTCCGACCTCACCATCGGCTTCGACGCCCGGCACGGCGGCGTGGACATCGTCGACGGCATCAGCTTCCACGTGCGGCCGGGCGAAGTCCTCGGCCTGGTCGGCGAGTCGGGCTGCGGCAAGTCGCTCACCGCGCTGACCGTGATGGGCCTGGAACCCAAGGGCGCCCGCATCGGCGGCCAAGTCACCTTTGACGGCGAGCAGTTGATCGGCATGCCGATGCGCGCCCGCAGGCGGCTGCTCGGCCATGACATGGCGATGATCTACCAGGACGCCCTGTCGTCCCTGAACCCCGCGATGACGGTACGCGCCCAGCTCAAACAGGTCGTACGGCGAGGAGGGCGCCGCACGGCGGTCGAACTCCTCGAACTGGTCGGCCTGGACCCGGACCGCACCCTGCGCAGCTATCCGCACGAGCTGTCGGGCGGCCAGCGCCAGCGCGTACTCATCGCGATGGCGCTCTCCCGCGACCCGAAACTGATCGTCGCGGACGAACCGACGACGGCCCTGGACGTCACCGTCCAGGCCCAGGTGATCCAGCTCCTCCTGCGGCTGCGCGAGGAGCTGGGCTTCGCGCTGATCCTCGTCTCGCACGACCTGGCGCTCGTCGCCGACGTCACCGACCGGGTCGTCGTGATGTACGGCGGGCAGATCGTCGAGACGGGCGTGACGGCGGACCTGGTCGAGTCGCCGTCCCACCACTACACGCGCGGCCTGCTCGGCTCGGTGCTCTCCCTGGAGTCGGCGGCACAGCGCCTCACCCAGATCAAGGGCGTCGTCCCGTCGCCCGCCGACTTCCCCGCGGGGTGCAGGTTCGCCGACCGGTGCCCGCTCGCCAGTGAGGTGTGCCGCACGACGGCACCCGAACTCCTGGGCGGGGCACGGCATTCCATCGCCTGCCACCATCCGGCCGTCGAACCGCCGCGGCTGCCGGAACCCAGGGGAAGCGAGGCCCTGAAGTGACCCAGACCCCGACCGATGCATCCCCCGACTCCCCCGACTCCCCCGGCTCCCCTGGCTCCCCTGACTCCCTGATCTCCCTCTCCGACGCGCATGTCGTGCACCGGGCCCGCTCCGGCGGCCTGTTCTCCCGGGACCGGGTGTACGCCCTGACCGGCGCCGACCTCTCCATCGCACCCGGCGAGACCGTGGGCGTCGTCGGCGAGTCGGGCTGCGGCAAGTCGACCCTGGCGAAGGTGCTCGTGGGGGTGCAGCGCCCCACGGCCGGCACGGTGTCCTTCCGCGGCCGGGACCTGTGGACGATGAAGCCGGCCGAGCGGCGCGCCGCGATCGGCCGGAACACCGGCATGATCTTCCAGGACCCCTCGACTGCACTGAACCGCAGGCTGCCGGTACGGCAGATCCTCCGGGACCCCTTGGACGTGCACAGGATGGGTACGTCCGCTCAACGCGAGGAGCGGGTGCGGGAGTTGATGTCACTGGTGGGCCTCCCGAAGGTGCTCGCCGACGGCCTGCCCGGACAACTGTCCGGCGGCCAGCGCCAACGCGTGGCGATCGCCCGCGCCCTGGCGCTCGAACCGGAGCTGGTGGTCGCGGACGAGCCGACGAGCGCGCTTGACGTCTCCGTACGCGCCCAGATCCTCAACCTCCTCCTCGACCTGAAGGAGCGCCTCGGCCTTGCCCTGGTGTTCGTCTCGCACGACATCCAGACGGTGCGGCGGATGAGCGACCGGGTGATCACCATGTACCTGGGCAGAATCGTGGAGGAATCCCCGGCCGAGGAGATCCTGGACCGGGCCAGGCACCCGTACACACGGGCGCTCTTCTCCGCGACCCCCGGCCTGCTCGACCCCATCGACCCGATCCCACTGGTCGGCCCGGTCCCGTCGGCCACCCGGCCGCCGAGCGGCTGCCCGTTCCGTACGAGGTGCTGGAAGGCGGACGAGAGCTGCGCCGCCGCCATGCCGGACTTCGCGTCGACGGAGGGGTCCGGGCACCGCTACCGATGCCACCACCCCGTGCGGGACGGCCAGTCCACGCACGAGCTCGTCATCCAGTCCGCCGCCACGGACACAACATCAAGGGAGCCTCAATGACCATTCCCGCCCCGCTCACCGGTGTCATTCCGCCCGTCTGTACTCCACTGACACCGGACCGTGAGGTGGATGCTTCGTCGCTGGTGACCCTCGTGGACCACCTCGTGACCGGGGGCGTCGACGGACTCTTCGTGCTCGGCTCGACGTCCGAGGTCGCGTTCCTTACGGACCGGCAGCGGAGGAAGGTCATCGACACGGTGGTGGGCCATGTCGGGGGTCAACTCCCCGTCCTGGCAGGGGTGATCGACACGGCCACGCCCCGGGTCCTCGACCATGTCCGTTCGGTGACGGACGCGGGAGCGGACGCGGTGGTGGTGACCGCTCCGTTCTACACGCGCACCCACCCGGCGGAGATCGCCCGCCACTTCCGGCTGATCGCCGCAGGGTCGACGGTGCCGGTCTTCGCGTACGACTTGCCTGTCGCCGTCCATTCGAAGCTGGGCGCGGAGCTGGTCCTCGGCCTGGCGGCGGAGGGAGTGCTCGCCGGTCTGAAGGACTCCAGCGGGGACGAGGGCGGCTTCCGGGAGGTGATTCTGGGGGCGCGTACGCGGGGGGATGTGAGCGGGTTCAGTGTGCTGACGGGGTCGGAGACGACGGTGGACGCGGCGCTTTCGATGGGGGCGGACGGGGTGGTGCCGGGGCTCGGCAACGTCGACCCCGAGGGGTATGCGCGGCTCTATCGCTACTGCCGGGAAGGGGACTGGGCGTTGGCGCGGGCCGAGCAGGAGCGGCTGTGCGGTCTCTTCGGGATGGTGCGGGTGGGGGACCCCTCCCGGATGGGCGGCAGCTCGTCCGGGCTCGGGGCGTTCAAGGCGGCGCTGCAGCTGCGGGGCGTGATCGCGTGCGCGGCGACTGCGGAGCCACAGGTGCCGTTGTCCTCCGGGGAGGTGGAGCGGGTGGGGAAGTTCTTGGCGGGGGCGGGGTTGCTGTAGCTCCCGCCCACCCACCCGATTGCCCGGCAGCGGCCCCAGCCCGCCGACGCGCCGTCGTCGGCCGCGCCGCCGTACCGCCGCTTCGCGGCGAAAGCTTTCCCGCCCTCCCCCAAGCTCTTAATGAGCAGGGGGGACCCCCTTCCCGATTGCCCGGCAGTTGCCCGCCCATCCATCAGCAGGTCTTCCAGCCCGGCCGCAGGTATTTCAGCCCGTCCGGCGTTTGAGGACGAACTCGGCGGAGCCGGTGATCTGCGGCCACCTCGCGGCCGGCGCAGCCGGAAATTTTCGGGAAGGGGCGGGGTTGGGGAAGAAGCCCCGCAGGGACCGCCTCAGCCCTCCGACCCCGCACCCCCACCCGGCCGCACAAGCCCCGACTCGTACGCCACAATCACCAGCTGCGCCCGACCCCGTGCCCCCAACTTCCCCATGATCCGGCTGACATGCGTCTTCGCGGTCAGCGGGCTCAGCCCCAACGCCTCGGCGATCTCCGTGTTGTTCAGGCCCCGCGCCACCAGCGAAAGCACTTCACGCTCCCGCTCGGAGAGCCCCTCGGGCCCGCCCGCCCCCAGCCCCACCGGAGCGGCCGGCGCCCGCAGCACGCGGGCGATCAGGCGGGACGTCGGGCCCGGCGACAGCAGGGACTCCCCCGCCGCCACCGTCCGAATCGCATCGAGCAGCTCCGCCGGCTTCGTGTCCTTGACCAGGAAGCCCGACGCCCCGGCCCGCAACGCGTCGACGACGTGCTCATCGGTGTCGTACGTCGTCAGCATCAGCACCTTCACGCCCGCCAGATCCTCGTCCTTGGCCAGCAGCCGCGTCGCCTCGATGCCGTCCAGATCCGGCATGCGGATGTCCATGACGATGAGATCGGCCCGCTCGGAGCGGGCGAGGTCGACGGCCGCGCGGCCCGTCTCCGCCTGCCCGACCACCTCCATGTCCGGCGCCGACTCCACGAGCAGCGCGAACGCCGCCCGTACCAGCGTCTGATCGTCGGCGAGCAGCACACGGATCGTCATCGGAGGCCTCCCACGGGCACCAGGGGCAGTACGGCGTCCACCATGAAACCGCCCTCGTCCCGAGGCCCCGCCTCCAGGGTGCCCCCCACGCTGCGGGCCCGCTCGCGCATGCCGACGAGGCCGAAGCCGGGCGTGTGGTCCGGATCGCGTACGGCACGCCCGTCATCCGTGACCGTCACCCGCAGCGCCACGTCCTCGGTGTGTACGCCCACCCGGATGGTGAGGCCGGGGCCCCCGTGCCGGACGGCGTTGGTCAGGGCCTCCTGGACGATGCGGTACGCGGCGGCGCCCACGGCGGGCGGTGCGTCCGCCGGAGTCTCGTGCACCGCGAGGTCGACCTCCGCGCCGGAGATCCGTGCGGCCTCCGCCAGATCGGTCAGGCCGTCGAGGCCGGGCAGCGGCCCGCGCGACTCGTCGGATTCCGACCTCAACACCTCCAGCGTGGCCCGGAGTTCGCCGCGTGCGGACCTGCAGGTGTCCGCGATGTCGTCCAGCGCCTTGGCGACCGCCTTCCGGTCGAGCCGCTCCGGATCGGCGGCCAGGACGTGCGCCGCGACGGAGGTCTGGACGCCGACCAGGGTGATGCTGTGCGCCAGCAGATCGTGCAGATCCCGGGCGACCCGCAGCCGCTCCTCGGCGACGCGCCGCCGCGCCTCTTCCTCGCGCGTACGTTCCGCCCGCTCGGCACGTTCCACGACGGAGGCGACGTACTGCCGATGGATGCGCACATACACCCCGAGGAGCAGCACGGCCACGATCCAGCCGGAGATCCGCAGCACCTCCGTGACCTGGTACGGGGCGACGCTCGCGTTGATGGCGAGCGGGACGCCGACGACGGTGAGGCCGGTGAGCAGGGCGCGGCGGGGGCGGCCGGTGGCCGCGACGGTGTAGAGGGCCAGCATCTCCACCGGGACGGCGGCGATGTCCGTGAACTCGGCGGTGTGGTACGGCACTACGAAGGCGGCGACGGCGAGCAGCACCAGCTGAGGGCTGCGCCGCCGCCACACGATGGGGATGTTGGCGGCCATGAGGAGGGCCCACCCGATGGCGTCCGGGCGGTGCTCGTCCTTCACGAACGCGGCGAGGAGCGCGGC
Organism: Streptomyces sp. NBC_01381; assembly: GCF_026340305.1. Taxonomy (NCBI): domain Bacteria; kingdom Bacillati; phylum Actinomycetota; class Actinomycetes; order Kitasatosporales; family Streptomycetaceae; genus Streptomyces; species Streptomyces sp. NBC_01381. Next base: position 2,476,459 of record NZ_JAPEPI010000001.1, on the reverse strand, counting down.
GAGCAGGGCGACCGCCGCCGCGAGGACGGCGTCGTCCCGCAGGGCCCTTCGGCTGCCGGGGGCCGCGCCGCTGAACGGCAGGAGCCCCGCGCCGTCGAACCCCCGCGCCTCGTCCCGCTCCTCTGAACCGTTCTGAACCCGCAGGCTTTCCACCACCGCTCGATCCTCCCGTACGTCGCTTTCCCTGTGGGGCTCCTCTGCTCAGAGGCCGGACGGGCCGGAGTCCATCCAGCCCGCCCGGCGTCTGAGGCCGACCGGGGCTACGACACCGGAACCGGGGGCGTGTCCACTTCCTTCGCCACCGCCGCGGGACGCGACAGCGCTCCGGGCCACCAGACCTTCCGGCCCAGGGCCACACTCGCGCTCGTCACCAGGTATGTCCGCACCAGGAAGGTGTCGAGGAGCACTCCGACCGCGATCACGAAGCCCAGCTCGACCAGCTGCACCAGCGGCATGCTGGTGAGTACGGCGAACGTGGCGGCGAGGACGAGCCCGGCCGATGCGATGACCCCGCCCGTCGTGCGCAGCGCGGTCAGGGCGGCGTCGCCCGGCTCCGCACCGGCCAGGGATTCCTCGCGCATGCGGTGCATCAGGAAGATGCCGTAGTCGACGCCGAGGGCGACGAGGAAGACGAAGGAGAGCAGACCCAGACCGGGGTCCGTGCCCTCCAGGCCGAGGAGCGGTTCGAAGACGAGTCCTGCGATGCCGAGGGACGCGCCCCAGACCGCGACCACCGCGGCGAGCAGCAGCAGCGGTGCGACCAGGCTCCGCAGCAGCGCCACGAGGATCAGCAGGACCGCGGCGAGCACCAGCGGCACGACGATGTTCCGGTCACGGGCGTTGGTGTCCTTCAGGTCGATCTGCTGGGCGCTCGCCCCACCGACGTACGAGGAATCCAGGTCCGACCGCAGGGATTCGATGGTCGCCGTCTCGCCCGCCGACTGCGGTGCGGAGGAGGCGATGACGGAGATCTCCGTCCAGCCCTTCGCGGTACGTCCCTTGGCCGCGCTGTCCACTCCCTTGGTGTCCTGGATCTTGGTGAGCGCCGCGCCCGCGTCCTCGGTGGGCGTCATCACGGTGATCGGCTGGCTGCCCCGCTCCGGGTAGGCCTTGGCGAGCGTCTCCATGGCGGAGACGGAGTCGGGCGTCTTGGTGAAGGAGTCCTCCTGCTTGAGGGCACCGGGCAGGTTCAGCGCGCCGAGCGCCAGCGCGCCAAGGAGCACCGCGCCACCGGCGAGGACCGTCAGCGGCCTGCGCCCGGCCGAGCTGCCCATCATGGAGAAGAGGCTGCGGCGCTGCTTGGGCTCGCTGCCGAACGCGGGAATCAGCGGCCAGAACACCTTCCGCCCGAGGAGGACGAGGATCGCGGGCAGCAGCGTCAGCATCGAGGCGAGCGCGCACAGCACACCCACCGTGCCGAGCGGGCCCATGCCCCGGCTGCTGTTGAGGTCCGCGGCGAGCAGGCAGAGCAGACCGGCCGCGACCGTGCCGGACGAGGCGAGCACGGCGGGGCCGCAGCCGCGCAGGGCGGCCATCATCGCGTCGTAGGGGCGCTCGATGCGGCGCAGTTCCTCCCGGTAGCGGGCGACGAGCAGCAGTGCGTAGTCGGTGCCCGCGCCGAAGACGAGGATCGTCATCACGCCCGAGCTCTGGCCGGTGACGGCCGTGCCGAACCATTCGTGCAGTCCGTACGCGATGGCCATCGCGAGGTAGTCGGCGAGGCCGGCGACGGCGAGCGGAACCAGCCACAGGAACGGGCTGCGGTAGATGAGGATCAGGAGGAGCGCCACCACGCCTGCCGTGGTGTAGAGCAGCGGGCCGCCCAGCGAGTCGTACACCTTGCCGGCGTCGGTGCCGAACGCCCCGTCGCCGCCCACCTCGACGCTCAACCCGCCCTGGCCTTCGGCGACTTCGCGGACGTCCTCGACGAGCGCGTCCCGCTTCTTCTCGTCCTGGCCGGGCCCGGTGCTCGCCACCGGGTACATCAGCGTGGTGCCGTCCTTGGACGGTACGGCGCGCGGCTCGGAGGTCAGCTTGTGGGCGCCCTGGATCTCGGCGACCTGGTCCGCCGCGGTCTTGCGGTCGGCTGCCGTCAGACCGCCGTCGCGGTGGTAGACGAGCACCATCTCGGTGGCCTCGCCGCCGGGCAACTGGTCTTCCAGTTCGGCGACTTCGGTGGAGTCGGCGCTTGCGGGGAGGTAGTCGACGACGCGGTCCTGCTGGGTGTCGGCCAGTTTCGCCGCGAAGGGCGCGGCGAGCGCGATGACGCCGATCCACAGCACGAGGAACACCCAGGGCACGGCTCGTCGCCGTCGAGCGGTGGTCTGTTCGGCCCGCATGACAGGCCTCCTTCCGGCAGGTTGGCAGGTTCAGCGCCAACCCTCCCGGAATCGGGGGGCCAATCCGTCGGGCCGGAGGGCGAGTTGGGTCGTACACCCCAGGGAGTCAAGGGGAGATGGATACTCCCGGGGGAGTACTGCGGCCGCGTACGAGAGGGCCGCCGCCCCTTGCCGGAGCCCGCCCGCTACGACTGCGTCGTGCGCGCCGCCACCAGGAGCCGGGTCACCTCGTCGGCGCCGATGGTCAGCGCCCCGCCCGCCGTGCCGAGCACCTCGCGCTCGGCGGGGGTGTAAGGGCCGTCGGCGAGGGCGATCCGCGCGCCCTGCAGGAGCAGCGACTCGCGTCCGGCGGGGGCGAGGTGCGGGGCCAGCGGGCCGAGCGCCTCGTGCAGCTCTATGGCCAGACCCGGCACATAGTCCGGCACGGTGGCCCGCCCGGTGTCGGCGGCGAGCGCCTCGACGAGCGCGACGAGCTGTTCCTCGCAGCAGTCGTCGTATCCGGCCGCTCGCAACGTCGCGACGGCCGCGTCGAGCGTCGTGCGCGACGAGGTGCCGCCGGCGGAGAGGACCGCGAGGACCACGGTGTGCACGGCGTCGCGCACCATCGCGGAGAGCCGGGTGGTCGTGGGATGGCCGAGAACATCCGTACCGAAGTGGTCCTGGCAGGCGGCGCATTCGACGATGGGGCCCGTGGTGCCGCGGGGCAGCACGGGCACGCCGAGGAGGACGAAGCGGCGACGGCCTGTGCGCCGCTGGTAGTTGCGGTCGCCGCCGCAGCCGGGGCAGAAGAACTCGCCGTCCCCGACGGTGGTCCAGGCCGTATGCACGCCGATCACGCGCCTGCGCAGCACCCGCGCGCGGGACACGGGCGTGGCGAAGATGCGGGATTCCCGGCCGTTTCGTCCCCGATCTGGCAGCACCACGCACCTCCGTAACGCCCCGGCAACATTGCCTGGTTGGGCGTGATGTTAGCCACATTGTTGATGTGGCGTCAGCACCCTGTGCGAGAGATGGCCGGTAGACGACCAGAGCGCGAGGGCGCACAAAAGCGCCGGACCGGCTCAAAATGAGCCGGTCCGGCGCTTTGACCCGGGGGGCCGCGCCCCTTAAGGGGCGCGGGGCTCTGACATGTGCGGCTCCGCCGCGTGGGCGCGACAAGCCACGACGCGCCCGCAGACGAAGCGCACCAGCCCCCAGCGGAGCGTCAACGCGCCGCGCGGTTGACGGCAGAAACAGCCGCCTTCAGCGAGGCCCGGGTCGTATTGGAGTCGATGCCAACGCCCCACAGGACCTTGTCGCCGATCGCGCACTCGATGTACGAGGCGGCCTGCGCGGAGGCGCCCTCGCTCATCGTGTGCTCCTGGTAGTCCAGCAGGCGTACGTCGATGCCGATGCCCTGCAGCGCCTGGAAGAAGGCCGAGATCGGGCCGTTGCCGGTGCCGGTCAGGACCGTGTCGGCGCCGTCGACCGTGGCCTCGACGGTGAGGGTGTCCGTGCCGTCCTTGTCCGTGGTCGTCTGGCCGTTCTTGACCTGGATGCGGCCCCACGGGTTCTCGGGGTTGGGCAGGTACTCGTCCTGGAAGATGCCCCAGATCGCGTCCGGCGTGACCTCGCCGCCCTCGCTGTCGGTCTTCGTCTGGATGATCTTCGAGAACTCGACCTGCATGCGGCGCGGCAGGTCCAGCTTGTGGTCGTTCTGCAGGACGTAGGCGATGCCGCCCTTGCCGGACTGCGAGTTGACGCGGATGACGGCCTCGTAGGAGCGGCCGACGTCCTTGGGGTCGATGGGCAGGTACGGCACGGCCCACTCGATGTCGTCGACGGTCTTGCCCTGCTGCTCGGCCCGGACCGCCATGGCCTCGAAGCCCTTCTTGATGGCGTCCTGGTGGGAGCCGGAGAAGGCGGTGTAGACGAGGTCGCCCGCGTACGGGTGGCGGGGGTGGACCTCCATCTGGTTGCAGTACTCGGCGGTGCGGCGGATCTCGTCGATGTCGGAGAAGTCGATCTGCGGGTCGACGCCCTGCGAGAACAGGTTCATGCCCAGGGTGACCAGGTCGACGTTGCCGGTGCGCTCGCCCTGGCCGAACAGGCAGCCCTCGATGCGGTCGGCGCCGGCCATGATGGCCAGTTCGGCGGCGGCGACGGCGGTGCCGCGGTCGTTGTGCGGGTGCACGGACAGGCAGACGTGCTCGCGCCGGGACAGGTTGCGGGACATCCACTCGAAGCGGTCCGCGTGGGTCGAGGGGGTCGAACGCTCCACCGTGGCGGGCAGGTTGAGGATGATCTCGCGGCCCTCTTCGGGCTGCCACACGTCACAGACCGCCTCGCAGACCTCCAGCGCGAAGTCCAGCTCGGTGTCCGTGAAGATCTCGGGGCTGTACTGGTAGCCGAAGACCGTCTCGGGGCCCAGCAGCTTCTCGGCGTACTCCATGACCAGACGCGTGCCGTCGACGGCGATCTGCTTGACCGCATCCTTCGAGCCACGGAAGACGACCTCGCGCCAGACGGGCGCGGTCGCGTTGTACAGGTGGACGGTGGCGCGCTTGGCGCCGACCAGCGACTCGACGGTGCGGGAGATCAGCTCTTCGCGGGCCTGCGTCAGGACGGAGATCGTGACGTCGTCCGGGATCGCGCCGTCCTCGATGATCGAGCGTACGAAGTCGAAGTCCGTCTGCCCGGACGAGGGGAAGCCGACCTCGATCTCCTTGTAGCCCATGCGGACCAGCAGGTCGAACATCTCGCGCTTGCGGGCCGGGGACATCGGGTCGATCAGCGCCTGGTTGCCGTCGCGCAGGTCCGTGGAGAGCCAGCGGGGCGCGACGGTGATCCGGTTCTGCGGCCACGTGCGGTCGGGGATGTCGACCTGCTCGTACTGCCCGTACTTGTGGATCGGCATGGACGTGGCGCGCTGGAAATTCGGCTTGATCGCCATGATGCGGGGCTCCTCGGGTGTGTCCTTAAGGACGGCCGACGGTCGCTTTCGCGAGCAACACCGAACTCCGCGGGGAGGGGGTCGGCCTCGACTACAGGCCCTCGCCGCGGCAGCTAAGGAGAAGCAGCCCGTAACGCATGATGCTCCGCAGCCTAGCCGAGCCGCGCTGTGTGCGCGGATGCGTATCAGTATGCGGGATCGCAGCCAGGTAACGGCCTAGTGGTGATCAATCCCTCTATTTCACTAATCATGGTTGCAGGTAGTGACAGCGGCATAGCTCAGTGCCACATTGCCGCCATGACCGCCAATCCAGGCTTCGAGCCTGTCTTCTGCACCATCATTCCGCCCCACGTGCTCGACACTCTGGCCCAGAGTGACGACGCCGCGCTCGCCGGACCCGCCCGCCGCACCCTGGAGCGGGACGCCATCGAGCGCACCCACCGCCGGCTGACCACGGTCATCGGCGCCCCCTCCGTCACACCGCCGAAGGAAGCGGCCGAAGGCAAGCCGCACCGCACGATCTACGACGCGAAGCACAAGACCGAGCTGCCGGGCCGCAAGGTCCGCGGCGAGGGCGACAAGCCCGGCAAGGACGCGACCGTCAACCGCGCGTACGCGGGCCTCGGCGCGACCTTCGAGCTGTATCTGAAGTCGTACGAGCGCAACTCCATCGACGGCAGCGGACTGCCGATGAACGCGACGGTCCACTACGGCGAGAACTACGGGAACGCGTTCTGGAACGGCGAACAGATGGTCTTCGGCGACGGTGACGGCGAGATCTTCCTCGACTTCACCATTCCGGTGGACGTCATCGGCCACGAGCTGACACACGGCGTCGTGCAGTACACGGCGAACCTCACGTACTTCGGCCAGCCGGGCGCGCTCAACGAGTCCATGGCGGACGTCTTCGGCTCGCTGATCAAGCAGTACACGCTCGGCCAGACCGCGGCCGAGGCCGACTGGCTGATCGGCGCCGGGCTGCTCGCCCCGCGCGTCACCGGCAAGGCCCTGCGCTCCATGAAGGCGCCGGGCACTGCCTACGACGACGACGTGCTCGGCAAGGACCCGCAGCCCGCCGACATGGACCACTACGTCAGGACGGGCCGCGACAACGGCGGCGTGCACATCAACTCCGGCATCCCCAACCACGCCTTCTATCTGCTCGCCGAGGCGCTCGGCGGCCACGCGTGGGAGCGGGCCGGACAGATCTGGTACGCCGTCCTGACCGGCGGCGAGCTGGCCCAGGACGCCTCCTTCGCCGACTTCGCGAAGCTGACGGTGGCCGCCGCGCGCGCCAAGTACGGCGACGGCGAGGAGCACGGGGCCGTCGTGAAGGCGTGGTCCCAGGTCGGGGTGCCTACCAACTGACCGCCTCCTGGAGTAGACAGGACCCATGCGTATCCAGGTGAAGCGCACGGGAGGATTCGCGGGCATCGAGCGGCACGCCGAGATCGACACCTCGGGACTGCCCGATGCCCACGAGTGGCACGCCCTGGCCGAAGAGGCCATGGCCGAGGGCCGGGGCACGCCGCCCATAGGGGTGCCGGACGGCTTCAACTACCAGCTCACCGTCGACGGGCACACGGTGTACTGCTCGGATCCCCGCCTGACCGAGCCGCAGCGGAAGCTGATCTCACGGGTCCTGAAGGAGGGCTCGTAAAAAGGGCTCGTAAAAAGGGCTCGTAAAACTTGAGCGGTGTTCACCTTTTCTCGTGTACGCCCATTGACTTCCTTACTGGGCGGTACGGAAGATCGCGCCCATGGCAGCGAGCGATGCGCGCGAACCGATACCCCAATTCCCCCGCGACTTCCTGTGGGGGGTGTCCACATCCGCCCACCAGATCGAGGGCGCCGTCGACGAGCGCGGCCCCTCGGTGTGGGACGCGTTCACGGCCGTGCCGGGGAACGTGAAGGACGGCACGACGGCCGCCGTCGCCTGCGACCACTACCACCGCTACCGCGAAGACGTGGCGCTCATACGGGAGTTGGGCGTGGGCGCGTACCGCTTCTCGGTGTCGTGGCCGCGGGTGCTTCCGACGGGCGCGGGTGAGGTGAGCGCCGCGGGCCTCGACTTCTACGACCGTCTCGTCGACGAGCTGTGCGCGGCGGGCGTGCGGCCCGTCCCCACCCTCTTCCACTGGGACACCCCGCTGGCCGTGCAGGAGGCCGGCGGCTGGCTGCGGCGCGAGACGGCCGAGCGGTTCGCCGATTACGCCGCCGTGGTGGCCGCCCGTATCGGCGACCGCGTCACGAAGTGGATCACCCTCAACGAGCCCGCGGAACACACCCTCCTTGGTCATGCGCTCGGCCAGCACGCCCCCGGCGAGCAGCTCCTCTTCGACGCGCTGCCGGTCGCCCACCACCAGCTCCTCGCGCACGGCCTCGCGGTGCGGGCGCTGCGCGCGGCGGGCGCGGGCGACATAGGCATCGCCAACTCGCACGGCCCGACCTGGCCCGCGTCGGCCGCCGACGAGGACACGGCGGCGGCCGACTTCTACGACGTACTCCTCAACCGCCTCTTCGCGGACCCGCCGCTGCTCGGGCAATACCCGGACGGCATCGGGGAGTTGATGCCGTCGGACGACCTCGAAGCGGACCTGAAGGTGATCTCCGAGCCGCTCGACTGGTACGGCGTCAACTTCTACCAGCCGACGAAGGTGGGAGCGCCGCTGCCGGAGAGCACGGCCACCGAGTTCTCCGGCCTCACTCTCCCGCCCGAACTCCCCTTCTCGCCAAGGGAGATCGAGGGCTATCCGGTGACGGACTTCGGCTGGCCGGTGGTCCCGGACTCGCTCACGGAACTGCTCACGGGCTTCCGTGACCGGTACGGCGACCGGCTTCCGCCTCTCGTCATCACCGAGAACGGCTGCTCGTACGAGGGTCTCGACGACCAGGACAGGATCACCTACCTGGACGGTCATCTGCGGGCTCTGCACCGGGCGTTGGAGGCGGGGGTCGACGTGCGCGGCTACTTCGTCTGGTCGCTGATGGACAACTTCGAGTGGGCGGAGGGCTACCGGCAGCGATTCGGCCTCGTTCATGTCGACTACGACACCCTTGAACGCACCCCGAAGGCGTCGTACGGCTGGCTGCGCGAGGCCCTGCGGGCGCAGCGCGCATGACGGCGAGCGCGCTGCGGGAGCCGGTCGAGCGGGTCGGCAGGGGCTGGACGGGCGCCCTGTCGGTCGCCAACGGGGCGATCTGGGTGGGCTGGTACGGCCCGCTGCAGATCCTGCTCGCCGTGCAGGCGGAGGACCTGGCCCCGGCGGGCACGTCGAAGGAGACGGTCCTCGCCTGGGTGACGGGCGTGGGCGCGGTGGTGTCTCTCGCCTCGAACCCGCTCTTCGGCGCGCTCTCGGACCGCACGACGTCCCTCTGGGGCCGCCGCACCCCGTGGATCGTGGCGGGCACGGCAGGAGGCGCCGCCTCGCTCCTCCTGCTCTCAGCAGCAGGCTCGGTGTGGTGGATGGCGGCGGGCTGGTGCCTGGTCCAGCTCACCCTGAACGCCGCCTTCGCCGCGGTCACGGCGGCGGTGCCCGACCGGGTGCCGCGCCTTCAACGGGGCTCCGTGGGCGGCTGGTTGGGCGCGGCGCAGCTGCTCGGCGTGGTCGTCGGGACGGGCCTTGCGACGGTGGCGGGCGGGACGGTCGCGGGGTACGCGGCGTGTGCGGTGTTCACCGTGGCGGGCGTGCTGCCCTATGTCGTACGCCATCGGGACCTGCGCCTGGATGCCGCCGACCGCCCGCCGTGGAACTGGCGGAGCTTCCTGGCCGGCTTCTGGCTGAGCCCGCGCCGCTATCCGGATCTCGGCTGGGCGTGGCTGACCCGCTTCCTGATCAACGTCAGCAACTCGGTGGTGCTGCTCTACCTCCTCTACTTCCTCCGCGACCGCCTGCACCGCTCCGACCCGGAGTCGGGCGTACTGATCCTGACGGCCGTGAACGGCGTGACGATGCTGGCCACGGTCGTGGTGGGCGGCGCCTGGTCGGACCGGGTGGGCCGCCGCAAACCCTTCGTGATCTGGTCGGGCTGCCTGATGGCGGTGGCCACCAGCCTCCTCGCGGTGTGGCAGACCTGGCCGGGCGCGATCGTCGCGGCGGCGGTGCTCGGCATCGGCTTCGGCGTCTTCACGTCGGTGGACTTCGCCCTGATGACGGACGTCCTGCCGAAGGCCCTTGACCGCGGCAAGGACCTGGGCGTCATCAACATCGCCAACTCGCTGCCCCAGGTGGCGGCCCCGGCAATCGCGGCCCCGATCGTGACGTATCTGGGCGGCTACCGGGTCCTGTACCTGGTGGCGGCGGTGGTGGGACTGGCGGGGGCGGTGCTGGTGACGCGGATCAGGGGCGTGGAGTAGCCCTCTGACCGCTTCCGTTGTGGGCAGGCGTTCCGCACGGCGAGTGGGGTCTCCCCTGCTCGAGCGCAGCCGAGAGCTTGGGGAAGGGTGGGCACAACGCACCGCTGCCGGGCACCGATCTACAACGCCCCCGCGTCAACCGCACCCCACACGGTGGGAAACAGCGGCCGATACCAGCAGATCGGGGTCCGCGTCCGCGCGGAAGCGGCCCGCGTCCACGCAGCGGCGGATCGCGTCGCGCGGGGCCCGCAGCAGGAACGTACCCATCCGGCGGTCGTCGTCGGAGAGCGCGAAGCCGGTGAGCACCGAGCTGCCGAACATCACGGCGTAGACGTCGGGTTCGGCGCGCGCGAACTCCTGGTAGACGCGGCAGAGTCCGGCGAGTTCGACGACGGGGTCGGCGCCCTGCTCGATGCCGGCGGCGCGGGCGTGGAACCGCACGAAGCCCTCCCGGATGACCTCGCGCACCAGCTCGGGCATCGACCCGAAGTGGGTGTAGACGGCCATCGTCGAGGCCCCGACCGACTTGACCAGGCGGCGGGCGCTGAGTGCGGCGGGGCTGCGCATGGGGGACGGGACACGGAGCGCGGAAGGGGCTCGGGATGTTCGCACGGGGAATGCGGGGACGCCTGGTGAGGTTGCCGGAAGCGGCCGGGGAGGACGCCGGGCTGACCGGGCCGCAGCGGGAGAACGGGGGTCCTCCGCTGCGGCTCGCGGTCATCGGCGACTCGCTCGCCGCGGGCGTGGGGGCGGCGAGCCACGGCGAGGCGCTCAGCGGTCAGCTCGCCCAGGCGTTGACGGCGATGACGGGGCGCGCGGTCTCCTGGCGGGTGTCGGCGAAGGCCGGGGCCACAGTGCCGGTGGTGCGGCGGGGCCTGCTGCCGGGTCTGACGGACCCGACGACCGGCTGGCGGCCGGACCTGGTCCTGGTGGCCGCGGGGTCGAACGACTGCGTCTCGGCGAGGACGTCCCGATGGTCTTCGCGGGCCTGCCCCCGATGACCCGCGTGGCCGCGCCGCCCCGCCCGGCGCGGGGCCCGCTGGACGTCTATGTCCGACTCCTGGACCGCCAGTTGAGGACGGTGGCCCGCCGCACCCCGGCGGTCTTCCACCTGCCGACGGGCGGACCGCCGGCGATCGCCGGCGAGTGGTTCGCGGCCGACCGGCTGCATCCTTCACCGGACGGCTACCGGGTCATCTGCGGGCCGGTGGGGGCTGGTCGCGCAGTTCCCCGCGCCCCTTCGGGGCGCACCCGAACCGCACCGGACTTCGCCAAAGCCGCTTAGCCCGTCAGAACCCCAGCTTCCGCAGCTGCTTCGGGTCCCGCTGCCAGTCCTTGGCCACCTTCACGTGCAGGTCCAAGAAGACCGGCGTACCGAGAAGTGCCTCGATCTGGCGGCGGGACTTGATGCCGACGTCCTTCAGGCGCTTGCCCTTCGGGCCGATGATGATGCCCTTCTGGCTGGGGCGCTCGATGTAGACGTTCGCGTGGATGTCCAGGAGCGGCTTGTCCGCCGGGCGGTCCGTGCGCGGCAGCATCTCCTCCACCACGACGGCGATGGAGTGCGGCAGTTCGTCCCGTACGCCCTCAAGCGCGGCCTCGCGGATCAGCTCGGCGACCATGACCATCTCGGGCTCGTCCGTGAGGTCGCCCTCCGGGTACAGCGGCGGGCTCTCCGGCAGCATCGGGACGATCAGGTCGGCGAGCAGCCCGACCTGCTTGTCGGCGACCGCCGACACCGGCACGATCTGCGCCCACTCGAAGCCGAGCTCCTTGCCGAGCTGGTCGATGGCGATGAGCTGCTCGGCGAGGGTCTTGCTGTCGACGAGGTCGGTCTTCGTCACGACCGCGATCTTCGGCGTCTTCTTGATCGTGGCCAGTTCCTTGGCGATGAACCGGTCGCCGGGGCCGAGCTTCTCGTTCGCGGGCAGACAGAAGCCGATGACGTCGACCTCGGCCCACGTCGTGCGGACGACGTCGTTGAGCCGCTCGCCGAGCAGCGTGCGCGGCTTGTGCAGCCCGGGGGTGTCCACCAGGATCAGCTGCGCGTCGGGCCGGTGCACGATGCCCCGCACCGTGTGCCGCGTGGTCTGCGGCTGGTCGGCGGTGATCGCCACCTTCTGGCCGACCAGAGCATTCGTGAGGGTGGACTTGCCCGCATTGGGGCGGCCCACGAAGCAGGCGAAGCCGGCGCGGTGGATGGCCTCGGACGGCTCGGATGACTGGGTACGAACGCTCATGGCGCCCATTGTCCCTGATCGACGGGGGCCCGCAGCACGCATGGGCCCCGGCGGCGGCGCGACGCCACCCCGGTGAGCTTCCGGAAACCCCCGCGCAACGCGAAACACGGCGGAAACGCGTGGTTGCCCGTTCCGAAACGCGTGCCGGTGACGCTCTCCCCCATGACTTTTCTGGCCGCAGCACAAGGCCCCGACACAGGCGACACCGCCTGGCTGCTCGCGGCCACCGCACTCGTCCTCCTCATGACCCCGGGCCTCGCGCTCTTCTACGGCGGCATGGTCCGCACGAAGAGCGTCCTGAACATGCTGCTCATGAGCTTCGTGTCGATCGCCCTGGTCACCGTCGTATGGCTGCTCGCGGGCTACTCGCTCGCCTTCGGCGACGACGCCTTCGCGGGCCTGATCGGCGGCCTGGACCACCTGGGTATGGCGGGCATCGGACCGAGCACGCTCACCGGGACGGTCCCCACCCTCCTCTTCACCACCTTCCAGCTGACCTTCGCGATCCTCACCACGGCGCTGATCAGCGGCGCGATCGCGGACCGCGCGAAGTTCGCCGCCTGGCTCGTCTTCGTGCCGCTGTGGGCGCTGCTCGTATACGTTCCCGTGGCGCACTGGGTGTGGGGCCCTGACGGCTGGATCTCCTCCTCCCTCGGCGCCATCGACTTCGCGGGCGGCCTGGTCGTGGAGATCGCGTCGGGCGCCTCGGGACTCGCCCTGTGCCTGGTGATCGGCCCGCGCATCGGCTTCAAGAAGGACGCGATGCGCCCGCACAACCTGCCGATGGTCCTGATGGGCGCGGGCCTGCTCTGGTTCGGCTGGCTCGGCTTCAACGGCGGCTCGGCGCTCGGCGCGAACGGCCTCGCCGCGGCCGCCCTCCTCAACACGCTCCTTGCCGGCTGCACGGGCCTGCTCGGCTGGCTCTTCGTGGAACAGCGGCGCGACGGTCACCCCACCACCTTCGGTGCGGCGTCGGGCGCGGTCGCGGGCCTGGTGGCGATCACCCCGTCGTGCGGGGCCGTCGGCATCCTGGGCGCGGCGGTGATCGGCCTCGCGGCGGGCGTGGTCTGCTCGTACGCCGTCGGCTGGAAGTTCCGCTTCGACTACGACGACTCGCTGGACGTCGTCGGCGTCCACCTGGTCGGCGGCGTGATCGGCACGCTCCTGATCGGCCTGTTCGCGACGGCCACGATGACGGACGGCGCGGAGGGCCTCTTCTACGGCGGCGGGCTCGCCCAACTGGGCAAGCAGACGCTGGCGGTCCTCGCGGTGGCGGCGTACACGTTCGCCGTCACGTACGGCATCGGCAAGGCCATCGACAAGCTGATGGGCTTTCGCGCGAGCGCCGAGGACGAGCTGACGGGCCTCGACCAGACGCACCACGCGGAGACGGCCTACGATCACGGCGTCCTGGTCGGCGGCCCCCTGAAGGGCAGCACGGTCCCGCACCACCCGAAGGGGAGCACCCTCGCATGAAGCTCGTGACCGCGGTCATCAAGCCGTTCCGCCTCGACGAGGTGAAGACGGCGCTGCAGGAACTGGGCGTCCAGGGTCTGACCGTCACCGAGGCGAGCGGCTACGGACGCCAGCGGGGGCACACGGAGGTGTACCGGGGCGCGGAGTACCAGGTGGACCTGGTGCCGAAGGTGCGGATCGAGGTCGTCGTCGACGACGTGGACGCCGAAGCCGTCATCGACGCGGTCGTGCGCGCGGCCCGCACCGGGAAGATCGGTGACGGGAAGGTGTGGTCGGTGCCGGTCGACTCCGTCGTACGGGTACGGACCGGCGAGCGGGGCCCGGACGCGGTCTGATGCCCGGCCGGTGCGGGACCGGCGGCCACCCGCGCCGGGAGTGGAAAAGCACTGCGGCGGTGACAGTGGTGCGTCGTACTCTTGGCAGTGCAAGGCTGTCGAGCGGCCACCAAGCCCCGCATGAGGAGGATGAGCAGGCCCTAGAGCCGGCCCATGACTCAGACACCCACAGCTCGTACCCCTGCCCAGGGGCAGTCCCGAGCCCACTTCACCGTCCCGGCGAACCATCCCATGGTGACGGTGCTCGGCTCCGGAGACGCCCTGTTGCGCGTGATCGAGAAGGCCTTCCCGGCGGCCGACATCCATGTCCGGGGCAATGAGATCAGCGCGGTCGGTGACGCCCATGAAGTCGCCCTCATCCAGCGCCTGTTCGACGAGATGATGCTGGTGCTCCGCACCGGTCAGCCGATGACGGAGGACGCAGTGGAACGCTCGATCGCCATGCTCAGGGCGGACGAGGCAGGAGAAGGCGACGGCCAGGAGACCCCGGCCGAGGTCCTCACGCAGAACATCCTCTCGTCCCGGGGCCGCACCATCCGCCCCAAGACCCTCAACCAGAAGCGCTATGTCGACGCCATCGACAAGCACACCATCGTCTTCGGCATCGGCCCCGCGGGCACCGGCAAGACCTACCTGGCCATGGCCAAGGCCGTGCAGGCCCTGCAGTCCAAGCAGGTCAACCGCATCATCCTGACCCGCCCGGCCGTCGAGGCCGGCGAGCGGCTCGGCTTCCTGCCGGGCACGCTCTACGAAAAGATCGACCCGTATCTGCGGCCGCTCTACGACGCCCTGCACGACATGCTGGACCCGGACTCGATTCCACGGTTGATGGCGGCCGGGACCATCGAGGTCGCCCCCCTCGCATACATGAGGGGCAGGACCCTGAATGACGCCTTCATCATCCTCGACGAGGCGCAGAACACCAGCGCCGAGCAGATGAAGATGTTCCTGACCCGCCTCGGCTTCGACTCGAAGATCGTGGTCACGGGCGATGTCACGCAGGTCGACCTGCCCAACGGCACCAAGTCGGGTCTGCGCCAGGTGCAGGACATCCTGGAGGGCCTCGACGACGTGCACTTCTCGCGGCTCACCTCCAGCGATGTCGTACGGCACAAGCTGGTCGGCCGTATCGTCGACGCGTACGAGAAGTACGACGACAGCCAGCAGCGTCAGCAGAACAAGAAACACGGGAAGTAGCGGAAACCGCACCATGTCGATCGACGTCAACAACGAATCCGGGACCGAGGTCGATGAGCAGGCGATCCTCGACATCGCCCGCTACGCACTCGCGCGGATGCGCATCCACCCGCTCTCCGAGCTCTCGGTGATCGTCGTGGACGCCGACGCCATGGAGCAGCTGCACATCCAGTGGATGGACCTGCCGGGGCCGACGGACGTGATGTCGTTCCCGATGGACGAGCTGCGCCCGCCCGCCAAGGACGAGGAGGAGCCGCCGCAGGGCCTCCTCGGCGACATCGTGCTCTGCCCCGAGGTCGCGCTCAGGCAGGGCAAGGAAGCGGAGACGGAGCACTCGATGGACGAGGAGCTGCAGTTGCTCACCGTCCATGGAGTGCTTCACCTCCTCGGGTACGACCATGAGGAGCCGGACGAGAAGGCGGAGATGTTCGGTCTCCAGGCGGCCATCGTCGACGGCTGGCGCGCCGAGCACGGCCTGACCGGGCCGTCTCCCGCGCCCACCGTCTCCTAGGGCCGCCGACGCCGTCATGAGTCCTCAACTGATCGCGGGCGCCGTCGCCCTGGTCGTCGTGGCCTGGCTCGCGGCCTGCGCCGAGGCGGGCATCGCCCGCGTCTCCAGCTTCCGGGCGGAGGAGGCGGTCCGTTCCGGGCGGCGCGGCAGCGCCAAGCTCGCGCAGGTCGCCGCCGATCCCACCCGCTATCTCAATGTGGCACTGCTCGTGCGCGTCGCCTGCGAGATGGCCGCGGCGTCCCTGGTGACGTACGCCTGCCTGAAGGAGTTCCCCGAGACCTGGCAGGCGCTCGCCGTCGCCATCGCGGTGATGGTCCTGGTGTCGTACGTCGCCGTGGGGGTGTCGCCGCGCACCATCGGGCGTCAGCACCCGCTGAACACGGCGACGGCGGCCGCGTACGTCCTGCTGCCGCTGGCCCGCGTCATGGGGCCGATCCCGCCGCTCCTGATCCTCATCGGCAACGCGCTCACACCCGGAAAGGGCTTCAGGCGCGGCCCGTTCGCCTCCGAGGCCGAGCTGCGGGCGATGGTCGACCTCGCGGAGAAGGAGTCCCTCATCGAGGACGAGGAGCGCCGCATGGTGCACTCCGTCTTCGAGCTCGGCGACACCCTCGTACGCGAAGTGATGGTGCCCCGGACCGACTTGGTCGCCATCGAGCGCTTCAAGACGATCCGGCAGGCGCTGACGCTCGCGCTGCGGTCCGGTTTCTCGCGGATCCCGGTGACGGGCGAGAGCGAGGACGACGTCGTCGGCATGGTCTATCTGAAGGACCTGGCCCGCAAGACGCACATCAACCGCGACGCGGAGAACGAACTGGTGTCGACGGCCATGCGCCCCGCCACGTTCGTGCCGGACACGAAGAACGCGGGCGATCTGCTGCGCGAGATGCAGCAGGAGCGCAATCACGTCGCCGTCGTCATCGACGAGTACGGCGGCACGGCGGGCATCGTCACCATCGAGGACATCCTCGAGGAGATCGTCGGCGAGATCACCGACGAGTACGACCGTGAACTGCCGCCGGTGGAGGAGCTCGCGGACGGCTGCTACCGCGTCACCGCGCGCCTCGACATCGGTGACCTCGGCGAGCTCTTCGGGCTCGACGAGTTCGACGACGAGGACGTCGAGACGGTCGGCGGCCTGCTCGCCAAGGCGCTCGGCCGGGTGCCGATCGCCGACGCGTCGTCGATCGTGCCGCTGCCGGACGGGCGGGAGCTGCGGCTCACCGCGGAGTCCGCGGCGGGGCGGCGGAACAAGATCGTGACGGTGCTTGTGGAGCCGGTCGTGCCGGGTGGCGCGAGAGAGGGGACTTCGGGGTGACGCCGCAGGAGCTGCGTACGTTCTGTCTGTCGTTCAACGCGGCGGTGGAGGAGTTTCCGTTCAACCCCGACACCTCGGTCTTCAAGGTCCTCGGCAAGATGTTCGCGCTCTGCCACCTCGACGCGCAGCCGCTCAAGGTGAACCTCAAGTGTGAACCGGACATGGCGGTCCAACTGCGGGCCGCGCACCCCGAGATCGTGCCGGGCTGGCACATGAACAAGCGGCACTGGAACACGGTGACCGTCGACGGAGAGCTCCCGGACCGGCAGGTCCGGGAGCTCATCGAGGACTCGTACGACTTGGTCGTCGCGGGCCTCCCGCGGGCGGAGCGCCTCCGGCTCGACCGCCCCTAGCCGCGTGCGCCCGTGCGGCGCAGACCCGCGGCCACCAGGGCCGCCGTGGCCAGGACCACCGCCGTGTCGATCAGGAGCACCGTCCGCGTCCCCGCCAGAAGATCCGTGCCCGTGGTCGCGATGGCCCCGAGGAGCGGGATGCCGACGGTGATGCCCACCTGCTGGGTGGAGGTGACCAGGCCCGTGGCCAGGCCCTGTTCCTCGTCCGGGACGCCCGATGTGACCGTCACGCCGTACGAGATGATCGCGCCCAGATGGAACATGCTGGCGATCGAGACGCCCGCCGTGGCGAGCCAGACCGACCAGGTGCCTTCGTCGATGCCGAGCAGCGACGCGATGAACAGGCCCTGGCCGAGCAGCGAGACGACGAGGGTGCGGTGCGCACCGAAGCGGCTGATGACCCTGGGCGCGTAGATCCCGGCGACCACGGAGAGCACGCCCTGCACGCCGAAGACGAGACCGGTCTGGGAGGCGGAGAGGCGCAGGACCTCCTGCAGATAGAGCGTGAGGACGAAGATGACGGCGGACATCATCGAGAAGGTGACGAGACCGCCCAGGTTGCCCCACGCCACCGTGCGCCGCCGCAGCATCGGCAGGGAGACCAGCGGCGCCGCGGCGCGCGACTCGATGCGGCCGAAGGCCGCGAGCAGCAGCACGCCGCCGATGAGCGTGACGATGACGTCGGTGCCGCCGAAGCCGCGCTCGGCGGCCGTGGACAGGGCGTAGATCAGGGCGAGCAGACCGCCGGTGACGGTGACCGCGCCCGGGATGTCGAGGCGCGGGCGGTCAGGGGTGCGGGACTCGGGCAGCAGGCGGGGCGCCAGCGGCAGCACGATCAGCGCGAAGAGGGTCAGCAGGCCCATCGTGGAGCGCCAGCCGAGCGTGTCGGTGAGTACGCCGCCGAGCACCATGCCGATGGTGAAGCCGAGCGAGAGCAGGGTGCCGGAGATGCCGAGCGCCCGGTCGCGCTGCGGGCCCTCGGGGAAGGTCGTGGTCAGCAGGGACATGCCGGTCGGCACGATCGCCGCCGCGGCCACGCCCTGCAGCGCGCGCCCGGCGAGGAACGACGCCGGGTCCCAGGCGAACGTCGCGAGCAGCGAGGCAAGGCCGAACAGGGCGAGCCCGCCGAGGAACAGCCTGCGCCGCCCGAACAGGTCGCCGGTGCGGCCGAACAGCAGCAGGAAGCCGCCGGACGGCAGGGCGAACGCGGTCACCGCCCACTGCAGCGCGGACTGGCTCATGCCGAGGTCGGCGCCGAGGACGGGCAGCGCCACGTTCAGCACGGAGAAGTCCAGCGCCACCATGAACTGGGCGGCGCAGAGCACGAAGAGGACGAGCCTGTCGCGGGTGGAGAGCTTGGGGGCCCGAGGTTGCCGCGGCGCCGCGGGAGCGGCTGGTGCGGAAGAGGGAGTGGAGGTGTCGATCGCCATGTCCATGAGCTTCCGGTGTCCGGAATAGCCGTGGGGAGCTGGAACTTATGCTGGTGGTCGGAACACCAGGCAGGGGGGAGCCGTACATGGCGGGGACGAGCGAGGCGGCTGCGGTACGGCCGCAGGACGCGTCCAAGGCGAGGCGGCTCGGTGAGCTGCGCGAGTTCCTGATGAGCCGCCGGGCCCGGGTCAGCCCCGCGGAGGCGGGGCTTCCGGACGGCGGGGCGCGACGGCGTACGCCGGGTCTTCGCCGTGAGGAGGTCGCCGTGCTCGCCGGGGTCGGCGCGTCCTGGTACCAGTGGCTGGAGCAGGGCCGCGACATCTCGGTGTCGCCGCAGGTCCTGGACTCCGTGGCGCGCGTCCTGAAGCTGTCGAGCGCCGAGCGGCGGCATCTGTACGTCCTCGCCGGCCTCAACCCGCCCGCGCCGGAGGTCGAGCAGGCCGACCGGGACATGTGCCACGGCATGCAGCGCCTGATCGACACATGGATGCCGTACCCGGCGCACATCATGGACCGCTACTACAACTGCGTCATGTACAACGACGCGGCCGGGATGGTCTTCGGGATGCGCCCCGAGATCACCCAGAACTGCATCGTCGACTTCTTCACGGACCCCATCTACCGCTCACGGAGCGTGAGTTGGCAGGAGAACGCGGCGCGGGTCGTCGCGCAGTTCCGGGCGTCGTGCTCGGAGTCCCCGGACGACGAGGGCTTCCAGGCGATCCTCGCCGAGCTGCGGGATTCGGCGGGCGGTGAGTTCACCGAGCTGTGGGAGCGGCGGGACATCCAGCCGGCCGGGCAGGTCCACAAGGAGCTGACGCATCCGCTGGTGGGCTCGCTGCACGTCGAGTCGACGGCGCTGCGGGTGCCGGCCCGGCCCGATCTGACGATCGTGCTTCACACGCCGCTGGACGAGGCGGAGACGGCGGCGAAGCTGGAGTGGCTCGCGTCGCCGGAGGGGCGGCGGGGGTCCATGTTTCCGGTGGCGATGTAGCTCCGTATGCTCGGATCATGACCGAGAGCACCGCGCTGGGCGCTGAGGACCGGAAGATCGTGACGCTGGCTCGTTCGGCGCGGGCGCGGAACGGAGTGGCCGAGGGGGCCGCCGTGCGGGACGAGACGGGGCGTACGTACGTCGCCGGGACCGTCGCGCTCGCCTCGCTCGAGCTTTCCGCGCTGCGGACGGCGGTGGCCATGGCTGTCGCCTCCGGCGCGGAGTCCCTGGAGGCGGCTGCGGTCGTCTCCGGTGCCGAGGAGCTGCCGGCGGAGGACCTTTCCGCCGTGCGGGACCTTGGCGGGGCCGGGACGCCGGTGTTCCTGGCGGGGCCCGACGGGGAAGTCCGGGCGCAGCTCCAGGCCGGCTGACCTGCCCCGCCCTTACGCCGAACGGAACCCGATCGTCGGCACCGCCCGCCGCAACGGCCACGGACGGGTCACCTCGGGAATGAGGCCCTCCAGGAAGCCGTAGCGGTGCAGCGCCGCCGGGTCCTGGTCGTCGACCTCCCGCACGGTGCGCCACCACGCGGCGACCTCCGCCCACCCGGGCGCCGACAGGGACCCGCCGAACTCCTGCACTGAAAGCGCCGCCGTGAGCCCCGCGAAGGCGAGCCGGTCGGCCAGCGGCCAGTCCGCGAGCGTCCCGGTCACAAAGCCCGCCACGAACACGTCCCCGGCCCCCGTGGGGTCGAGCGCCTCGACGGCGATCGCGGGGACCTCGGCGGTCTCGCCGGTCCGCCCGTCCACGGCGTACGCCCCTTCGGCGCCCAGCGTCACCACGACGAGCGGAACGTGCTCGGTCAGTGCCCGCGCGGCGGCACGCGGGCACTGGGTTCGCGTGTACCGCATGGCCTCCTCCGCGTTCGGCAGGAAGGCCTCGCAGTGCTCCAGGTCCGCGAGCCCCGCCAGATCCCAGCGCCCGGTGTCGTCCCACCCCACGTCGGCGAAGATCCGGGTCCCCTTGCGGGCGGCCTGGGCGATCCACGGTGCGCGCGTGCCGGGCGTCAGGGCGGCGACGGCGGCACGCGCGCGTGGCGGGCAGTGCGGGGCGCCGCCGTCCGGGGCATCGGCGTCGGGCGGCGGCTCGTGCCCGTGGCTGACCATGGTCCGCTCACCCTCGTACGCCATGGACACGGTCACCGGGGAGTGCCAGCCGGGCACGGTGCGCGACGGCGTGAGGTCGATGCCCTCGCCCTGTTCGAGCGCGTCCCAGCAGTACTCCCCGTAGTGGTCGTCGCCGAACGCCGCCGCGAGCGAGGTGCGCAGGCCGAGCCGGGCCAGCGCGGTCGCCATGTTGGCCACGCCACCGGGGCTCGACCCCATCCCCCGCGCCCAGGACTCGGTCCCGCGCACGGGCGCGGAGTCGAGCCCGGTGAAGATGATGTCGAGGAAGACCGTGCCGGTGAGGTAGACGTCGCAGTCCGGATCACCGGCTCTGCGGGCCGCCTTGAGCGGGTCGACGCTGGGTTTGAGGGGTACGACCATGCAGGCAACGTAACCGACGGAGCTTTCGGCCACTCGGTGTGGCACGGCATGGAGTCGTCCATGCCGTGCCGTGCGCCTCGAGGGGCTAGGAGATTCCGAGCTCCGCCTCGACGAGATCAGCGGCCCGGACCGTGCCGCCCTCGCCCCGCACCTCCGCCTTCAGCCGGGCGACCCGACCGGCGACATCGGCATCGGAAGTCAGCTCGAGGAGAGCGGCCCGCAGTGCGTCAGCCGTCGCATCGGCGGTATCGATCCGCCACGCGACCCCCAGCTCCACAAGGCGATCCGCGTTGAGCGGCTGCTCGGCCCCCTGAGGCACCGCGATCATCGGCACCCCACAGAAAAGACCCTCGCTGCTGCTCCCCATGCCCGCATGCGTGACGAACGCGTCGGCCTGCTCCAGGATCGCCAACTGCGGTACCCACGAGCGCACTTCAACGTTCCCCGGCACCTCCCCCAGCTCCGCGGGATCCACGTGCTTGCCGATCTGCAGCACCACATGCCACCCGGCGAGCCCGCCGAACGCGGCCACGCACTGCCGGTAGAACTCGGGCTGCTGGGTGTACGCGGAGCCCAGCGACACGAGCAGCACCTTCTCGGCGCCCTCGGGCCGCTGCCAGCTCCCCTGCCCCGACCGGTCCCCGAAGCAGGGCCCGACGAAGCTGACCCGCCGCGGATCGACCCGGTCGGCGAACAGCTGCATCGCCCGGGGGATCGTCGCGACGGCCCGCTCGGGCGTACCCGAGAAGGCGCCGACGTCCAGGGTCGTGGCCCCGTTCCCCGCGAGCCACTCCCCGAACCGGGCCTCGAGTTCGGCGGCACCCGGCAGCTGCCGGAGCTGCGCCCCGACCTCCTCCTGGTAGCCGTCCCAGGCCACATAGGTGGGCGACAGCTGCACGAACGGCCGCCGCTGCCCCTCGGCCAGCGCACGGGCGACGTACGCGCCGATGTCGTACAGATACAGATCGGCGGGGTCGTCGTCGTAGAACGAGCGCAGGCGCGGAAGCACCGCGATCGCGTCGTCGAGGAAGAGGGCGCTCGCGGCGATCGGGTCCTCGGGCCAGATGTTGTCCTTGAAGGGCAACACCGATGTGACGGGGACGAGTTCGGCACCGGTGGGCTCGATCAGCTCGCGGGTCGCCGGGTCGTTCGCGTACGTCACCCGGTGCCCGCGCGCCACCAGCTCGCGGATGATCTCCAGACTGGGCAGCACATGGCTGACCATCGGGACGCCGACCATGGCGACATGGGCAGGGCGACGGGACGTTGGACGATGCATGGAGATTCCTTCGTGTGATTCAACTGCTGCGGACGAGGACACGACGGCCCGGCGCAGCCGCTGATCGCGGGGCGCCCGGGCCTATGAGGGCCGTGTCAGCCGTAGAGCTGAGCGATGGAATCCATGCGTGAACCGTAGCTCCGCCCCTGACGATCAGTCGAACGAATAATCGGCGACCTCGGCGAGATACCGCGCCCGCAGCGCCTCGTCCTCCGCGCTCCTGTCGAGGAAAGATGCCTCGAACGAGTTCCGCGCGAGTTCCCGCAGCCGCTCCTGGTCGATCCCGAGCGCTTCCCGTACGGCGTGGAAGGTGTCGCCGACATAGCCGCCGAAGTACGCGGGGTCGTCGGAGTTGACCGTGCACAGGAGGCCGGCGTCCATCATCCGGGCCAGCGGGTGCTCTTCGAGTACGTCGATGGCGCGCAGCCGGACGTTGGACAGCGGGCAGAGCGTGAGCGGCACCCGCTCCCGCACGAGCCGCTCCACGAGCGCCGGGTCCTCCATGCACCGCAGCCCGTGGTCGATGCGCTCGACGCCCAGGACGTCCAGGGCCTCGGTGATGTACGCGGGCGGCCCCTCCTCGCCCGCGTGCGCGACCCGGCGCAGACCGAGCGCGGCGGCCGCCTCGTACACCTCGCGGAACTTGGCGGGCGGATTCCCGACCTCGGCGGAGTCGAGCCCGATGCCGACGATCCGGTGGAGGTGGGGCTTGGCGGCGTCCAGCGTCTCCAGGGCGGACTCGGCGGACTGGTCCCGCAGGAAGCACATGATGAGCCGGGTCGAGATCCCGTGCCGCTCCTCGCTGCGGTCCAGGGCGCGCCCGAGCCCCTCCACCACGGTGCCGATGCCGACGCCGCGCGCCATGTGCGCCTGCGGGTCGAAGAAGATCTCCGCGTGCCGCACGCCCTGCCGGGCGGCGCGCGCCAGATAGGCGTCGGCGAGCTCCTCGAAGTCCCGCTCGGTCAGCAGGACAGCCATCAACCCGTAGTACAGATCGAGAAAAGACTGCAGATCATCGAAGAGATAGGCCTTGCGGAGCTCTTCGGAGTCGGCGTACGGCAGGGTGACGCCGTTCCGGGCGGCGAGGGCGAAGGCCAGTTCAGGCTCGAGCGTCCCCTCGATGTGGAGGTGGAGTTCGGCTTTGGGAAGGGGCATGGCGGCGGCTCACTCAGGTGGTTCGTTTGGGCAGGGGTACACGCAACAGGTCCTGTGCGACGGTGAGTTCACCGTCGAACCCGGCCTCCCGGGCCTGCTGCTCGAAAACGCGGGAGTCGGGGTAGCGCTGACTGAAGTGGGTCAGTACGAGATGCCGGACACCGGACTCCATGGCGACACGGGTCGCCTGCCCCACGGTCAAGTGCCCATGATCGACGGCAAGTTGCTCGTCTTCATCCAGGAAGGTCGACTCGATGACGAGCATGTCGCACCCTTCCGCGAGGGCGTAGACGCCGTCACACAGCCGGGTGTCCATGACGAAGGCGAACCGCTGCCCCCGCCGCACGGTGCTCACCTCGTCGAGCGCGACGCCCCGCAGTACGCCTTCGCGCTGCAGCAGTCCCACGTCCGGACCGGTGATCCCCCGCGCGGCGAGCAGCTCGGGCCGCATCCGCCGGCCGTCGGGCTCGGCGATGCGGTAGCCGAACGACTCGACGGGGTGCGAGAGCCGGACGGCGTCGAGCGCGAAGGAGGAGGAGACGGCCAACTGCCCGTTTCCGTCGACGGGTTGCTCGATCAGCGCGACCGACTCGCGGTAGGCGGTGGCATACCGCAGCCGGTCGAAGAAGTGCTGCCCCGAGCGCGGGAAATGGACGGTCACGTCATGCGGGACCCGGTCCAGATTGATCCGCTGGATGACGCCGGGAAGACCGAGCGAGTGATCGCCGTGGAAGTGCGTGACACAGATCCGGTGCAGGTCGTGCGCGGCGATGCCGGCACGCAGCATCTGCCGCTGCGTGCCCTCGCCGGGGTCGAAGAGGATTCCCTGCCCGTCCCAGAGCAGGACGTAGCCGTTGTGGTTGCGGTGCCGGGTGGGGACCTGGCTCGCGGTGCCGAGGACCACCAATTCGCGTACGGACAAGGTGCGTTATCCCGGGGGCCACTGGAGGCCGCGTCCGCCGAGGAGGTGGGCGTGCGCGTGGAAGACGGTCTGGCCCGCGCCGGAGCCGGTGTTGAAGACGATGCGGTAGCTCTCCGCCTTCTCCTCGGCGGCGACGTCGCCGGCCTCGCGGAGGAGGTCGGCGGCGATGGCGGGGTCGGCGGCGGCGAGGGCGGCGGCGTCCGCGTAGTGCACCTTGGGGATGACCAGGATGTGGGTGGGGGCCTGCGGGTTGATGTCCCGGAAGGCGACGGTCGTCTCCGTCTCCTTCACGACGGTCGCGGGTACGTCACCCGCGACGATCTTGCAGAACAGGCAGTCTGCCTGCGGTTCTCCCGCCATGGGGCGCCTCCGGTCCGAGCTGATTCACTATGCCCCCCGCATGCTATCCGGGCTGCGCCCACGCCTGGCCGCCTCCACGCCCCCGGCAGCGCTGGGCTGCGCCCCGCGGTCCCGCCTGGAACGGGCCTTTCCCGCCCGCCCGCCCGATTACCCGGGGCAATCGGGTGGGTGGGCGGGAAAGACGTTCCGCCCTGCGGAACGCCTGCCCACAGCAAGGGAAGTCCAGCTCGCTCACGTCCCCGGCAGCTCCGGTGCCGTCTTTGGCGGGGTCGTCTCCAGTGCCGCCAGCGCCAAGCGAATTGCCTCGTCCAGTTGAGGGTCCGCGCCGGACGCGTAGTCCTCCGGTGTCGTCACCACCTCCACGTCCGGGTCCACGCCGTAGTTCTCGACGCCCCACCCGTACCCCTCGAGCCAGAACGCGTACTTCGGCTGCGTCACCAACGTCCCGTCCACCAGGCGGTACCGGCTGTCGATGCCGATCACCCCGCCCCACGTCCGCGTCCCCACCACGGGCCCGATCCCCAACGCCTTGATCGCCGCGTTCACGATGTCCCCGTCGGAACCGGAGAACTCGTTGGCGACGGCGACGACCGGCCCGCGGGGCGCGTCCGCCGGGTAGCTGTACGGCTGCGCGCCGCGCGGCAGGTCCCAGCCCACGATCTTCCGGGCGAGCTTCTCCACGACCAGCTGCGACGTGTGCCCGCCACGGTTCTCGCGTACGTCCACCACGAGGCCGTCCCTGGCCACCTCCACCCGCAGGTCCCGGTGGATCTGCGCCCAGCCAGGGGCCTGCATGTCCGGCACGTGGAGATAGCCGAGCCGCCCGCCGGACCGCTCGTGGACGTACGCCCGCCGGTCCACGACCCACGCGTGGTACCGCAACGGCTCCTCGTCATCGACGGGGACGACCACCGCGTGCCGCGGATCGCCTCCCCCCGCGGGCGACACGGTCAGCTCGACGGGCTTGCCCGCCGTACCCACGAGCAAGGGCCCAGGACCCGTCACCGGATCGACCGGCCGCCCCGCGACGGCGAGCAGCGCGTCGCCGGCCCGCACCGCGACCCCGGGAGCGGCGAGCGGCGAACGGGCGGCGGGGTCCGACGTCTCGGAGGGCAGGATCCGGTCGATCCGCCACGCACCGTCCGTGCCCCGCGAGACATCCGCCCCGAGCAGCCCCTGCCGCACCGCGGGAGTCCCCCAGGCCCCGCCCCCGAAGACGTACGCATGCGACGTGCCGAGCTCTCCCGCGACTTCCCACAGCAGGTCGACGAGGTCGTCGTGCGTGGCGACGCGGTCGAGCACCGGCCGGTAGCGGTCGAGTACGCCGTCCCAGTCGATCCCGCCCAGGTCCGGCCGCCAGAAGTTGTCCCGCATGAGCCGCCCGGCCTCGTCGTACATCTGGCGCCATTCGGCGGCGGGGTCGACGGTCTGGCGGACCCGGGTGAGGTCGACGGTGATGTTGGAGTCGGAGTTCTCGTCGCCGGAGGCGCGCCGGTCGCTCGGCACGACCTTCAGCTTGCCGTCGACCCACAGCAGCACCCGCTTGCCGTCCCCGCTGACGGAGAAGTGGTCGGCATCCGACGCCAGTTCCTCGATGCGCTGCTGTACGAGGTCGTAGCGTTCGAGCTCGGTCTGCGGGTCGGGATCGGACGGGGTGGCGCGGGAGGCGCCGAGGACTCCGCGCACGGGGTGCCGCAGCCACAGGACGCCGTCCTTGGCGGCCCGCAGCGTGGAGTAGCGGGCGGCTTCGACGGGGAAGGGCACGATGCGGTCGGCGAGCCCGTCGAGGTCGATCCGGGTGACGGGAGCGCCCTCGCTGTCCGGAGTCTCGTCCTTGTCGGGCGCTTCGAAGGGCCGCCCGTGACGCTGCGGCCCGAAGGGCGATGGCGTGGTGGCGGCCAGCGTGATCAGGTAGGGCCGCGATCCGCCGACGAAGGCGAGGTCGAAGACGTGCTCGTCGTAGACGGGGTCGAAGGAGCGCGCGGACAGGAACGCCAGGTGCTTCCCGTCGAGGGTGAACGCGGGTGCGTAGTCACGGAATCGCAGCGGAGTCGCCTCGGACACCGAGAGGTCTGCCGTGTTCGCCAGCTTCAGCTGGCGCAGCGGACGCGGCCCCGGGTGCGACCAGGCGAGCCAGGCCGAGTCCGGCGAGAAGACAAGACCGGTGGCGTCGCCGTGCTCCCCGCGGTCGACCTCGCGCACCTCGCCGCTCTCCCGCTCGACGAGCAGCACACGCCCGTCGTGCGAGGCGACGGCGGCCCGGCTGCCGTCGGGCGCCACGGCGAGCCCGAGCACCCGGCCCAGCTGCCCGGCGGCGATCCTGCGCGGCGTGGCGCCCGGCGCGAGCCCCGTGGCGGGCGCGAACTGGAGCGCGTCGTCGCCCTCCGCGTCCGTCACCCAGACGACGTGTTCCTCGCCGTCGACGCGGAACGTGCGCGGCAGCCGTGCGCGCACCCCGTGCTCGACGGCGAGGGCGCGGGCAGGACCCTCGCGGTGCGTCACCCAGTGCACGCCGCCGCGCACGGAGACGGCACTGCCGCGTCCGGTGTGGTCGGGAGCGGCGGCGCCGAACCAGCGCGCCGCGCTCACGGGGAACGGCTGGAGGTCGGTGCGCTGGCCGCCGAGGCGGATGTCGATGCGGCGCGGCTCGGCGTCCACCAGGTCGTCCAGGAGCCAGAGTTCACCCGCGGACGCGTAGACGACACGCGTGCCGTCGGTGGCGGCATGCCGGGCGTAGAAACCGTCGACCCCCGTATGCCTGCGCAGATCGGACCCGTCCGGCAGCGAGGAGTAGACGGCCCCGACGCCCTCATGATCGGAGAGGAAGGCGATGCGCTCCCCCACCCACAGCGGGTACTCGATGTTCCCGTCGAGCTCTTCATGGACGCGTACGAAGCGGTCGTCGCCGCCCTCGTCACCGGCGCCGCCACGCCGGATCCACAGCTTCCCCGCCGTGCCGCCCCGGTACCGCTTCCACCAGGCGGCCTCGCGCCCCATCGGCGCGGAGAGCAGCAGGACTTGACCGTCCCGCGGGCCGTGCGCGACATCGCCGACCAGTCCGTACGGCAGCGTGTCGGCGGGCCCGCCGTCCAGCGGGACGGCCCGCGCCCAGCTGCGGCGCAGCGATGCCTGGCCGTACGTGCTGACCGCGAGGACCTGCCCGTCCGGGGTCCAGCCCCGCACCGACGTACGCGAACTCCCCCAGTACGTGAGGCGCTTGGAGGATCCGCCGTCGACCG
The DNA here is from genome assembly GCF_026340305.1 of Streptomyces sp. NBC_01381. NCBI lineage: Bacteria > Bacillati > Actinomycetota > Actinomycetes > Kitasatosporales > Streptomycetaceae > Streptomyces > Streptomyces sp. NBC_01381. Next base: position 2,448,534 of record NZ_JAPEPI010000001.1, on the reverse strand, counting down.
GGGCGACATGCACCTCGGGGGCGCCGTCCCGTGTGGACGTCCAGGCGATGGTCGTGCCGTCCGGGGAGATGCGGGGGTGGTTCACCGGCATGTTGTCGGCGCTGACGCGCCATGCCCGGCCGCCGTCGAGGGGAGCGACCCAGACGTCGTCCTCAGCGGTGAAGGCGACCAACTCGCCGCGCAGATGCGGAAACCGAAGATACGCAGGGTGCCCAGTCAGTGTCACACGGCCAGCCTAAGCAGGTGCGGCGGAGCCGGTCAGCGTTTTGGATCACTTGCCCTTGAAGCACGAGCACGTCGGGGCGGGAGTCGCGGGCGGCGGATCGGGCGTGACGGTCACCGTGACGGTGGGCGCGGGCGGCTGATGGGACGTCGGGGCCTGGGTCGGCTCGTCACCGCCGTGGTCACCGCCGCCACCGTTGTCGTTGCCGCCGTTGTTGTTGCCGCCATTGCCGTTGCCGTCGTCACCCCCGGAGCAGTCGCCGAGCACGTCCACCCGGAACCACTCCTTGCCGTCGACCTTGGCGGTCAGGTTCCCGCGTACGCAGTGCCCGTCGACGACGGACCAGACGGTCCCCTTGACGGTGATGTCACTGGTGTCGTCGGACCCCTTGCCCTTCCTGGCCTGCCCCTGGCAGTCGACATGGGCGACGGCCTCGTGGTCCCGATCCCCGCTGGACGGGGTGACCTTGTCCTTGAAACGGGCGGTGCAGCTGATCCACAGCACGTCGAGGTGCTGCCGCTCCAGTTCCTTCGTCGCCATCTCGTCGGTGGTGATCGCGATGGACGCGGTGTTCATGCCCCCGTCGACGGGATCGCACGCGGCGCCCCCGACCACCGCGGCCCCCGCCAGCGCGACGGCGTACAGCACCCGCCGACGCCGCCCGCGCACGACCACCGCACGATCCCGTAAGCGCCTCAATGCCCCCATAGGCGGCAGAGTGCCACCACAAGCCGCCTGACGGTAGACCCCTTTGCGTCCACTCCGGGAAACAGTCGTAGCCTCCCCGCATGGGAAACGACCGCAGGCTCCGGCGCCTTGTCGTCGACGACCGCACCACCTACCTGTGGTCGTTCCGGCACCGCCACGACAGCGCCACCGGCGTCGGCGGCCCGGACTGCCGTCATGTCCTGTCCCTGTACCGCGAGGGCGGCCGGTTCCGTACGGCGATCGTGTTCCGGGCGGGGCCCGGTCGCGTCATCTCCGAGGGCTCCTGGGAGTACGGATCGCTGGTGGACATGACCGAGAACGACGACCGGAAGTGGCTCAACCTCTACGAGCCCGGATCCGTCCGGCTGCTCGTCGACGAGGCGACGGCACGGGGACTGCTGCCCGGCGAAGGCGCGGGCCGGCAAGAAGTGGACGGCTGGCCGCTGCTGGAGGGTGCCCTCAGCCGCGCAGCAGCAGCCACTCCTGCAGCTCCACCAAGTTCCCTTCCGGGTCCTTGAGACCCCGCAGTTCGCCCAGGAGTTGAGCCATCATCGAGCGGTCCTGGAGAGCGATCCCCGCGGAGCCGATCGCCGGACTGAATTTCTCGTACGGTCCGTCCACCGCCCCCGACTGCGGCTTGAGGCCGAGGACGTCGGCGTAGAAGTGGTAGCAGGCGCTGAAGTCCGATACGAGCAGCCGCACTTGGGCCAGTTCCATGGCATCCCCCTGCCTTGTGCGGGGGTTCAGGACCAGCGGCCCGTGCGCCCGAGGAGCAGTGCGGCCGCCGCCGTCCCCGCGGTCGATGTTCGCAACACGCTACGCCCCAGGCGGTACGGCTTCGCCCCCGCGGCGGCGAAGGCCGCGAGCTCGTCCGGGGAGACGCCGCCCTCGGGGCCGACCACGAGGACGATGTGCCCGGCCGCCGGAAGCTGCGCCGTGGATAGGGGTTCGCTGCCCTCCTCGTGCAGGACGGCGGCGAGGTCCGCCTCCGCGAGCAGCGCCGCGACCTGCTTGGTCGTCGCCGCGTCCGCGACCTCCGGGAAACGCACCCGGCGCGACTGCTTGCCCGCCTCGCGCGCCGTGGCCCGCCACTTGCCGAGCGCCTTGAGCCCGCGCTCGCCCTTCCACTGCGTGATGCAGCGGGACGCCGACCAGGGCACGATCGCGTCGACGCCGGTCTCCGTCATGGTCTCCACGGCGAGTTCACCGCGGTCGCCCTTGGGCAGCGCCTGCACGACCGTGATCCGGGGCTCCTCGGGAGCCTCTTCCCGTACGGCATCCATCCGCACGATCAGCCGGTCCTTGCCCTCGGTTTCGAGGACCACGCAGTCCGCCCATCGCCCGGCGCCGTCGGTGAGGACAAGCTCCTCACCGGGGTTCAGCCGCTTCACGGAGACGGCGTGCCGCCCTTCGGGACCATCGAGTACGTAGCGTCCTTCGCCACCCGCGTCGAAGTGCTCGACGACGAAGACCGGGGCGGTCATGCCTGGCCCCCGGGCTGGATCCCCTGCTGCCCGCCGGCCGCCAACGCGGCCTTCGCGGCGGCCAGTTCGGCCGCGAGGACCTCCACGAGCTGCCCGGCAGGCAGCTCCCGTGCCATCCGGTGCCCCTGCCCGGCCCAGAGCGCCATGCCCTGCGCGTCACCGGCCTTGGCGGCGGCCTTGCGCAGTCCGCTGGTGAGGTGGTGGACCTGGGGGTAGGCGGCGGGGGCGTACGGGCCGTGCTCGCGCATGAAGCGGTTGACCAGGCCGCGGGCGGGGCGGCCGGAGAAGGCGCGGGTCAGTTCGGTCCTGGTGAACAGCGGATTGGTCATGGCCTGCTTGTGCAGGACGTTCGCGCCCGACTCGGGGCAGACCAGGAACGCCGTGCCGAGCTGCGCCGCGTCCGCACCCGCCGCGAGCACCGCGGCGATCTGCGCGCCTCGCATCAGGCCGCCGGCCGCGACCACGGGGATCTGCACGGTCTCGCGCACCTGCGCGATGAGCGAGAGCAGGCCGAGCCCGGAGCCGTCCGTCTCGGGGTTGTCGCGGTGCGTGCCCTGGTGGCCGCCGGCCTCGACGCCCTGTACGCAGACGGCGTCGGCGCCGGACCACTGCGCGGTCTGTGCCTCTTCGGGGGTGGTGACCGTGGCGACGGTGATCGTGCCGACGCGGGCGAAGGCGTCGAAGACGTCGCGGGTGGGGCACCCGAAGGTGAAGGAGACGACCGGCACGGGATCGTCGATCAGAATGGCGAGCTTGGCGTCGTAGCCGTCGTCGCGGCCGCTGTCCGGATCACCGAGCTGCGTCTCGTACCAGCTGGCCTCGCCCGCGAGCTGGTTGCGGTACACCTCGACGGCCGCGGTGTCGGCGTACTCGGGCTGCGGCATGAAGAGATTCACGCCGAAGGGCTGGGCGGTGAGCCCCCGCAGCTGTTTGATCTCCTGGTACATCCCGTCGGCCGTTTTGTACCCGGCGGCGAGGAAGCCGAGCCCCCCGGCCTCGGACACGGCGGCGGCGAGCTGCGGACAGGAAGCACCGCCCGCCATGGGGGCCTGCACGATCGGGTAGCGGCAGAGATCGGTCAGCGCGGTGGACATGAACGCATCGTGCCATGCCCTGGGCGGGCGGCCGAATCGCCCCTTCCGTTAGCTGTAGCGCCCCGAAAGGGGCGCGGGGAACTGCGCGAGCAACCAAGAACGACCCGCAGACGACAAAGTGCCCCCGGCAGGGAGCAATCCACTGCCGGGGGCAAAAGCAAGGCGCTACCGCCCGTTGAACGCATCCTTCAAGCGCGAGAACAACCCCTGCTGCCCAGGCTGGAATTGGCCGGTAGGCCGCTCCTCGCCCCGGAGCTGCGAAAGCTCCCTCAGCACCCGCTCCTGCTCCGCGTCCAGCTTCGTCGGCGTGAGCACCTCGACGTGGACGATCAGATCGCCACGGCCCCCGCCCCGCAGATGCGTTACGCCACGCCCGTGCAGCGGGACGGACTGCCCCGACTGCGTACCGGGCCGGATGTCGATCTCCTCGAGCCCGTCAAGCGTCTCCAGCGGCACCTTCGTGCCCAGCGCCGCCGCCGTCATCGGGATCGTCACCGTGCAGTGCAGATCGTCGCCGCGCCGCTGGAACACGGCGTGCGGCAGCTCGTGGATCTCGACGTACAGGTCACCGGCGGGACCGCCGCCGGGGCCGACCTCGCCCTCGCCCGCGAGCTGGATCCGCGTGCCGTTGTCGACACCCGCGGGGATCTTCACGGTGAGCGTCCGCCGCGACCGGATGCGGCCGTCACCGGCGCACTCGGGGCACGGCGTGGGCACGACCGTGCCGAAGCCCTGACACTGCGGGCAGGGCCGCGAGGTCATGACCTGGCCGAGGAAGGACCGCGTGACCTGCGACACCTCACCGCGACCGCGGCACATGTCACACGTCTGGGCGGAGGTGCCGGGAGCGGCACCCTCCCCACTACAGGTCGTACAGACGACAGCCGTGTCGACCTGAATGTCCTTGGTGGTCCCGAAGGCGGCCTCGTCGAGGTCGATCTCCAGACGGATCATGGCGTCCTGGCCACGGCGCGTGCGCGAGCGCGGTCCGCGCTGCGACGCCGTACCGAAGAAGGCATCCATGATGTCCGAGAAGTTCCCGAACCCGCCCTGCCCGAAGCCGCCGGCACCGCCGCCGCCCGCCTGGGACAGCGGGTCGCCGCCGAGGTCGTAGACCTGCTTCTTCTGCGGGTCCGACAACACCTCGTACGCGGCGTTGATCTCCTTGAAGCGCTCCTGAGTCTTCGGATCCGGATTCACATCCGGGTGAAGCTCACGCGCCAGCCTCCGGAAGGCCTTCTTGATCTCGTCCTGGGAAGCGTCGCGGCGCACGCCTAGTACGGCGTAGTAGTCCGTGGCCACTTACGACTCCGCCAGGATCTGTCCGACGTAACGTGCCACTGCGCGTACTGCTCCCATCGTTCCCGGATAGTCCATGCGTGTCGGTCCGACCACGCCGAGTTTGGCTACTGCCTCGCTGCCCGAACCGTAGCCGACCGAGACCACGGACGTGGAGCTGAGTCCCTCATGGGCGTTCTCATGACCGATCCGTACGGTCATGCCCGAATCCGTGGCCTCGCCAAGCAACTTGAGGAGTACGACCTGCTCCTCGAGGGCCTCGAGGACGGGCCGGATGGTGAGGGGAAAGTCATGTCCGAAGCGGGTGAGATTGGCCGTTCCGCCGATCATCAGCCGCTCCTCGGTCTCCTCGACGAGGGTTTCGAGAAGCGTGGAGAGCACCGTGGCCACCGTGCCCCGGTCCTCCGCGTCGAAGGAGTCCGTCATGTCCTGCACCAGCTGCGGCACGTCCGCGAAGCGACGGCCCGCGACCCGGCTGTTGAGCCGCGCCCGCAGGTCGGCGAGCGAGGTCTCGCCGAACGGCGCCGGACAGTCGATCATGCGCTGCTCGACCCGTCCGGTGTCCGTGATCAGTACGAGCATCAGGCGGGCCGGGGCCAGCGAGAGCAGCTCCACGTGCCGGACGGTCGAGCGGGTCAGGGACGGGTACTGCACGACGGCGACCTGCCGGGTCAGCTGCGCGAGCAGACGCACCGTACGAGCGACCACGTCATCGAGGTCGACGGCACCGTCGAGGAAGTTCTGGATGGCCCTGCGCTCGGGCGCCGCCATCGGCTTGACGCCGGCGAGCCGGTCGACGAAGAGGCGGTACCCCTTGTCGGTCGGGATGCGCCCCGCGCTCGTATGAGGCTGGGCGATGAACCCTTCCTCCTCCAGCGCCGCCATGTCGTTGCGGACCGTCGCCGGGGAGACGCCGAGGCTGTGCCGTTCGGTGAGGGCCTTGGAGCCGACGGGCTCCTCCGTCCCCACATAGTCGTGGACGATGGCGCGCAGCACCTCGAGCCTGCGTTCACTGAGCATCCGCGCACACCTCCACCGATTCGTCCACCGCTTCGCCCTGACATTTGTCTGCCCTGAGCCCCTGCCTGGCACTCCCCTCGGGCGAGTGCCAGTCCTCACCGCGCCCAGTGTACGGCCGACGGGTACGGGCCCGGCAAGGGCCGGACCTCGCGGTTCGGAACAGCGGGCGAGGCAGCGGCTGCCAACCGGTCCGCCGGGGGCTAGCGTCGGCTTATGGACGTGGCGCTGGCATGGGACGAGGCGGGTTGGGAGCGGCTTGCGCCGCATGTCGGGCGGCGGCGCCTTCCGGTGTGGGACTGCACGGCGGGGCTCGTCGTCGGCGGCGAATCCGCCCTCATGATCGAGGCGGGCGCGACGCTGCGGGAGGGCGCGGAGCTGCGGACCCAGGCCCGCACCATCCTGGGCGGCGGCCGCCGGGTCACCCATCTCGCCCTGACCCACCCGCACTTCGACCATGTGCTCGGGGCGGCGGCGTTCGCGGGGGTTGAGCTGTACGGCGCGGTGGGCCTGGACTCGCTCCTCGCCAAGGGCCGCGACGAGCTGCGGGACTCAGCGGTACGGCACGGTGTCCCGCTGGATGCCGCAGCCGAGGCGGCCGATCTCCTCGTCCACCCGCATCACTTGGTGTGCGGGGAGTGGACGCTCGACCTGGGCGGCGGGGTGCAGGTGCTGCTCGCGAACGTCGGCCCCGGCCACTCGGGCCACGACCTGGCGGTCCTCGTCCCCGGCACGGAAGCGTCCCCCGAGATCGTCTTCTGCGGCGATCTGGTGGAGGAGTCGGGCGAACCGCAGGCGGGTTCCGACGCGGTCCCCAAGCACTGGCCGGCGGCGCTCGACCGGCTCCTCGACCTGGGCGGGGAGGACGCGTTGTACGTCCCCGGGCACGGAGCCGTGGTGAATGCGGAGTTTGTCCGTGCGCAACGGGCCACACTGGCGGCACGCTTCGGCGTGTCGTAGGCGGTGGGGCGCCGCCTCTTCCTATCGTCATCCGAATGCGCCAGTACTCCCCCGACCTCACCCCGCCGTGGAAGAAGCCGAAGCCCGTGCCGGAGGTCGCCGCGGATGCGGGCCTCGTGGTGGAGGAGCTGAGCACCGGTTTCTGCGGGGCGGTGATCCGCTGCGAGAAGACCGCGGAGGGGCTGACGGTCACCCTGGAGGACCGCTTCGGCAAGCACCGCGTCTTCCCGATGACGCCGGGCGGCTTCTCCCTGGAGGGCCGTACGGTCACGCTGGTGAGGGCGGCCACCTCCACTCCGGTACGCCCCACCCGTACCGCTTCCGGTTCGGTGGCGGTGCCGGGAGCGCGGGCCCGGGTCGCCCGCGCGGGTCGGATCTACGTCGAGGGCCGCCACGACGCGGAGCTGGTGGAGCGGGTCTGGGGCGACGATCTCCGTATCGAGGGGGTGGTCGTCGAGTACCTGGAGGGCATCGACGACCTGCCCGCGATCGTCGCGGAGTTCGCGCCAGGGCCGGACGCGCGGCTCGGCGTCCTGGTGGACCACCTGGTTCCCGGCTCGAAGGAGTCCCGTATCGCGGCGTCCGTGAGCAGCGCGCACGCGCTGGTCGTCGGCCACCCGTACATCGACGTGTGGGAGGCGGTGAAGCCGGGGTCCGTGGGCATCGCGGGGTGGCCCCGGGTGCCGCGGGGCCAGGACTGGAAGACGGGCGTCTGCCATGCCCTGGGCTGGGCCCCCAATACAGGCGCCGCCTGGCAGCGGATCCTGGGCTCGGTACGCAGCTACCGGGATCTGGAGCCGGAACTCCTGGGCCGGGTGGAAGAACTGATCGACTTCGTCACGGCCCCCTAGCCCGCCGACGCGCCGTCGTCGGCCGCGCCGTCGTACCGCCGCTCCGCGGCGAAAGCTTTCCCGCCCACCCACCCGATACCCGGCAGTTGCCCGCCCGCCCAGCCTGTGGTCTTCGCTCCCGGCCGCAGGTATTTCAGCCCGTCCGGCGTTTGAGGACGAACTCGGCGGAGCCGGTGATCGACGGCCACCTCGCGGCCGGCGCACCCCTCAGTCGACGAGATCCCGCACCACCCCATCCGCCAGCAACCGCCCCCGCAGGGTCAGCACAGCCCGCCCCTCCCCGAACGGCCCCGCCTCCAGCAGCCCCTCCTCCAACGCCCGGCCCGCCGCCGCCCGACCCGCAGGGCGGAGCAAAGACAAAGGGCACCCAGAAAGCAGCCGCAGCTCAAGCAGGATCCGTTCCACCCGGCGGTCCTCCGCAGAGAGGAGCTCCCGCCCGGCCCCGGGCGACCGCCCGGCAGCCAGCGCCCCCGCGTACGCCCCCGGATGCTTCACGTTCCACCACCGCACACCCCCGACATGGCTGTGGGCCCCCGGCCCGGCCCCCCACCAGTCGGCCCCCCGCCAGTACAACTCGTTGTGCAGACACCGCCCCGCCTCCGAGGTGGCCCAGTTGGACACCTCGTACCAGGAGAATCCCGCGCCCCCGAGCACCTCATCGGCGATCAGGTACCGGTCCGCGTGCACGTCGTCGTCCGTCATCGGCACCTCCCCGCGCCGGATCCGCCGCGCCAGCTGGGTGCCTTCCTCCACGATCAGCGCGTAGGCACTGACGTGGTCGGGGCCCGCCCCGATCGCCGCGTCGAGGGAGGCCCGCCAGTCGGCGTCGGACTCCCCCGGGGTGCCGTAGATCAGGTCCAGGTTCACGTGGTCGAAGCCCGCCGCACGGGCCTCCGCCACGCACGCCTCGGGGCGGCCCGGCGTGTGCGTACGGTCGAGCACCTGCAGGACGTGCTGCTTCGCGCTCTGCATGCCGAAGGAGATGCGGTTGAAGCCACCGGCCCTGAGCTCGCCCAGGTACTCGGGCCCGACCGACTCCGGGTTCGCCTCAGTAGTGATCTCCGCGTCGTCCGCGAGGCCGAACTCATCCCGTACGGCACCCAGCATGCGGACAAGATCACCCGCCGCCAGCAGCGTCGGCGTACCCCCTCCCACGAACACGGTCCGCACCGGGCGCGGGTCGTCGCCCAGTACCTTCCGGGCGAGGCGGACCTCGTCGATCAGCGTGTCCGCGTAGTTGTCGCGCGAGGCGAGGACGCCGCCGGAACCGCGCAGCTCGGTCGCCGTGTACGTGTTGAAGTCGCAGTATCCGCAGCGCGTGGCGCAGTACGGAACGTGGAGGTAGAAGCCGAGCGGACGGGCCCCCGCCCCCTGCAGGGCGGACGCGGGCAGCGTCCCGTCCTCGGGCATGGGCTCACCATCGGGCAGTGCGGAAGGCATACCTTCGATTGTCCCGCACCGCCGGGAATCCCCGAGCCGCCCTCGTTCTGCCCTGACGCGACTACTGCGCCTGCAGCACAAGCACCGCCATGTCGTCGTCCGGCGGCCGCTCGGAGAACTCGTGCACCAGTCGTTTGATCCGCTCCGCGACCAGACCGGCGTCGAGCCCCGCGCAGCCGGCCAGCGCCGCCGCGAGGCCGTCCTCGTCGTCGAACATGTGGCGGCCCGAGCGGCGCTCCGTGACGCCGTCCGTGACGCAGAGGAGCGTGTCGCCGGTCCGTAATTCGAAGGTCTCACTCGTGTACGTCACGTCGTCGACGACCCCGAGGAGGAGCTGGGGCGTGGCCGCTCCCCGGACGTCCCCGTCGGGGGAGAGCAGGAGGGGCAGCGGGTGTCCCGCGCTCGCGATGGTGCAGCGGACGCCTCCCTCGACGGGCACCAGCTCGCCGTAGAGGAGGGAAAGGAAGCGGGACGTGGCGCCGTCCGGCGGCACGCCCTGGCCGCCCGCCACCGCGACCACCGCGGCGGCCGCGTCCGCCGCCTCCGTCGCGTCGTCGAGGAGGAGCTGGTTGAGGCGGTCGAGGACCTCCGCGACCTGGTAGCCCTCGCGGGCGAGCAGCCGCAGCCAGGGCCGGGCGAGGCCGATGACGACGGCCGCCTCGACGCCCTTGCCCTGGACGTCGCCGAGCGCGAAGCACCAGCGTCCCTTGCCGGCCTGGAACACGTCGTAGAAGTCGCCGCCGGGGCCGCCCTTGTCCCGCGGTTCGTAGACGATGCCGCTCTGTACGCCGGGAATTTCGGCCACGGAACCTGGCAGCAGGCCGCGCTGCAGGACTTGGCTGATATTGGCCTGTCGCTGGTAGCGGCGGGCCGCGCTGACGGCGAGGGCGACGCGGCGGCTGAAGTCCTCGATGAGTCCGGTGACCTCGTCGGCGAAGCGCACCATTCCGGACCGCCCGATGACGAGCGTGCCGAGCGCGCGTCCGCCCGCGGTCAGGCGGTAGGCGAGCGCCGTGCCGGCCTCCTCGCCGGGCAGCGCCTCGGCGGGCCAGGGCACGGGGATCGCGCCGGAGCCGACCGCGTCGGACAGCCGGGGCGGGTCCTTCTCCAAGGTGCGGCGCAGTTCCTCTATGCGCTGCTCACTGGTGTGCCAGACGCGGGCGAGGCGGGTGCCGGGCTCCCCGGCGCCGACGCCGCGCCCGGCGGCCTCCGTCTCGTCGTCGAGCCAGACGGCGCACCAGTCGGCGAGCCGGGGCACCAGGAGCTGCCCGGCGAGCGCCGCCACCAGATCCTCGTCGAACTGTCCGGCGAGCAGGTCGGAGGCCTCGGCGAGGAAGGTGAGCGCGCCGCGGTTGACCCACTCCGTGTCGTGCGTGATCCGCTTCGGCAGCGGCGCGAGGATCTCGGCGGCGCGCAGCCCGCGCTGCAGGGCCTGTTCACTGGCGTACGACTCGATCTCCTGGACGGCCTGTACGCCCTCGACGGGGAGGCGGGCCCAGACGGTCTTGGTGCCGGTGCGGTAGGTGATGCCCCAGGACTCGGAGAGGGTCGCGACGAGTTGCAGGCCCCTGCCGTACTCGGGGGTGCCGGGCGGCTGGGGCACGGGCTCGCTGCGGACGGCGCGGGCGGGGTGGTGGTCGGAGACCTCGATGACCAGGGCGTCGGCGCTCTCGCCCAGGCCTGCCTCGTCGAGCCGGCACAGGAGCTCGACGGTGGTGCCCGCGTGCACCACGGCGTTCGTGACGAGTTCGCTCGCCAGGAGCACCGAGTCGTCCGCGAGGCGGTCGGTGATGCCCGCGGCCGCGGGCACGGCGAGTTCGGTCCAGTCGGCGAGCGCCGCGCGCACGAACCTGCGCGCGGCGGCGGGCGCCATCGGGTTGCCGGGCAGCGATGTGCGCACCACCGCCGGCGGGCCGGGGCGGTGCTCCGGCTGGAGGGACGCACGGAAAGTGGTCTCCCGTTGCATCGGAATGGACCCCACGTTTCGGCTCCTGAGCAGTTCGGTCGAATACGCCTCAGGCGACACGGACAGAGTGACAGACTGGCCACGCCCATAAGCACCGAGTTACTGAAGTGGGCCGTTATGAGTGAGAACAGTGGTATGCCTGCGCTCGGTTTCGGTCAGATTCCGGCTCCGATACCCGTGCCGGATCCGGTCACGGTCACACCCGTCGAGGACACGGTCATGTCTGTCGAAAGCACGGCCGTATCCGTCGAAAACACGGCCGCATCCGTCGAGAGCTCCGCGGAGCTGACCTCCGATCTGCGTTCCCTCCTGGCGGCGATGCGGGCCGCGCGGGACGGGGACTTCACCAAGACCGCGGTGACCGGTGGCGGCCTGGCCGCCGAGCTGCACACGGTGTTCAACGAGATGCTGGACCGCTCGCTCCACTTCGACAGCGAACTCACCCGCGTACGCCGGGAGATCATCCGCCACGGCCACCTCGACGAACGGTTCTCGGCGAGCCCCGGACAGGGCAGCTGGACCACCCGCGTCATGAACGTGAACTCGCTGCTCAACTCGCTGGTCGCGCCGGCGGCCAACGCCACGCGCGTCCTGAACGCGGTCGCGGGCGGCGACCTCACCCAGCGTGTGGACCTGCACGACGGCTCGCGTGAACTGCGGGGCGATCTGCGGCGCCTGGGCCGCGCGGTGAACACGATGGTCGACCAGCTGTCGCTCTTCACGGGCGAGGTCACCCGGGTCGCGCGCGAGGTCGGCACGGAAGGGCGGCTCGGCGGGCGTGCCAAAGTCCGTGGCTTGTCCGGGAGTTGGCGGGACGTGACGGAGGCCGTCAACACGATGGCGTCCCGGCTCACCGCCCAGGTCCGGGACATCGCCCTGGTGACGACGGCGGTGGCGCAGGGCGACCTGACGCGTACGGTGACGGTCGAGGCGACGGGCGAGCTGCTTGAGCTGAAGCTCACCGTGAACACGATGGTCGACCAGCTCTCCGCGTTCGCGGCCGAGGTGACGCGGGTGGCGCGCGAGGTCGGCACGGAGGGTCAGCTCGGCGGCCGGGCGCAGGCGCGGGGTGTGTCGGGGGTCTGGAAGGATCTCACCGACAACGTCAACTTCATGGCCTCCAACCTCACTTCGCAGGTACGGAACATCGCACAGGTGACGACCGCCGTCGCGAACGGCGATCTGAGCCAGAAGATCACCGTCGACGCGCGGGGCGAGATCCTGGAGCTGAAGTCGACGGTCAACACGATGGTCGACCAGCTCTCCGCGTTCGCCGACGAGGTGACACGGGTGGCGCGCGAGGTCGGCACGGAAGGCAATCTGGGCGGGCGTGCTCAGGTGCGCGGGGTGTCAGGGGTCTGGAAGGACCTCACCGACAACGTCAACTTCATGGCGGACAACCTCACTTCGCAGGTCCGCAACATCGCGCTGGTGTCGACGGCCGTCGCCCAGGGCGACCTCGGCAAGAAGATCACGGTCGAGGCGAAGGGCGAGATCCTCGAACTGAAGTCGACGATCAACACGATGGTCGACCAGCTCTCCGCGTTCGCCGACGAGGTGACACGGGTGGCGCGCGAGGTCGGCACAGAAGGCAACCTCGGCGGTCAGGCGCAGGTGCGCGGGGTCTCCGGCGTATGGAAAGACCTCACCGACAACGTCAACTTCATGGCGCTGAACCTGACGTCGCAGGTGCGGAACATCGCACAGGTGACGACGGCCGTCGCCAACGGCGATCTGTCCAAGATGATCACGGTGACGGCGCGCGGCGAGATCCTGGAGCTGAAGGACACCGTCAACACGATGGTGGAACAGCTGCGGGCCTTCGCCGACGAGGTGACGCGGGTGGCCCGCGAGGTCGGCACGGACGGGCGGCTCGGCGGCCGGGCCCAGGTCCTCGGCGTATCGGGCGTGTGGAAGGACCTCACGGACAACGTCAACTACATGGCGGACAACCTCACCGGCCAGGTCCGCAACATCGCGCAGGTCGCGACGGCGGTCGCCGAGGGCGACCTGTCCAAGAAGATCGACGTCGACGCGCGCGGCGAGATCCTGGAGCTGAAGACCACCATCAACACCATGGTGGACACGCTGTCCTCGTTCTCCTCCGAGGTCACCCGGGTCGCCCGCGAGGTCGGCTCCGAGGGTCAACTGGGCGGCCAGGCAAGGGTCGAGGGCGTCTACGGCACGTGGAAGCGCCTGACGACGAACGTGAACGAGCTGGCCCTCAACCTCACCACCCAGGTCCGCGCGATCGCCGAGGTCGCGTCCGCCGTCGCCCAGGGCGACATGACCCGCTCCATCACGGTCGAGACCCGCGGCGAGGTCTCCGAACTCAAGGACAACATCAACCTGATGGTGTCCAACCTCCGCGAGACCACCCGCGCCAAGGACTGGCTGGAGTCCAACCTGGCCCGTCTGGCGGGCCTGATGCAGGGCCACCGCGACCTGATGGAGGTCGCCGATCTGATCCTGCGGGAGCTGACCCCGCTGGTGAACGCCCAGTACGGCGCGTTCTTCCTGGCCGACCCGGACGCCGAGGACAGCGCGACGCCGCAGACTCCGCCGGTCAAGGGGCTCGCCTTCATCGCCGGATACGGCTCGGCGCAGGGCTCGGTCGTCGACACCGGCGCGATGCCCGCGCACGGTCTGGTGCGGCAGGCGGCGCTCGAGAAGAAGCGGATCCTCGTCGACGAGGTGCCGCCCGACTACATCAAGATCACCTCGGGGCTCGGGGACGCAACACCGGCCAGCCTCGTGATCATCCCGATCCTCTTCGAGGACAAGCTGCTCGGCGTGATCGAGCTGGCCACGTTCTCCCGCTTCTCCGACGTCCACCTGGCGTTCTTCGACCAGTTCGTGAGCACCATCGGCGTCGCGATCAACACCATCATCGCCAACTCCCGTACGGAATCACTGCTCAGCGAGTCCCAGCGGCTCGCCACCCAGCTGCAGGACCGCTCGGACGAACTCCAGCTCCAGCAGGCCGAGTTGCAGCGCTCCAATGCCGAACTGGAGGAGAAGGCGGCGCTGCTCGCCACGTCGTCGCAGTACAAGTCGGAGTTCCTCGCGAACATGTCGCACGAGCTGCGCACCCCGCTGAACTCGCTGCTCATCCTGGCCCGGCTGCTCTCCGACAACCCCGACGACCATCTCTCGGACCAGGAGGTCCAGTTCGCGACGACCATCCACCGCTCGGGCTCGGACCTTCTCCAGCTCATCAACGACATCCTGGACCTGTCGAAGATCGAGGCGGGCCGGATGGACGTGCGCCCCAAGAGCCTCCCCCTCATCAAGGTCCTCGACTACGTCCACGCGACGTTCCGCCCGCTCACCCTCGACCGCGGTCTCGCCTTCGACGTGTCGGTCGGCGAGGACGTGCCGCGCGAGATGTTCTCCGACGAGCAGCGCCTCCAGCAGATCCTGCGCAACCTCCTGTCGAACGCGGTCAAGTTCACCGCGAGCGGCCGCGTCGAGCTGCGCGTGACCCGCGTCAAGCACCCCGCCGACCGGCCGCGCCAGGACAGCGACGACCTGATCGGCTTCGCCGTCAAGGACACCGGCATCGGCATCCCTCCCGAGCAACTCCCCGTCATCTTCGAGGCGTTCCAGCAGGCCGACGGCACCACCAACCGCAAGTACGGCGGCACCGGCCTCGGCCTCTCCATCAGCCGCGAGATCGCCGGACTCCTCGGCGGCCGCATCACCGCGGAGAGCAGCCCCGGCCAGGGTTCCACCTTCACGCTGTACATCCCCGTGGTGCACCCCGGACACGGCGCCGCCGCGGTGGCGTACGCGGCGGCCCGGACCAACGCCCCGCCGCCCCCGGAGGACCAGGCGGCCGCCATGTCCCCGCACACCTTCCGCGACCAGGGCGACAACTGGCCCACGCCCACCAAGCTGGAGGAGTACCGCGACGGCCGGGCGGGCCGGGTGCTTCGCGGCCGCCGGGTGCTCATCGTGGACGACGACATCCGCAATGTGTTCGCGCTGACACACGTACTGAGCCGGGTGGGCATGCCGGTCCTGTACGCGGAGAACGGCCGCGAGGGCATCGAGACCCTGGAGCGCAACCCGGACGTCGACATCGTCCTGATGGACATCATGATGCCGGAGATGGACGGCTACGAAACGATCGCCGCGATCCGCCGCACCCCGCGCTGGTCCGGCCTCCCCATCATCGCGCTGACCGCCAAGGCGATGCCCGGCGACCGCGAGAAGGCGATCGCGCAGGGCGCCACCGACTACGTACCCAAGCCCGTGGATGTGGACCAACTGCTCAGCGTGGCCTGCGCCCTGCTGGCCCCCGAGGGCGGTGCGGCCGCGGTGGAGCTGTCCGCGCCGGCCACCACACCACCCGAGAAACCCGTTGTCCCGGAGCAGCCGCGCGCACCAGGGGAGAGCGCTGTTCCGCCGAGGTCCGAGTGAGGCACCGTCACCATGAGCACTGAGGTCATGAACGACAACCGCGCGAGCATCCTCCTTGTCGATGACATGGAGGACAATCTGATGGCGCTCGAAGCCGTTCTGGGGTCGCTCAACGAACCACTGGTACGCGCCCGTTCGGGCGAGGAGGCAATGAAGGCGATCCTGCGGCAACGATTCGCCGTGATCCTCCTGGACGTACGGATGCCGGGGATGGACGGCTTCGAGACCGCGTCGAACATCAAACGGCTCGACCAGACCAAGGACGTACCCATCATCTTTCTGACGGGCACGGACAACGACGCGGGGTACGCCTTCCGCGGCTACGCGACGGGCGCCGCCGACTACCTCACCAAGCCGTTCGACCCCTGGGTGCTGCGCGCCAAGGTCACCGTCTTCCTCGAACTGCACCGCAAGAACCAGCAGTTGGAGCGCATCCTGGCGCGCGAGCAGCAGCAGTTCGACGAGCTGGCGGCGCGCCTCGCGGCGATCGAGACGCACATGGCCGCCAGCAGCCTCAAGGACGTCCTTGAACTGCGCCACCATGTGACGCACATGGAGGAGATGGTGAAGGAGATGCGGCGCGGACGGGGTGGCAGGTGAGGGCCACGAAGCCCCGTGAACACCCCGTCCGCGTGCGGGAGTTGAGGCTCAGGCCTCGCGCGAGCCCGCGTACATCTCGTCGATCAGGTGCTGGTACTCGCGCTCGACGACCGGGCGCTTCAGCTTGAGGCTGGGCGTCAGTTCGCCGTGCTCGATGTCCAGGTCGCGCGGGAGCAGCTTGAACTTCTTGACGGTCTGCCAGCGCTGCAGGCCTTCGTTGAGCTGCTTCACATAGCCCTCGATGAGCGCGACCGTCGCCGGGGCGGCGACCACGTCGGCGTAGCTCTTGCCCTCCAGACCGTTCTCCTTGGCCCAGTCCAGGATGGCGGGCTCGTCGAGGGCGATCAGGGCGGTGCAGAAGTTCCGGTCGGCGCCGTGCACCAGGATGTTGGAGACGTACGGGCACACGGCCTTGAACTGGCCCTCGACCTCGGCGGGCGCGATGTACTTGCCGCCGGACGTCTTGATGAGGTCCTTCTTGCGGTCGGTGATCTTCAGGTACCCGTCGGGGGACAGCTCGCCGATGTCCCCGGTGTGGAACCAGCCGTCGGATTCGAGCACCTCGGCCGTCTTGTCCGGCAGGCCGTGGTAGCCCTCCATGATGCCGGGGCCGCGCAGCAGGATCTCGCCGTCGTCGGCGATCCGGACCTCGGTGCCGGGCAGCGGCTTGCCGACGGTGCCGGTGCGGTAGGCCTCGCCGGGGTTCACGAAGGAGGCCGCGGAGGACTCGGTCAGGCCGTAGCCCTCCAGGATGTGGATGCCCGCGCCGGCGAAGAAGTAGCCGATCTCCGGCGCGAGCGCGGCCGAGCCGGAGACGGCGGCGCGCAGCCGTCCGCCGAAGGCCTCCCGCAGCTTGGAGTAGACGAGCGCGTCGGCGACCTTGTGCTTGGCGCCGAGCCCGAAGGGCACCGAGGCGTTGCCGGTCCTGCGGAAGTTGTCCTGGCTGACCTTCGCGTACTCGCGGGAGACATCGGCCGCCCACAGGAAGATCTTGTATTTGGCGCCGCCGCCGGCCCGCGCCTTGGCCGCGACGCCGTTGTAGACCTTCTCGAAGATGCGGGGCACGGCCGCCATGTACGTCGGCTGCACCACCGGAAGGTTCTCGATGATCTTGTCCACGCGGCCGTCGACGGCGGTGACGTGTCCGAGCTCGATCTGCCCGGAGGTCAGCACCTTGCCGAAGACATGCGCGAGCGGCAGCCACAGGTACTGCACGTCGTCGGGGCCGAGCAGGCCGGTCGAGGCAATGGCCTTCGCCATGTACGACCAGTTGTCCTGCGGCAGCCGCACGCCCTTGGGCTTACCCGTGGTGCCGGAGGTGTAGATGATCGTGGCGAGCTGGTCCTTGGTGATGGCGGCGATCCGCTCCTTGACCGCCTCCGGGTTCTTCTCCAGGTGGGCGGCGCCGCGCGCCTCCAGGTCGGCGAGCGTGAGCAGCCAGCCTTCGGGGTCGCCGTCGACGGGCTCGGCGCCCTCGGTGTCGATCACCACGACGTGCTTGAGCTCGGGCAGCTCGGCCCGCTTCTCGCGCGCCTTGGCGAGCTGCTCGGCGTTCTCGGCGATCAGCACCCGGCTGCCGGAGTCGGCCAGGATGTAGGTGGACTCCTCGGCGTTGGTCTGCGGATACACCGTGGTGGTGGCCGCGCCGGCGCAGAGGATGCCGAGGTCGGAGAGGATCCACTCGACCCGGGTCGACGAGGCGAGGGCCACCCGGTCCTCGGGCGCGAGGCCGAGGTCGATCAGGCCAGCGGCGATGGCGTAGACGCGCTCGGCGGCCTGCGCCCAGCTCAGCGACTTCCAGTCGTCGGGGCCCTCGCCGGCGGCCGCCGGCACGGGATAGCGGTAGGCCTCGGCGTCCGGCGTGGCAGCCACGCGCTCCAGGAAGAGATGCGCCACGGACGGCGGACGGTTCTCGATCAAGGTCTGTGTGTCGCTCACGACATCCTCCGGGCCCGCGACAGTGCGGCGACTGGCTGGCGGCCTGCTTGATTTGCTCTGGCGGCTGCTTGTTTAACTTGCGAGTAACCTGCGAGTGGTGATCAGAGTAGAGCGCCGAAGCCCGCTGCGTAAGGGCCTTCTGCCTGTCACTTCCTACAGCTTCTGCCTGCCACCTCATACAGAACGGGTCCGCCGCGCAAAAGCGCGACGGACCCGTCGTGATGCCCGCGTCGGGCGGGGCGTCTGATACTTCCCGGGGTTGCCGGGACTACTTCTTGGGCTTGCCCGGGCCGCTGTCGTCGCTGGAGAGCACCGCGATGAAGGCTTCCTGCGGCACCTCGACGGAGCCGACCATCTTCATGCGCTTCTTGCCCTCCTTCTGCTTCTCGAGCAGCTTGCGCTTACGCGAGATGTCACCGCCGTAGCACTTGGCGAGGACGTCCTTACGGATGGCGCGGATGGTCTCGCGGGCGATGACCCGGGAACCGATCGCGGCCTGGACGGGCACCTCGAAGGCCTGCCGCGGGATGAGCTCGCGCAGCTTGGCGACGAGCCGCACGCCGTACGCGTACGCCGCGTCCTTGTGCGTGACGGCGGAGAAGGCGTCGACCTTGTCGCCGTGCAGCAGGATGTCGACCTTGACCAGGCTGCTGGCCTGCTCGCCCGTGGGCTCGTAGTCGAGGGAGGCGTAACCGCGCGTCTTGGACTTCAGCTGGTCGAAGAAGTCGAAGACGATCTCCGCGAGCGGCAGCGTGTAGCGGATCTCGACGCGGTCCTCGGAGAGGTAGTCCATGCCGAGCAGGGTGCCGCGCCGGTTCTGGCACAGCTCCATGATCGAGCCGATGAACTCGCTCGGGGCGAGGATCGTGGCGCGTACGACGGGTTCGTAGACCTCGTCGATCTTGCCCTCGGGGAACTCGCTCGGGTTGGTGACGGTGTGCTCGGCGCCGTCCTCCATGATCACGCGGTAGACCACGTTGGGCGCGGTGGCGATGAGGTCGAGCCCGAACTCGCGCTCGAGCCGCTCACGGATCACGTCGAGGTGAAGGAGGCCCAGAAAGCCGACACGGAAGCCGAAGCCGAGCGCCGCCGACGTCTCCGGCTCGTAGACGAGCGCGGCGTCGTTGAGCTGCAGCTTGTCCAGGGCCTCGCGCAGGTCGGGGTACTCCGAGCCGTCCAGCGGATAGAGACCCGAGAAGACCATCGGCTTCGGGTCCTTGTAACCGCCCAGGGCCTCGGTCGCACCCTTGTGCAGGGAGGTGATCGTGTCACCGACCTTGGACTGACGGACGTCCTTCACGCCGGTGATGATGTAGCCCACCTCGCCGACGCCGATGCCGTCGGCCGAGGTCATCTCCGGGGACGAGACACCGATCTCGAGCAGCTCGTGCGTGGCGCCGGTGGACATCATCCGGATCCGCTCACGCTTGTTGAGCTGGCCGTCGACGACACGTACGTACGTCACGACGCCCCGGTAGGAGTCATAGACCGAGTCGAAGATCATCGCGCGGGCGGGCGCG
This sequence comes from Streptomyces sp. NBC_01381, assembly GCF_026340305.1. NCBI lineage: Bacteria > Bacillati > Actinomycetota > Actinomycetes > Kitasatosporales > Streptomycetaceae > Streptomyces > Streptomyces sp. NBC_01381. The sequence goes on along the minus strand of NZ_JAPEPI010000001.1, from coordinate 2,429,009 downwards.
TCCGCGACACCGACCGGCGGCGGGACCTCGGCGACGACCTTGTCGAGCAGCGCCTCGACGCCCATGCCGGTCTTCGCGGAGACCTTCAGCACGTCCTCCGGCTGGCAGCCGATGAGATTGGCCAGCTCCTCGGAGAACTTCTCCGGCTGGGCGGCCGGCAGGTCGATCTTGTTGAGCACCGGGACGATCTTGAGGTCGTTCTCCATCGCCAGGTAGAGGTTGGCGAGAGTCTGAGCCTCGATGCCCTGCGCGGCGTCGACGAGGAGGACCGTGCCCTCACAGGCCGCAAGCGAACGCGACACCTCGTACGTGAAGTCCACGTGCCCCGGGGTGTCGATCATGTTGAGGATGTGGGTCTTGCTCTGCTCGGGGCCCTCGGTGGGGGCCCAGGGCAGACGCACCGCCTGGGACTTGATCGTGATGCCGCGCTCGCGCTCGATGTCCATCCGGTCGAGGTACTGAGCACGCATCTGGCGCTGGTCGACCACACCGGTCAGCTGGAGCATGCGGTCGGCGAGCGTGGACTTGCCGTGGTCGATGTGCGCGATGATGCAGAAATTACGGATCAGAGCCGGGTCGGTACGGCTCGGCTCGGGCACATTCTTAGGGGTCGCGGGCACGCAGGGTCCTGTCTCTTGAGGCGCCTGTCGCCTCGGGGTCGGATCTCCGGATCGATACGTAGGTTCCATGGTCCCATGGGTGGGGCACTGGGCCAGGTGTGGGCCGCTCGCGGCGGGGGCCACGCCCGGATTGGGCCGGTCGCGGGGCGGCTGGTAATCTGGGCAGCTGTGTCTCCTGGCCCTCTCGGTTCTGAGGCACGTGTCAAAAAAACTCATCTGCAGTACCTCTGCAGTACCTGAACCTGAAAAGGCTCTTTCGTGGCGAACATCAAGTCCCAGATCAAGCGGATCAAGACCAACGAGAAGGCGCGTCAGCGCAACAAGGCGGTCAAGTCTTCCCTGAAGACCGCGATCCGCAAGGCCCGCGAGGCCGTTGCCGCGGGTGACACCCAGAAGGCCGTCGAGGCGACGCGCGAGGCTTCGCGCCAGCTCGACAAGGCCGTCTCCAAGGGCGTCATCCACAAGAACCAGGCCGCCAACAAGAAGTCGGCGCTTGCTTCGAAGGTCTCGACCCTCCAGGGCTGAAGCCCTTGCCCCGGCTCGCCGGGGCGCTGATCAATCCTCCCGCGAGGGTAATTCGAGCCCTCTACCTCGAATCGCGGACAGACTCCGCAGTACGCCACGCTGCGCCAATGCCCCCGGACCCACTCTGGGGGCATTGCTGTGTTTGGGTGCTGACCTGCCGGGGGCGGCCCCTTCAGCTGCGGGGGCCCCTTTAGGGGCGCGGGTTTGGCTGCCGTGGGGTATGCCCCTTTAGGGGCGCGGGGAACTGCGCGACCAGCCACAGCCGACCCGCAGTCAGCGAACCGGCGGATGCCTAACGGCGAGACCGCGCGGCGCGAGCGATGGCGACGACAGCCTTCTCCAGGGCGTACTCAGGATCATCCCCGCCCCCCTTGACCCCCGCATCGGCCGCCGCGACAGCGGTAAGCGCGGCGGCGACCCCATCCGGCGTCCACCCCCGCATCTGCTGCCGAACCCGATCGATCTTCCAGGGCGGCATCCCCAGCTCACGAGCGAGGTCAGCCGGCCGCCCGCCCCTCGCAGAGGACAGCTTCCCGATCGCCCGCACGGCCTGCGCCAACGCACTGGTGATCAGAACAGGCGCGACGCCGGTCGACAAAGACCACCGCAACGCTTCCAGCGCCTCCGCGGCCCGCCCCTCCACGGCCCGGTCGGCCACCGTGAAGCTGGAGGCCTCCGCACGACCCGTGTAGTACCGCCCGACGACCGCCTCGTCGATCGTGCCCTCGACATCCGCCACCAGCTGGGACACCGCGGAGGCCAGCTCCCGCAGATCGCTGCCGATCGAGTCGACCAGGGCCTGGCAGGCCTCAGGCGTGGCCGAACGGCCGAGCGTGCGGAACTCGCTCCGTACGAACGAGAGCCGGTCCGCGGCCTTGGTCATCTTGGGGCAGGCGACCTCACGGGCCCCCGCCTTGCGGGCCGCGTCGAGCAGGCCCTTGCCCTTGGCGCCGCCCGCGTGCAGCAGGACGAGGGTGATCTCCTCGGCCGGCGAACCGAGATACGCCTTCACGTCCTTGACCGTGTCGGCCGACAGATCCTGCGCGTTCCGTACGATCACGACCTTGCGCTCGGAGAAGAGCGAGGGGCTGGTCAGCTCGGCGAGCGTGCCGGGCTGCAGCTGATCGGGGGTGAGGTCGCGTACGTCCGTGTCCGCGTCGGATGCGCGGGCGGCGGCGACCACCTGCTGCACGGCACGGTCGAGGAGAAGGTCCTCCTGCCCCACGGCGAGCGTGAGGGGAGCGAGCGGGTCGGCGGTATCTGTCTTCCTGGCCATCGCGGTCAAGCATCCCACGCGGCACTGACAGTCCATCCGTACGGCAGCCCATCCCGTACGGCAGCCCAGCCCGTACCGCAGTCCATCCCGTACGGCCGGTTCCCGAGCCGCTCACCCGATACCGGAGAATGGGCAGGTGACCGACGTACGACATGTCCTGGTGCTGCCCGACCGCGATGCCGCGGAGGAAGTGGCCGAAGAGCTCCCCGACCGTTTCCGTGTCGCCGAGGAGCCTCAGCTCGTCCGTGACGCCCTGGCCGGCGAGGACGACGCCGAGGACGCCCAGTGGCTGGTCGTGGTCGAGGACCCGGAGCGGCGCCTGGACCGCGCGGCCCTCGACGCGCTCGCGGCGGAGTACGAGGGCTGGCTGGAGGCCCCGTAGGGATCCTCCGGCGGTCAGCCCTTGGGCAGGACCTGGATGTCGAGGTCGATCGTGATGCTGGGGCCGACCGCGGCGATACCGCGCGCCAGCATCGTCTGCCAGGTGATCGTGAAGTCGTCGCGGTGCAGCTCGGTGGTGGCACGGCAGGCGACCCGGGTCTCGCCCTCGAGCCCCCGCCCGACCCCGAGATACTCGGTGTCCAACGTGACCGTGCGCGTCACGCCGTGCAGCGTGAGGCCGCCCGTGACCGCCCAGCGGCTGCCGCCCTTGTGCACAAAGCGGTCGCTGTAGAACTCCATCGTCGGGAACCGCTCCACGTCGAGGAAGTCGCGGGACCGCAGATGGTCGTCGCGCATCTTGACCGCGGTGTCGATGGAGGCCGCGTCGATGACGACATGCATCGCGGAGTTCTCCATCCGGTCGGCCATCCGGATCGCGCCCGCGAAGCTGTTGAAGCGTCCGTGGATACGGGCAAGACCGATGTGCCGCGCGGTGAAGCCGACCGACGAGTGCAGGGGGTCGATCTCCCAGTCCCCGGAGTCGGGCAGCGCCGGAGGGTGCGCGACCTGGAGCATCACATCGCCGAGGGACGCGTGCGTGCTCTCCCCGACCGTGACGTTCGCCCGGTACGGCGTGAACCCCTCCGCGGAGACCGCCAGGCGGTAGTCACCGGCCGGAACCGTCGTCACGAACGAGCCGAACGGATCCATCCCCCCGGTGACGACCTTGCGCCCCGTGGCGTCGCTGACCGCGAACTCCGCGTGCCGCACCGGTTCGTTGACGGGGTCGAGCACCCGGCAGCTGAGCACCCCCGCACTGGACGGAACCGGCACGGCGGACAGCAGTCCCCCTGCTCCGCCGCCTCGGTTCGTACGGTTCCCCAGCCAACGGCCGAACATGTGCGACATACCCCCGCGCTACTTGACAACTCCTGTCCCGAAGGGGCATTCGATCACCGTTGCGGCATTCGATGCAACACGGCCCTACATCGCAGGAATCACGCACTGGCGCTTGAACTGTCGCGACTGGCCCGTACTGGCCCGAATTGATCAGCTCGGGCGGATTGATCAGCTAGGGCGGATGGGTGACCACCTCCATCTCCGGAGCCGCGCCTTCCGCCGCTCCTGCCCTCGGTCCGATGACAGCGATCGAGCCATTCCTGTCCGTCCGCAGCACCTCCGCTCCCCCGGCCCGCAGCGCCTCGACCGTGCGCGGTGAAGGGTGGCCGTAAGAGTTGTCGCGGCCGCAGGAGATGAGCGCGAGGCGGGGCGCGGACCGTCTCAGAAGTCCGGGGTCCTGATACGCCGAGCCGTGATGGGCGACCTTGAGCACATCCACCTCCGGCAGCGATGCCACGGCAGACGTCCGCAACAGGGCGCGCTGGGCGGGCGGTTCGAGATCTCCGAGCAGCAACAGCGTGAGCCCTTCGGCGCGGACGAGCAGCGTGACGCTGGAATCGTTGGGCCCCTCGGGAGTCAGCCCCCGGCCCGCCCCCTGGGCCATGGGCCACAGCACCTGCCAGTCAAGGCCCTCGGTGCGCCGCCGCTCCCCCGCCACGGCCCGGGTCACCGGAATGCGATGGGCGGCCGCCTGCGTGTGCACGAACTCCGCCTGGTCCGGCGGCTCCTGAAACCCCGTCGTCTGGATCGCACCGACCCGGCGCCCGCGCAGCACGCCCGGCAGGCCCGCGACATGGTCGGCGTGAAAGTGCGTCAGGAGCACGAGCGGAACGCGCGTCACGCCGAGCGAACGCAGACAGCGGTCCACGAGCACCGGGTCGGGCCCCGCGTCGACGACCACCCCCGCACCGTCCCCCGCCGCGAGCACGGTGGCATCCCCTTGACCCACGTCGCACATGGCGAACCGCCACCCCGCCGGGGGCCACCCCGCGATCACCCGGGTCAGCGGCGGCGGCTGCACGACCGCGAGGAGGATCAGCAGGACGCAGGCCGCGGCGAGCCAGGGGCGCCGCAGCAGCCCACGCGCCACCAGGGCGACGACGACCGTGCCGGCGGCGAGCAGCAGCCCGCCGCGCCAGCCACCGGGCCAGTCGACACCGCTGCCGGGCAGCGCCGCACCCGTACGGGCGATGTCCGCGATCCATCCGGTGGGCCAACTGGCGCACCACGCCAGGAACTTGGCGACCGGCATCATCACAGGCGCCGCCGCCAGGGTGGCGAAGCCAAGGACCGTGGCGGGCGCGACGGCGGCCTCCGCAAGGAGATTGCAGGGCACCGCCACCAGGCTCACCCGGGCCGCCAGGACGGCGACGACCGGTGCGCACACCGCCTGCGCGGCGGCCGCCGCGGCGAGCGCCTCGGCCGGGCGCGGGGGAACCCGGCGCCTCTGGAGTGACGCGCTCCACCGCGGGGCGAGGGTGAGCAGGGCGCCGGTGGCCAGGACGGACAGCAGGAATCCGGGGCTGCGGGCCAGCCATGGGTCGTAGAGGACGAGCAGCAGCACGGCGGCGGCCAGGGCGGGGATCAACGACCGGCGGCGCCCGGTGCCGATGGCGAGCAGGGCGATGAGACCGCAGGCCGCCGCCCGCAGCACGCTCGGATCCGGTCGGCAGACGATCACGAAGCCCAGAGTGAGAGCACCCCCGACGAGCGCGGTCGTCCGCAACGACATCCCAAGCCGTGGGGCGATGCCCCGCCGCTCGGCGCGCTGCGCTATGCCGGGCGGGCCGATGAGCAGCGCGAGCACGATCGTGAGGTTGGCCCCGCTGACGGCGAGCAGATGGGTGAGATCGGTCGCCCGGAAGGCCTCGTCGAGATCGGGTGGCACGCGCGAGGTGTCCCCGACCACGAGCCCGGGCAGCAGCGCCCGCGCGTCGGCCGGCAACCCGTCCGTGGCCTCCCGCAACCCGCCCCGCAGCCGTCCGGCGACCCGCTGCGCCCCGGACGGCCCCTCCACCACACGCGGCTCCCGCTCCCCGGAGACCCGCAGCACCGCCGCGACCCGATCCCCCCGAGGCAACGGAGGCGCGAGACTCCCCTGAACCCGCACCCGGGTCGAGGGCAACAACGCGAACCAGCCCGCCGGACGAGCACGCGGATCGGGACGCCCGCCCCTGCCGGGATCCCCGGCACGGCCGCGCTCAGCGGTCGCGTCCCTGGCGATGACCAGGACCGGGGCGCGCGTCACGGATGTCGCGCCGTTCGCCGAACCGACCCGCACGATCTCCGCGTTCAGCATGACGGAGGGCGGGACGGACCGGTCCCCCGTGACGTGAGGGCGGGTGTGGCGGGGGTCGGACGTGACCTCCAACTCGGCGTCCACCTCCGCGTACTGACGGGCCAGTGCGGGGACGGGCCCCCGGTGCAGGTCGGCACCGTGCAGGCCCGCCGACGTCGCGGCCGCCGCGCTGCAGAGCAGTGCCGTCGCCACCGAGACCCGCCCCCACGACTGCCGACGCCCCGCAGCCCGCGGTCGACCCGCGCCCGTCGGCCACCCCCGCACCGTCAGCGTCACCAGCAGGGCGCCCGCCACCACCACACAGACGACCACGGCCGCGATCACCCATCGGGGCGGGGCGTCGAGCGCCAGAGCCGCCGTCCCCCAGGCCGCCAGCGCGGGCGGCACGAGGCGGAGGTCCACCGGGCCCTCCTGCCGGGGGTGCGAGTCCCCGAGCCGGCGCCCGGACGACGCGTGCACCGCGGGGCGGACCGGGGGCGTGGCGGCCCCCGCGGCCGAGGGCGCCGGCCTCATGGCCGCACCAGATTCCGTAGGTCGGCGAAGCGGCGGTCGCCGATGCCGTTGACCTCGCGCAGTTCGTCGACCGAGCGGAAGCCGCCGTGCTCCGTGCGGTAGTCGATGATGTGCTGGGCCAGTACCGGACCGACACCGGGCAGCCCGTCGAGCTGCTCGGCGGTGGCCGTGTTGAGCCCGACCGGCGCGGCGGGACTCGCTCCCGTCGGCCCCGCCGCAGCCCCGGCGCCGGGCACGGCGGGTGGTGCCGTCGCCGGTGCGCCCACCACCACCTGTTCGCCGTCGATGAGCAGCCGGGCGCGATTGAGGCCGTCCAGGTCCGCGCCGGGGCGGACCCCGCCCGCCGCCTTCAGCGCGTCGGCGACCCTGGATCCCGCGGGCAGCCGCAGAATGCCGGGACTGCGGACCTTCCCGCTGACGTCCACGACGACGCCGCCACCCGCGCCCTCTGAACCAGCCGCCGCCGGACCGCCGCCCTCCGAAGGCGGAATCCCAGGCGACGGAGACGGCTCCGCCTCGCCGTCCGACGCCGCCCGCACCACCTCCGGCGCCCGCACCGGCAGCGTGCGCCCCACCCAGAAGTGCTGGGCGGCGAGCACCGCGGCGAGGACGAGCACGGCCACCAGCGCGATCAGGCTCCGCCGCTCCAGCCCACACCTGAGTTGCAGCCACAGCGGAAGCCGCTCCCGCACGGCAAGACCCACCCGCCCCCGCACCGGCGGCTCCGCAACAGGCCCCACCGCTTCGGCGACGGGCCGCCCCGCCGGCCGCGCATCCGGAGGCGCTCCCGACCTCAACCCGACGCCGCCGTCCGCCCGTTCAGGCTCGGCGAACAGCGTCTCCGCGCGCAGCCGCAGCGCCTCCGCCGAAGCATGCCGCCGAACGGATCGTCTGCGGGCGTGCCACTGACCCCCGCGACCGTCCGATGCGCGACCGTCGGAACCGCGGCCCCGCCCCGGCCCACTCGTAGCGCCAGAAGTCCGTGCAGGACGCGCAGGAGATGTAGGGGATGCAGAAGATGCCTGTGAAGGTGATCGAAGTGCCATGCCAACGACGCTAGGCACTGCACCAAAATCATGTTGATCTTGGTCAATTCCCGTGGATTACCCGCGAGTTGTGGATAACTCCGTCACCCACAGGCGCACCGACCGCCTCAGCGAGGCGAGACCACGGCCCCCAACAGCCCCGGCCCCGTGTGCGCCCCGATCACCGCGCCCACCTCGCTGACATGCAGTTCGGCCAGGCCCGGCACCCGTTCCCTCAGCCGCTCGGCGAGCGCCGCGGCCCGCTCCGGCGCAGCCAGGTGATGCACCGCGATGTCGACGCGGTTCGCCCCGGCCCGCTCGACCACGATCTCCTCAAGACGGGCGATCGCCTTCGAGGCCGTCCGTACCTTCTCCAGCATCTCGATGCGTCCGCCGTCCAGCTGAAGCAGCGGCTTCACGGCGAGCGCGGAGCCGAGCAGCGCCTGCGCCGCACCGATCCGCCCGCCCCGGCGCAGATAGTCCAGCGTGTCGACGTAGAAGTAGGCGGACGTGCCCGCGGCCCGCTTCTCCGCGGCCGCCACCGCATCGTCCACCGAGCCGCCGGACTCGGCCGCCTCCGCCGCCGAGAGCGCGCAGAACCCCAGGGCCATCGCGACCATCCCGGTGTCCACCACCCGCACCGGCACCGGCGCGTCCTTCGCCGCGAGGACCGCCGCGTCGTACGTGCCGGAGAACTCGGCGGACAGATGCAGCGAGACGATCGCCGTCGCGCCCGCCTCCGCGACCTTGCGATAGGTCTGGGCGAAGAGTTCGGGGCTCGGCCGGGAGGTGGTCACCGGCCGCCGTTTCTGCAGCGCCAGGGCGAGCGAGCGGGCGGAGATCTCCGTGCCCTCTTCAAGTGCCTGATCGCCGAGGACCACGGTCAGTGGCACCGCTGTGATGCCGTGCCGCTCCATCGTCCGCTGCGGCAGGTAGGCCGTTGAATCCGTGACGATCGCGACATGACGGGACATGCGCTGGAGATTACCTGCCTGGAGCCGGGGGCGGCAGCCCGACCCCTTTGCGGACGGGCCCGTCAGGTCGTGCTCTCGGGCCTGGCCTTCTTCTGCCAGGGGTAGACCGGCTGCGGCGCCGGCGGGTTGATCGCGGGCTGCTCCGGCTCCTGTTCGGACGTCTTGGACGGCTCCGCCCAGGTCTGCTCGGCGTCCTGGTCCGCGCCGGCCTGCGGCTCGGGCCAGGAGGTCGCAGAGGCGGGGGTCTGCGTCGACGACGGCTCCGTCGTCCAGTGCCGCAGCGCGCCCGCCTCCATGTCGATCTGCGTACTCAGCGAGTCCAGGTCGTCGTCGGCGAACCTGCGGGCCCGGTCTCGCGCCGACCACCGCAAGGAGTCCGCCGCCTTCGTGATCTGTTCCGTGCGCTCCCGCAGCCCGGGGAGCCGCTCGGCCAGGCTGCCCTTGTCCGGGTCCCGCTCGAGCCGCCTGAGTTCGTCGTCCAGCTCATGGCCATGGGCGCTCAGCCGCTCGAAGAGCCCCAGGGACTCCTTCAGCGAGGCGTCCTCGGCCACGCCCGCCTGCAGCGTCTCCTGCGTGGCGCGCATCGAGGTGCGCAACGAGAGCCGCAGCTGGGCCAGTTCGCCCGCGGGGCCGATCTGTCCGAAGCTCTTCGCCCGGAGCGTCGTGTCCTCCACCGTCCGGCGTGCCTGGGAGATCGTGCGGTCCACGCCGCGCTTGGCCGCGCCGACCACCTTCACCGTCGCGTACGCACCCAGGGCCAGGAACAGGACGACGAGCAGCGCCACGACTGCGATCACGGCTTCCATGACGCTCCTCTCAGGTCCTGCGGCGGGTTCCGCACCGACCCTTCAACGGTAAACGCAAAGGGCAGGCCGAGGGTTCCAGCGGAACCCCCAACCTGCCCGTAGGGGACTACCCCCATGCCCCGCGCGCGTCCTCGCGCAGGAGCGACGCAGGGGCGGAAGGGGTCGGCTACGCCCGGACGACTACGCCGGGACGATGTTGACCAGCTTCGGCGCCCGCACGATGACCTTGCGGATCCCGGCGCCGTCCAGCGCCGCCAGTACCCGCTCGTCGCCCAGGGCCACCTTCTCCAGCTCATCGTCCGAGATCGCCGGGGAGACCTCCAGACGCGCCTTGACCTTGCCCTTGATCTGCACGACGCAGGTCACGGTCTCGTCCACGACGAACGCCGGGTCGGCGACGGGGAAGTCCTGGTGCACCACCGAGTCGCTGTGGCCCAGCCTGCGCCACAGCTCCTCGCCCACGTGCGGGGCCAGCGGAGCGATCAGCAGCACCAGGCGCTCGGCGACCGAGCGCGGCAGCGCGCCGCCCTCCTTGGTCAGGTAGTTGTTCAGCTCGGTGATCTTGGCGATGGCGGTGTTGAACCGCATGCCGCCCAGGTCCTGGCGCACCCCGTCGATCGCCTTGTGCAGGGCGCGCAGGGTGCCCTCGGCGATCTCGGTCTCCGCGACGTCCGCGACCGTGACCTCACCGGTCGACTCGTCGACGATCAGGCGCCACATACGCTGCAGCAGGCGGTACTGGCCGACCACCGCGCGGGTGTCCCACGGGCGCGAGACGTCCAGCGGGCCCATCGCCATCTCGTACAGACGCAGGGTGTCCGCGCCGTACTCCTCGCAGATCTCGTCCGGAGTGACCGCGTTCTTCAGGGACTTGCCCATCTTGCCCAGCTCGCGCTTGACCGGCTCGCCCTCGAAGAAGTACTGCCCGTCGCGCTCCTCGACCTCGGTGGCCGGGACCGGGAAGCCACGGCTGTCGCGGTACACGTAGGCCTGGATCATGCCCTGGTTGAACAGCTTGTGGAACGGCTCGGCGGACGAGATGTGCCCCAGGTCGAACAGCATCTTCGACCAGAAACGGGCGTACAGCAGGTGCAGCACGGCGTGCTCGGCGCCGCCCACGTACAGGTCGACACCGCCGGTCGGCTGGCCCGCGCGCGGGCCCATCCAGTACTGCTCGATGGCCGGGTCGACCAGCTTCTGGTCGTTGTTCGGGTCCAGGTAGCGCAGTTCGTACCAGCAGGAACCGGCCCAGTTGGGCATGGTGTTGGTCTCGCGGCGGTACTTCTTGGGCCCGTCGCCCAGGTCCAGGGTGACGTTGACCCAGTCCTCGTTGCGGGACAGCGGCGTCTCCGGAGAGGTGTCCGCGTCGTCCGGCTCGAAGGTGCGCGGGCTGTAGTCGTCGACCTCCGGCAGTTCCAGGGGCAGCATCGACTCGGGCAGCGAGTGGGCGATGCCGTCCTCGTCGTAGACGATCGGGAAGGGCTCGCCCCAGTAACGCTGGCGGCTGAACAGCCAGTCGCGCAGGCGGAAGTTGACGGTGCCCTCGCCGATGCCCTTGCGGGCCAGCCACTCCGTGATGCGCGCCTTGGCCTCGACGACCCCCAGGCCGTCCAGCGAGATGCCTTCTCCGGAGGAGTTGACCAGCTTCGCTTCGTACGAACCGAACGCGTCCTCCCACGTCGACGCGTCGGTCCCACGGTCGTCCGAGGGCTGGACCACGCACCGCATGGGCAGCTCGAAGGCGCGGGCGAAGGCGAAGTCTCGGCTGTCGTGCGCCGGGACGGCCATGATCGCGCCGGTGCCGTAGCCCATCAGTACGTAGTCGGCGATGAAGACCGGGACCTGCTCGCCGCTGACCGGGTTGGTGGCGTAGACGCCGGTGAAGACGCCGGTCTTCTCCTTGGCGTCTGCCTGGCGCTCCACGTCGGACTTGGCGGCGGCGAACGCGCGGTACTTGGCGACGGCCTCGGCCGGCGTCGCGTGCCCGCCGGTCCACACGTCGTGGGTGCCCTCGGGCCAGGCGGCCGGGATCATCTTGTCGACCAGCTCGTGCTCGGGCGCCAGGACCATGTAGGTCGCGCCGAACAGGGTGTCCTGACGGGTCGTGAAGACGGTGATCGCGTCGTCTCCGGAGCCGACCGGGAAGTCGACGCGGGCGCCTTCGGAGCGGCCGATCCAGTTGCGCTGCTGCAGCTTGATTGCCTCGGGCCAGTCCAGGGCGTCCAGGTCGTCCAGCAGCCTGTCGGCGTACGCGGTGATGCGCATGTTCCACTGGCGCAGCTTGGCCTTGAAGACGGGGAAGTTGCCGCGCTCGGAGCGGCCGTCGGCGGTGACCTCCTCGTTCGCCAGGACCGTGCCCAGGCCGGGGCACCAGTTGACGGGGGCGTCGGAGGCGTACGCCAGGCGGTACTCGCTCAGGACGTCGGCGCGCTCGTTGGCGCTCAGCTCGTGCCACGCGCGCGTGGAGTTCGGTACGGCGCGCTCACCGGTCTCGAACTGCGCGACCAGGTCCGCGATCGGACGGGCCTTCTTCGCCTCGTCGTCGTACCAGGAGTTGAAGATCTGGACGAAGATCCACTGGGTCCACTTGTAGTAGTCCGGGTCGATCGTCGCGAAGGAGCGGCGCTTGTCGTGGCCCAGGCCCAGACCGCGCAGCTGCGACTTCATGTTCTCGATGTTGGCCTCGGTGGAGACCCGGGGGTGGGTGCCCGTCTGCACGGCGTACTGCTCGGCGGGCAGGCCGAAGGCGTCGAAGCCCAGGGTGTGCAGGACGTTGTGGCCCGTCATGCGCTGGAAGCGCGCGTAGACGTCCGTGGCGATGTACCCCAGGGGGTGACCGACGTGCAGGCCCGCACCGGAGGGGTACGGGAACATGTCCATGATGAACTGCTTGGGCTTGGCGACCAGTGCGGCCTGCGCGGCGTCGCCCGCCGCCATGTCGCCGCTCGGGTTCGGCGCCTCGTACGTGCCGTCGGCGTCCCAGAAGTCCTGCCAGCGTGCCTCGATCTCGGCGGCCAGGACGGCCGTGTAGCGGTGCGGCGCGGCCACCTCGGAGGCGGCAGCAGAATTCGTCTCGCTCATGATCCTCAAAGCTCCATCGATCGTCTCTGCCTGCGGAATTGACCGTCCTGGTCAAATAAAAATGCCCCTCACACAGGAGGGGACGCCGCGCCGATGCCGACCGCGAATTTCCGGCGGTCGGGACTGATCAGCGCGGCCCGCTAAGCAGAAGGCGTACGGCACGCATGGCGTCAGGGTACCGCAGCGCCCGCGCGGCCCGCGACGAGCCGGGCCGTGACGCTCGATCACGCCTCATGACGCTCCGGAGGCCCACCGGAAGCTCGGACTCCACCTTTGGCCAAGGGTTACTCCGCGTACCGACAACTATCGGGGCAACACCAAGATCGCGTCGCGGTTTTATAACAACGCAATAACTCAAACCTCGTACTCACTGGTATGCGGCGACTTAGCATGCGGCGATCGAGCCATCTCGGAGTCGCCCCCATGAACCCTCTGAATCCTCATCACAAGAGCCGCGCAAGCCGCACCGATCGCACGAGCCGCACCACTCGCACCACTCGCAAGGCCCGTTCGCCCCGTTCGGGCCGCAAGAGCCGCACTGATCGCAAAAGCCGCACGTTCCCCGCGTTCCCCGAGCCCAGCAGAACCACCCGCGGGATCCTCTCCACGGCGGCGCTGCTGCTGATACCCCTGCTCGTCATAGCCGGGAGCGACGCCTTCCGCGCCGCCCTCGACTTCACCACCGGCGTCCTGTCCCTGGTCAGCCTGACCGGCGCCGTCGTCTGGGGCCTGGTCGCCACGGACCGCCTTTTCCTGCACTCCCGTCAGCGACTGCTCGCCCAGGCCGTGCACCGGGCCACGGCGGTCGCCTCCATCGGCTTCCTGCTGCTGCACGTCACCGTCAAACTCGCGCTCGACCATGTGTCGCCGGTCGGCGCGCTCATCCCCTTCGGCCTCGGCTTCTCCGGAAGCGACGGGCTCATCGGCCTCGGCTCGCTCGCCGGGCTCCTCATGGTGGCCACGGGCATCACCGGGGCCCTGCGCAGCGCCTTCGCGTCACCGGCCCAGATCGCCTCGCGCTGGCGGGCGCTGCACATGCTCGCCTACCCCGCCTGGTGTTCGGCGCTGATCCACGGCCTGTACGCGGGACGCGCGCCCAAACCGTGGGTGATCGCCCTCTACTGCCTGTGCCTGGTCGCCGTCGCGGGAGCCGTCGCGCTGCGCGCCGCCCCGCTCCCGGTCAAGCGGAAGGTCGCCGCCCGGATCCTGGCCGTCCTCGAACCGGAGAAGCGGAACAGGCCCGCCCGCAGGGACACCGCCGAATCGCCGCTCCCCGGCACGACCGGCGCTCCCGGCCGTGCCCCCTACCCCGAAGCCGAGCCCGATCCGACCCCCGTGGTCGGCATCGCCGCGGCCTACCGCGTGCTCGCATCCGACAACAGGCCCACGGAGGTCCTGCCCGTCACCGACCCGCCGCCCCGCTGGCCGTCCCCGTCCCCGCCGCCTCCCGCCGAGGCCCCTCGTATGCCGTACGACTCCTCCAATGACTCCTACGACACCACGCACGACACGGCGTACGTCTCCGAAGAGGCCGCCTACCGCTCCCACGACACCTCGTACGGCTCCACGTACGAACCGGCGTACGACCCCACGCCCACGTACGAAGCCCCGTACGACAGCGGTCCCGCCACCGAACCGCTGCCCCACACCTTCCAGGCGCCGAGTCCTGGCGAACCCTGGAACGCCGCCACCGGAGGCCCCAAGTGAACGCGTCGCTGCCCGATGTCCCCGAAGTCCGCGTGGTCGGACTTCCGCTCCTGACCTCGGGCTTCGACCTGGTCGAGCGCCTTGATCTGGCGATGCACCTGAAGGTGCACGGGCCCCTGGAACCGATGGCAGGTGAGTCTCTGGCCACCCTCTCCGAAGACATCTCCTTGCGCGGCAGGGGCGGCGCGGGCTTCCCCTTCGCCCGGAAGCTGCGCGCGGTCGCCGACGCCGCGATCCGTCGCGGGGTGCGCCCCGTGGTCGTCGTCAACGGAAGCGAGGACGAACCGGCCTGCCGCAAGGACACCGTCCTGATCAACCGCGCCCCGCACCTCATCCTGGACGGCGCGCTCCTCGCGGCCGAGGCGCTGGGCGCCCGCACCCTCGTCATCGGCGTGACCCGCGACTCCACGGAGTCCTCCATGCGGTCGGCGCTCGCCGAGCGCGGCCTGACCAACCGGCGCGGATCGGGCATCCGCGCGCGCGTGCAGCGCAATCCGGTGCGCATGGTGACCGGCGAGTCGTCGGCCCTGGTCCGCTCGGCGGACGGCGGCCCGCCGCTGCCCCCGGGGCGCAAACTGCGGACCTCCGACTCCGGGGTCGGCGGCGCACCCACGCTGCTGTCCAACGCGGAGACCTTCGCCCAGCTCGCGGTCGCCGCCCGGATCGGCGCCGACCGCTACCGCCGCACCGGCCTGCGGGACGAGCCGGGCACGGTGCTGCTCACCGTCTCCGGAGCGGTCGCCCGCCCCATGGTGGTGGAGGTCCCCACCGGAGTGCCCCTGCGGTACGTCCTGCAGCTGGCCGGCGCGCCGCCGCTCCCCCAGGGCGTCCTGACGGGCGGCTATCACGGCAAATGGCTCGACGCGATCACCGCCCATGACGCGGTCGTCTCACGCGCCTCCCTGGAGGCCTGCGGCGGCGCGCTCGGCGCGGGCGCCATCCTGCCCATCGGCCCGGGCACCTGCGCCCTCGGGGAGTCGCTGCGCGTGGCGCACTGGCTGGCCGCCGAGAGCTCGGGCCAGTGCGGCCCCTGCTATCTGGGGCTTCCGGCGGCGGCGCGCGGCCTCGCGGACATCCTGGACGGCGGCGGACCGACCGCCCTGGAGGCGCTGCGCGAGGTGACCCGGGCCGTGAAGCGGCGCGGCGCCTGCAAGCACCCGGACGGCTCGGCGGCCTTCCTGGACTCGACGATCTCGGCGTTCACGGACGACCTCGCCGCACATGTCCTGGGCGGCGGCTGCGGCCGCCCCGTGGAGGGTGTCCTGCCGCTCCAGGCGGAGGCCCCCCAGGGAGAGGCGCCGAGCGGTCGCAAGCTCGCTGTCGACTGGACGCTCTGCCAGGGCCACGGCCTGTGCGCGGACATCGTCCCGGAGCTGATCCAGCTGGGCCCGGACGGCTTCCCCGGCGTCGCGGAGGCGCCCGTACCGCAGTACTCCGAAGCGCGCGCCGCGCGTGCCGTACGCCGCTGCCCGGCGCTCGCGCTCCGCATCGAGGAGGACCCCTCGGTGGCACCACCGCGCCCGGCACTGCCTCCCGCCCTGCCACCGGGCCGCGGCCGCAGGGCACTGGGAAGCGGGCGCTCCTAGACACACGAAAGCGGGCCACCCGATCCGGGTGGCCCGCTCTCATCTTCTGTGGAGCTAAGGAGAATTGAACTCCTGACCTCCTGCATGCCATGCAGGCGCTCTACCAACTGAGCTATAGCCCCTTGTTTGCTTCCGCCCGGTTCCCCCGGCGGCTCCGCCAACATTACACGGTCCTCCCCGTGCTCCACCAAATCGTTTCCCTTCTGTACGGATACGGCCGGTACTGTCTGCCTTCGTGACCGTGATCGCGCTCGCCGCCGCCCGTCGCCGCGTTCCCCCCGCCGCCTGGGGCTGCCTGCTGTCCTTCACGGCCTTCTGGCTCGCGCAGCGTGCCGCCGACGTCTCGATGATCGACCTGATGGTCTACCGCGCCGAGGGCGAGACCGTGCGCGCGGGCGGCGACCTCTACGCGCTGCGCACCACCGAGGCCCATCTGCCCACCACCTACCCGCCGTTCGCCGCCCTCCTCTTCACGCCGCTGACGCTCCTGGACACGGCGGACATGCGGACTCTGGCGACGCTCGGGAACCTGCTGCTGCTCGTGGTGCTCGTCCGCCTCTCCCTGCGCCTGATCGGAGATCCGCTGCACGCGCGCGTGGAGAGCGCCCTGTGGGTGGCCGCGTTCGCGATCTGGGCGGAGCCGGTGTGGACCACGCTGCGGTACGGCCAGATCAATCTGCTGCTCGCCGTCCTGGTCCTGTGGGACCTGTCCCGGCGGCCGGGCCACCGCTGGGCGGGCGTGGGCATCGGCGTCGCAGCGGCGATCAAGCTCACGCCCGCGCTCTTCGCGGTGTTCCTGCTGCTGACCGGTGCCGCCGAGGCCGTGCGGCGGGGGCAGTGGCGGGTACATGTGCGGCACGCGTGCGTGGCCGCCGCCTCGTTCGCCGGCGCGACGCTGCTCGCGGCCGCCGTCCTGCCGTACGACTCCTGGCGCTTCTGGACCCGGATGGTCTTCGACGCGGGCCGGGTCGGGCTCGCCGAGGACACCGCGAACCAGTCCCTGCGCGGGGTCCTCGCGCGGCTTCTGCACACCGAGGAACCGGGCCTGCGATGGGCGGTGACCGCGGCGGCGGTCGGCGCGGTCGGCCTCGCCGTCGCCGTCGCCGCCGAGCTGCGCGGGGAGCGCGCCCGCGCGGCGGTGGCCTGTGCGGCGACGGCGCTCCTTGTCAGCCCGGTGTCGTGGTCGCACCACTGGGTGTGGTGCGTACCGATGGCGCTGCTTGCGTGGACGGCGGCGGTGCGCCGGGGCGGCCTGGCCAGATGGGCGGCGACCGGAGCCGTCACGCTGGTCTTCTGCTCGTACGCCCTGTGGTGGGTGCCGCATGGCGTGGGACGGCTTGAACTCGGCCAGAATTATGGCCAGATGACGCTGTCCGCCCTCTACGTAGTGACCGCTTTGGCGTTCCTGCTGCAAGGGGTCGAAGGGATGGGACGCCGGATGACCCGACCGGCGATCAAGCCGTGGCGAAGGAGTAGAAGCGCTTGAGCGTGCAGTGCTCGTCGAGCAGCCGACCGTAGATCGGCTCCCCTTCGAGCTCGCGGTACGTCTCGATGGGGTCGCCTTTTATGATCAGCGCCCGCGCGCACTCCTCGCACCAGTACTGGTAGTCCTGGTTGACCGGCTCCATGTCGCGGACGATCGGCGTACCACTGCCGCACCAGTCGCACTTCCGCCTGTGTGCACCCATCGATCAGCTCCAGCTGTGGCCGCAGGCCGTGCACACGTACGAGACACCGCCGTTGTCGCCGAGCACTTGGGCGACATGGGACGAACCGCAGGACGGACAGGTCAGGAGGGCGATCGCCGCGAAGGGAGCGGCAGCGCGGCGCGGCGCGGCCACATCGATGAGGCCTTCGGCCCCTTCGAGGATGCTCGCAGGCATCGCTCTCCCTTCCGTCGGGTCACATTCGGTGATCTGGTGCGGTCCCCTTCCGGCCGTCCGATTCTGCCACGGTCTGAGCGAACCGGTCAGCGACGCATTCGTACCAGTCCGGACACGGCGCCAAGGGCGGCCGCCCCTGCCAGTGCGTACGAGCACACCAGGAGCGCGTCCGCGGATGAATACGCCCCCGGGGCCCCTTGTGACTCAAGCCGGTTGAGGAAAAGTGCGCCGAAGGCCGCGACACCGGTCAGCTGGCCGAGCTGTGCGACCGTCGAGAGCAGGCCGCTGGCGTCCGCGGCGTCCTCCGGGCGCACGGTGGAAAGCGCCCGGGTGAGCGTCGGGCTGAAGCCGAGGGCGAGGCCCACGCCAATGCCCACGAAGGCCGCATACAGCCACGGGCCGCCCTCCCCGCCGTCGCGAAGGACCAGGCCCACGGCGAGCGCGGACACCGCGGTGAGTGCGAACCCGCCGGGAATCAGCGCGCGTTGGGCCGCCGCGGGCCAGCGCCGCCAGGTCAGGCCGACCGCGCCGAAGACCACGGCGGTCGGCGCGAACGTGAGCCCGGCACGCAACGCGCTGTAGCCGAGGCCCCCCTGGATGTGCAGGGTGAGCACGAAGAGGAAGCCCGCGTTGACCGCCATCACCACGGCGATCCGGAAGACCGCGAGGCCCATGCCCGGGATGCGCAGGACCCGCGGCGCGATCAGCGGCGCCCCGCCACCGCGGGAGAGCCGGGACTCGTAGCCGCAGAAGAGCGCGAAGACGACCGCCGCCGCACCGAGGCAGAGCCATGACCACAGCGGCCAGCCCTTCTCCTGGCCGAGCACCAGCGGCACGGTGAACAGCGACACCGCGGCGCCGAGCAGCACAAGCCCCGGCAGATCGAGCCCGCGGGCCCGCGCCGTCGCCGCCTCCCCGGCCCGCTCCCCCGCCGTCTCCCCGGCCCGCTCCCCCACCGTCTCCCCGCCCCGCCCGACGCCACCGCCGCCGTCGCGCGGCAGCACCCGCCCCGCCACGACGAGCAGGGCCACGCCGACCGGCACGTTCACCAGGAACACCGGGCGCCAGCCGGTGCCGAACAGATCGGCGCTGACCAGGATTCCGCCGAGCACCTGGCCCGCCGCGGCCCCGATCGCGAGGACCGCCGAGTACGCGCCGAGGGCCCGCGTGCGCGCCTCGCCGGTGAAGTTGCGCTGGATCAGGCTGAGCACCTGCGGGATGAGCAGCGCCGAGCCCGCGCCCTGCAGCAGCCGGAAGGCGATCAACTCGCCCGTGCCCTGGCTGAGTCCGCAGGCGAGCGAGGCGACGGTGAAGACCGCGAGCCCCACGAGATACATCCGCCGGTGCCCGACGCGTTCGCCGAGCCGCGCTCCGGTGATGAGCAGCACCGCGTACGTGATGGTGTAGCCGGCGATCACCAGCTGCAACCCGGCGCCGGACGCGCCGAGTTCGTCGCGGATGGTGGGGGCGGCGACATTGACGATGAAGACGTCGAGCAGCGCCATGAACTGGGCCGCGATGACGACCGCGAGCAGCCGTCCGGGGCGATTGTCAGTGCCGGGGGCTTTACTGAGGAGGTGACTTGGACCAGTGGGATCGGTCGGAGTTGCCGTTGCCATGGCAGCGAGCCTGCGCGCGGCTCGGTACGGGTAACGAGAGCCTGCCGATGCTGGTACTGACAGCACCTGGCAGCGCTCGGCGCGGGCACGGACGATGGGGGATGTGACGACGATGGGGACGACTCAGCGACGGCGGCCGGAGCTCGCCGCCTTCCTGCGCAGCCGCAGGGCCCGGGTGACACCGGCCGATGTGGGCATGCCGCCCGGCCTGCGCCGCCGCACCCCGGGCCTGCGCCGCGAGGAGGTCGCGCAGCTCTCCGGGGTGGGCGTCACCTGGTACACGTGGCTGGAGCAGGGCCGCCCCATCAACGCGTCCGCGCAGGTCCTGGACGCCGTGGCGCGCACGCTGCGCCTGGAGCAGCCCGAGCGCGAGCATCTCTACCACCTGGCCGAGGTGCCCTATTCGCCGGACCCGGAGTGCGCCGCCAAGGCCGTCGGCCCGGAGATCCAGGGCATCATCGACGCCCTCGATCCGCACCCGGCGGTGGTCTACAACGCGCGGTACGACATCCTCGCCACCAACCCCGCCTACCGCGACCTCTTCTTCGTCCCGCAGGTCGCGGCGCTCGGCGTACCGAACGTGCTGTGGACGCTGTTCATCGTGCCCGACCCCGTGTGCCCGCTGGTGTACCGGGAGACGGAGCTGCCGGTGATGGTGGCGACGCTGCGCAGTGCGTACGGCCGGCATGTGGGCGAGCCCGCCTGGGAGGCGTTCATCCACCGCATGTCCTCCGCGAGCCCGCTCTTCGCCGAGCTGTGGGAGAGCGGGAACGTGGCGCCGCCGGGACCCCGTGTGAAGACGTTCCGGCACGAGGCGGTCGGCGAGCTGCGGATGACGTCGGTCTCGCTGTCCATCAACGGCATGCCGGAGTGCCGGATCGTCGCGTACACACCGGACGACGAGGAGAGCAGGCAGCGGACGGCGCGACTGCGCGAGATGCGGGAGCCGCTGTGGCCCGTGGAAGCCATAGAACCCATAGCCCTCGTAGAACCGATGGGATCCATAGAACCGACGGCCCCATAGCGGCCCCGGTAACGGAAAATCCCGCCCTCTGACGAGGACGGGATCCGGATTGTGGAGCTAAGGAGAATTGAACTCCTGACCTCCTGCATGCCATGCAGGCGCTCTACCAACTGAGCTATAGCCCCTTGCGTTCTCCCCGCTCGGCGGGCGAACAAGAAGAACTTTAGCCTGCGACCAGCCGGAATGTGAAATCCGGGTCCGGCCGCCCGCCGAAGCGGTTCCGGGGCGCTCAGTCGTCGTCGCCGAGCACCGGTTCCGGCAGCGTTCCCGCGTTGTGTTCCAGGAGGCGCCAGCCGCGCGCGCCCTGGCCGAGGACGGACCAGCAGCAGTTGGAGAGCCCGCCGAGGCCCTCCCAGTGGTGGGACTCCAGGCCGAGGAGGCGGCCGATGGTGGTGCGGATCGTGCCGCCGTGACTGACCACCACGAGCGTGCCGTTGTCCGGCAGCTTCTCGGCATGGCGCAGGACGATCGGCGCGGCCCGGTCGGCGACCTCGGTCTCGAGCTCGCCGCCGCCGCGGCGCACCGCTTCGCCGCGCTTCCACGCGGCGTACTGGTCGCCGAAGCGGGCGATGATCTCGTCGTGCGTCAGGCCCTGCCACTCACCGGCGTACGTCTCCTGGAGACCCTCCTCGTGCGTGACGGGGAGGTCGGTGATGGCGGACAGCTCATCCGCCGTGGCCGCGGCCCGCTTGAGGTCGGACGCCACGATCGCGTCCGGCTTCAGCGAGGCGAGCAGCCGGGCGGCGCGCCTGGCCTGCGAGATGCCGGTGTCGGTCAGCTCGATGTCCGTGGAGCCCTGGAAGCGGCGCTCCAGGTTCCATGCCGTCTGGCCGTGCCGCCACAGGATGATCCGGCAGCCGCGGTTGCTCACCGAAGCTCACCGTCCAGGTCGGCCTCCTCCGCGGCCCGCTGCTCGGCGTGCTCGGCGGCCTTGCCGCGGGTCGCCTTGGCGTCCTCGGGCAGGTCGATCTCGGGGCAGTCCTTCCACAGACGCTCGAGGGCGTAGAAGACACGCTCCTCGCTGTGCTGGACGTGCACCACGATGTCCACGTAGTCGAGGAGGATCCAGCGGGCGTCGCGGTCCCCCTCGCGGCGGACCGGCTTGGCGCCGAGCTGCTTGTTCAGCTGCTCCTCGATCTCGTCGACGATCGACTTGACCTGGCGGTCGTTGGGCGCGGATGCGAGCAGGAAGGCGTCCGTGATCGACAGCACGTCGCTGACGTCGTACGCGATGATGTCGTGCGCGAGCTTGTCGGCCGCCGCCTGCGCGGCGGTGGTGATGAGCTCGATGGAGCGGTCCGTGGCGGTCACAGTTGAGCTTTCCTTCGGAGGGCAATACCTCACCAAGGGTCTCACGGACCGCCGACAGCACCCCCGGCGTTTTTTCGATCACCCTGTCTGCTGCGTCACCCCGGCGGTGTTCCCGGCCGGGGCGACGCAGCGGACAGCGCTCGTCTCAGCCCGTCTTGTAGTCCTGGCCGAGCACCACCGAGACATCCGCGTTCGGTGCGGTCTTGCCCTTGCGGACCGCGCTCTCCGGCAGGCCGAGGGTCTTGGCGACCTCGGCGGCCTGCGTCTTCTTGGCCGTGTCGGCGTACGTGACCTGCGACGCCGCCTGGGCGACCGAGCCCGCGCCACTGTCGACGAAGGTGTAACCGCCGTTGACCAGGGAGATCCGTGCGTCCTGTCCCGCGCCCTTGGTCCCGGAGGCGTTCTTGACGCCGACCCGCACGGCCGCGTCCTTGTCCGGGCTCTTGACCGCGCCGCCCAGGACGTTCTCGACCACGCTCTCGCCGGTCTTCTCCGACAGCGTCCCGTCCTGCTGGACCGGGAGCAGCTGGGTGGCGTAGTCGCCGCCCTTGGCGCGGTCGGCGAGCTTGGCGAGGAAGGCGCCCAGGTCCTTCTCCTTGAGCGAGGGGTCCAGGATCTGGGCGAGCGACTGCACGGTGGTCGTCGCGGCCTGCGGGTCGGATGACAGCTTCCGCAGGACGCCCTGCATGACCGCGCCGAACCGGCCGAGCTGGTCCGTCTCGGACTCGCCGGACGCCCGGTAGGTGGCGTACGCGACGGCCATCGGGCCGCTCAGGGTCTGCTGCTCGCCCTTCTTGACGAGCGGGGCCTCGCCCTTCTTCGCCTTGGGGTCGGGGACATTGGCGTTCGTGTCGATGTCGATGTTGCCGACGAGCTCGACGAGGTTGTTCAGGTAGGGGGTGTCGAGGCGCCAGGTGCCCTCGACCTGGGTGCCGAGCAGCGCGTCGATCGACTCGCGCGTGCCGGTCGAGCCGTCGTCGTCGACCGACTTGCCCAGGGTCGTCCCCGTACCGTCGTCGTCCGTCACGGAGAGGGAGTTGGGCAGCAGCACGGTGGTGCCGCGCTTGGCGGTGGTGTTGTTCACCAGGAGCGCGGTGGAGGTGCCGCCGCCCTTGGTGTTGTGCAGGTGGACGACGATCACGTCGCGGTTCTGCGGTCCTGCCGCGGCGCCGCCGCCACCGGTCTTGTCGTCCGAGAGACCGGGCAGCTTGCCCGCGTACCAGAGGTAGCCGACGCCGCCCGCGATGACGAGCGCGAACACCACGATCAGCGCGACGACCCGGGAACGCCCGCGCCGCTTGGCCTCCTCGCGCCGCTCGGTGCGGCTCTCGGTGAACTTCAGCCAGTCGATGACGTCTTCGGATTCCTCGTCCGGCTCCTCGATGAACGAGAACTGCTGCGTCTCGTACGCACGCTCGCGTTCACGCTCGGGCGCCGGCCGCCGCGGCTGCGGCTGCGGCTGCGGCGGTACGGCCTCCGGGGGCTGCCGCGGAGGCTGTTGCTGCTGCGGGATCCAGCCGGTCTGGGTCTGCTGGGGGGCCTGCTGCGGTTGCTGCTGCGGCGCCTGCTGCTGGCCGTACGGCGGGTACGAACCGGTGTCGTACGCCCCGGAGTCGTACGGCGGCACGGGAGGCTGCTGCCCCGTCGCGTACGGGTCGTAGCCGTAGCCCTGCGGCTGCTGCGGCTGCTGTTGCTGCTGTTGCCGCGGAGCCTGTTGCTGCTGAGCCCCGTACTGGTCGTACGAAGCCGAGGGCTGCACCTGCTGGTACACCGGCTGCCCGTACTCGTCGTACCCGACGACCTGGTACTGGTCAGCCGCGTACTCGCCCGCATACGGGTCGCCGCCCGCGTACGGGTCGTACTGTCGGTCGTTCACCGGTGCCCCTCTCGGCTCAGTCGCCGCGGTACAGCTCGCGCTTGTCGATATAACGCACCACACCGTCCGGCACCAGGTACCAGACGGGGTCCCCCTTGGCGACCCGTGCACGGCAGTCCGTGGACGAGATGGCGAGAGCGGGCACCTCCACAAGGGAGACGCCGCCTTCGGGAAGTCCGGGGTCGGCCAGTGTGTGGCCGGGCCGGGTGACCCCGATGAAGTGCGCCAGGGAGAAGAGCTCCTCCGTGTAGCGCCAGGTCAGGATCTGGCCGAGGGCGTCGGCGCCCGTGATGAAGAAGAGGTCCGTGTCCGGGTTGAGCGTGCGCAGATCGCGCAGCGTGTCCGTGGTGTACGTCGGTCCGCCGCGGTCGATGTCGATGCGGCTCACCGAGAACTGGGGGTTCTCGGCAGTCGCGATGACCGTCATCAGATAGCGGTCCTCGGCCGGGGACACCACCTTGTCGCTCTTCTGCCACGGCTGCCCGGTCGGCACGAACACCACCTCGTCGAGGTGGAACTGCGCGGCGACCTCCTGGGCCGCCACCAGGTGTCCGTGGTGGATCGGGTCAAACGTTCCGCCCATGACGCCCAGGCGACGCTTGCCCTTGCTGGCCGGGCCGGTACCGGGACCGGTAGGCATGTCCTGCTCTCCCATGCGTGCAGACCCTACCGGCCCGGCGGACGGGCTCCGTTTCAGCGTCCGTTCAGCGGGACCGCTCAGCGGTCCCGGTTGAAGCGCGTGGTGATCCACAGGAGCAGGAGCAGCGCGACGAACGCGCCGCCGCCGGTGATGAGAGGGTTGAGGCTTTCGTGGTTGCCGCCGTGCTCGCCGCCCTCGGAGGCGAGAGTGACCAGCTGGGCGGCGGTGCTGTGGAGGCTCATCTCAGGCAGGACCTATCCGGGGGTGGGATGGACATAAAGACTTCCGGGCCATCGTATGCGGGGGCCACGGCGGAGCTCACGCCGACTCAGCCGTCCCGCTCGGCGCGCTCCTCGCCCTGACTCTCGCCCGGGACCTCGTCCTGACCCTGCTTGTATCCCCGGAGCAGGAACCACCCCACCAGGACACAGCCGACGACCATGACGATCAGCACAACGCGGAGCAGATTGCCCGCCCCCTGCTCCTTGGCGGCCAGGTCTGCCGCCTCCGTGACCCAGTGGTGGGCTGCGGCGCTGTGCTCCATGACGGACGACATGACGGACGACTCCATTCGCTGTGCTGCCCTGTCACGGTAACTCCGCCTACGCTGGGACCCACCTCGGGGGCATGACTGGACGAGCATGGGGGATGGGGCATGACCGACGACAACGACCACGGCCACGCGAACGGCGGCCAAGAAGACAGCGGTCACGAGAACGTGCCGAGCCGGCAGCGCAGGCGCTTCCCCGGCATCTCGTCACGGGCGTACGAACACCCGGCGGACCGCTCGGCCCTGGTGGCCCTGCGCAAGCTCAGCGGCTTCGACACGGTCTTCAAGGCCCTCAGCGGGCTGCTCCCCGAGCGGAGCCTGCGGCTGCTCTTCCTTTCGGACTCCGTACGGGTCTCCGACGCACAGTTCGCGCACCTCAACACCATGCTGCGGGACGCCTGTTACATCCTGGACCTGGAGAAGGTCCCGCCGATGTACGTGAACCAGGACCCGAACCCGAACGCGATGTGCATCGGCCTCGACGAGCCGATCATCGTGGTGACCACGGGCCTGGTCGAGCTGCTCGACGAGGAGGAGATGCGGGCGGTCATCGGCCACGAGGTGGGGCACGCGCTGTCCGGCCACTCGGTGTACCGGACGATACTGCTCTTCCTCACCAACCTCGCGCTCAAGGTGGCGTGGATCCCGCTCGGCAATGTGGCGATCATGGCGATCGTCACCGCCCTGCGCGAGTGGTTCCGCAAGTCCGAGCTGTCGGCGGACCGCGCGGGGCTCCTGGTGGGCCAGGACCTCAAAGCGTCGATGCGCGGCCTGATGAAGATCGCGGGCGGCAACCACCTGCACGAGATGAACGTGGACGCGTTCCTGGAGCAGGCCGCGGAGTACGAGGCCGGGGGCGACCTGCGCGACTCCGTACTGAAGATCCTGAACATGCTGCCGCGTACGCACCCCTTCACCACCGTGCGCGCCGCCGAGCTGAAGAAGTGGGCCGAGACCCGCGACTACCAGCGGATCATGGACGGCCACTACCCGCGCCGCGACGAGGACAAGGACACCTCGGTCTCGGACTCCTTCCGCCAGTCCGCATCCAGCTACGCGGACGACGTGCGGCAGAGCAAGGACCCGCTGATGAAGCTGGTCAACGACATCGCGGGCGGCGCGGGCGACCTGGGCGGCAAGCTGCGCGGGAAGTTCACCGGGGGCGGCGGGCAAGGCGGGCAGAGCGGGCAGGACCGCGGCCCCACCGAGGACAAGTAGCCCTCACAGCCACCCCTCACAGCGAAGGCTGGGCGGTCGCCGCGAGCGACCCGCACAGCGCCGTGGCATCCCCCGTCGCGTACGGATCGGTGCCCGCGGGGCCGCCTGCCTTCGCCTTCTGCCCGGCGAGCAGCGGGCGCAGCTGGTTCGCGGCGTCCGCGGAGCAGGTGAGCGGTCCTGCCTGCGTGTACGAGACGATCAGCTCGGTCTGGCGCATCCGCAGGTCGTCGCGGTCGAAGCGGAACTGCAGCTCGCGGCGGACGGTGAACAGCGAGGCCTTGGCGTGCTCGTCCTCGGCGTCCTTGGCCTCCTTGCCGACGGGCCGCAGGGCGTAGACGAAGGTGTGGTCCGAGGTCACCTCGAGGGTGTTCTTGTCGGTCTCGGTGGCGTGCAGCGAGCCCTGGACGCGGATGCCGGGCGAGGCCAGGGCGACCTTCGTCGGGTCGAACCGCACCAGCCAGCCGGTGGGCGCGTGCCGCCCGTCCGCGGCGGGGTGGGCGAAGCTCTGGTCGAACTGGTCGAGCTGCTGCGGGTCGAGCAGGATCCGCGCGGACCGCACGGTGCCGCCGGTGAGCACGTCCGGGTCGAGCGAGGACTCGACGAGATAGTCCTTGGCGGTGGTCAGGGCGGTCATGACCTGACCGTCCGAGAAGTGTGAAGTGCCGCGCGACGAGGGCAGGTTGATGCCGGACGCGCCCACCCGGAACTGCGCGGCGGGGCTGTGCGCGTACAGCTCGGCGGGCTTCTCGGCGCCGGGCACGACTCCCTGCGGGGCGAGCGGTATGACCGTCATCCGCAGCGGTTCGGGGCGCTGCGCGACCGGGGCCTGATACGGGTGGCGTACGCCCATGTAGATCGCGGTGCCGAAGGCGACGGCGATCAGCAGGACGAGGATCACGGCCTGCTTCGAGTAGTTCCTGCGGGCCGCGGCGGGGCGGCGGCGCACCGCACGTGCGTGATCACCCATGCGCTCCTGCGCGGAGTACTCCTGGAGCCGTGCGGCGCGGACGAACGACTCGTCGAAGACGACGGATCGGTACTCGTCCTCGCCACCGGCGGGAGCGCCCTCGGGTGTCCCCTCAGGTGGTTCTCCTGGCCCGGCCATACTTTCAGGGTAGGTCTCCTGGCTGTCAGGTAAACGCGCTGGTGCGCGACAACTTCTGACAAGTTCCTACGGGGTGCGCGGCGCCGCCGAGACGGGCGGCTGGCCGTACTCCGCGGAGGCCGATGGCTCCGTCGATACGGGCGGCGGGATGCGGTCCTGGCGGCCCGACGAGGCTCCTCGGTAGACCGCGGTGAAGGCGAGCGCGACCATGCCGATGCCCATCAGGAGGGCGAGCATCCAGGCGACGGGGCGGTGCCAGCGGGCCTGGCCGGTGTAGCCGCCAGGCCGGCCGTAGCCGTCCTGCGCGAAGTCACGGTCGTAGACGTCGTCGAGGTCGGGGTCGTGGCCGAACTCTCCGCCGTCGTCCGGGCCGAAGCCGTCTTCATAGAAGTCGTCGTCCGGCGATTCGCGTCCTGGACCACGGGTGCGGGCCCGGCGGGCCTCGGCCTCGGAGGCCTCGGCGCGCGCCTGGGCGGCGGCCAACAGCCGCTCCACCGCGGTCGGTTCATGGACCTCGGCGGCCTTGACGAAGTCCTCGTCGAAGACCACGGAGGCGAACTCTTCGTCCGCACCCCCGCGGTCGCGGTCGTCGTCGGGCTCCCCGCCGTCAGGAAACGACGGCGTGCCCCCCACGTCCTCCGGCACCCTTCCAGCGTAGCCCCGGAAGGGGCAATCTGGGCAGGCGGTACGGGAATTCAGCCGATGCTCCGCGGGGGCGGCTTCAGCGGATGTGGCCGTCGCCGGTGACGATGTACTTCGTCGAGGTCAGCTCGGGCAGCCCCATCGGCCCACGGGCGTGCAGCTTCTGCGTGGAGATGCCGATCTCGGCGCCGAAGCCGAACTGGCCGCCGTCCGTGAAGCGCGTGGAGGCGTTCACGGCGACCGTCGTGGAGTCCACGAGCTGCGTGAAGCGGCGCGCGGCCTGCTGCGAGGTGGTGACGATGGCCTCCGTGTGCCCCGAGGTCCACAGCCGGATGTGCTCGACGGCCTGCTCCAGGGAGTCGACGATGCCCGCAGCGATGTCGTACGAGAGGTACTCGGTCTCCCAGTCCTCGGTGGTCGCCGGCACGACGGTGGCCTTGGACGCGTCGGCGTAGGTGAGCACACGCTCGTCCGCGTGCACGGTGACGCCCGCATCGGCCAGCGCGTCCAGGGCGCGCGGCAGGAACGCGTCGGCGATGTCCGCGTGCACGAGCAGCGTCTCGGCGGCGTTGCAGACGCTGGGGCGCTGCGCCTTGGAGTTGATCAGGATGTCGACGGCCATGTCGATGTCGGCCTTCGCGTCCACGTAGACATGGCAGTTGCCGGTGCCGGTCTCGATGACCGGGACGATGGACTCCTCGACGACGGTCTTGATCAACGAGGCGCCGCCGCGCGGGATGAGCACGTCGACGAGGCCGCGGGCGCGCATCAACTCCCGTACGGAGTCTCGGCTTTCACCCGGGACGAGCTGGACGGCGTCGGCGGGAAGTCCGGCGCCGTGCACCGCGTCGCGCAGCACCCGCACGAGCGCCGTGTTCGACTCGTACGCCGATGACGAGCCGCGCAGCAGCACCGCGTTGCCGGACTTGAGGCAGAGGGCGGCCGCGTCCACGGTGACGTTCGGACGGGCCTCGTAGATGATCCCGACGACGCCGAGCGGGACGCGGACCTGGCGCAGGTCGATGCCGTTGGGGAGCGTCGAGCCGCGGACGACCTCGCCGACCGGGTCGGGCAGCGCGGCCACGTCGCGCACGTCGGCGGCGATGGCGCGGACCCGCTCCGGGGTGAGCGTGAGCCGGTCGACGATCGACTCGCTGGTGCCGGCCTCGCGCGCGCGCGTGGTGTCCTTGCCGTTGGCCTCGACGATCTCGGCGGTGCGCACCTCGAGCGCGTCGGCGATCGCGAGCAGCGCGTCGTCCTTGGCGGCGCGCGGCAGTGGCGCGAGCGTGGCGGCGGCGCCGCGGGCGCGGTAGGCGGCCTGGGCGACCGGCGAGAGGTTGTCGTAGGGCGAGACGGGCGAGAGGGACGTCATGCCCGCAGGGTAATGCGCGGCGGGCGCGGTCCACCCCTCGTTTCAGCAGCCGAGACCACGGTGCTCACGACGGCTCGAGCCCACGACGGCTCAAAAAGGGTGGACGCCCACCGGGGTCGCGGGCAGCGGGCCGTACCCTTCCGCGATCCGCTGGTGGTAGGTGTCGCGGTCGATCACTTCGAGCCCCACGATCTCCCACGGCGGGAGCTGCGCGCTCTGCCGGTGCTCGCCCCAGAGGCGCAGCGCGACGGCGGCCGCGTCGTGCAGGTCCCTGGCCTCTTCCCAGTAGCGGATCTCCGCGTGGTCGGGCGCGTACCTGCTGGTCAGCAGAAAGGGATGGTCGTGGGCGAGTTGTTCGAGGCCGCGTCGGACCTCCTTGAGGGGGGCCTCGGCTCCCGAGACGCTCAGCGTGACGTGCCACAGACGGGGCGCCTCCACCGTCTCGCCCTCCCTCTCGTCCGTCTCGGGCCGCTCATCCGTCCCGTCCCTCTCGCCCGCCGCTCGCGTGCCACCTGCGTACGTCGCCCCCGCGGCGACGCTCGTCAGGGCCCGCTCGGCCGACCCGCGGGACGCCGCCCCTGGGCGCACTCGTCTCACGACGGCCTCCTTTACTCAATGGTGGTGCCGATACGCAACGGTCGTGCGGAAGTGTCTGGAACAAAGTTGAGCAGGCCAAGCGCCCCCGCGGGGCGGTTTTGGGGAGTTTCACCTCGCAGGGGCCGGTCGGCGCGGGGCGTTCGCGCCTGTTTTCGGCCGAGGCCCCCGGAGGCTTCTGTGGCTGCTGGTACGGCGGAACCACGGACCGCCCGGGGGGGCTCGCGAGGGGCTAGTGGTGCAGCAGGACCAGGTCGTCGCGGTGCACGACCTCCCGCTCGTACGCCGGTCCGAGCTCCCGCGCGAGCTCCCGCGTGGAACGTCCGAGCAGCTGCGGCAGCTCCTTGGCGTCGAAGTTCACCAGGCCGCGCGCCACGGCTCGCCCCCCGGCGTCCCGCAGCTCCACCGGGTCGCCCGCGGAGAAGTCGCCCTCGACGGCAGCGATGCCGGCGGGCAGCAGCGACTTGCGCCCCTCGACCACCGCGCGCACCGCCCCCTCGTCGAGAGTGAGCGCGCCCTGCGGCTCGGATGCGTGCTGCAGCCACAGGAGACGGTCGGCGGAGCGGCGTCCCGTGCGGTGGAAGTACGTCCCCGTGTCGCGGCCCGCGAGGGCGTCCGCGGCCTGGCTCGCGGAGGTCAGGACCACCGGGATCCCGGCGGCCGCGGCGATCCCCGCAGCCTCGACCTTGGTGACCATGCCGCCGGTGCCGACGCCCGCCTTGCCCGCGCTGCCGATCTGGACGTGCGCCATGTCGGCGGGCCCTGTGACCTCGGAGAGCCGGGAGGTGCCCGGCCTGGCCGGGTCACCGTCGTAGAGGCCGTCCACGTCGGAGAGCAGCACCAGCAGGTCGGCGCGGACCAGATGGGCGACGAGGGCGGCGAGCCGGTCGTTGTCGCCGAAGCGGATCTCGTCGGTCGCCACGGTGTCGTTCTCGTTCACCACGGGCAGCGCGCCCATCGCCAGGAGCTGGTCGAGGGTGCGCGAGGCGTTGCGGTGGTGCGCGCGCCGCGCCATGTCGTCGGAGGTGAGGAGCACCTGCCCGACGCGTACGCCGTAACGCGCGAAGGAAGCGGTGTAGCGGGCCACGAGAAGGCCTTGGCCGACGCTGGCGGCCGCCTGCTGCCGCGCGAGGTCCTTGGGCCGCCTGCGAAGCCCCAGCGGCGACAGGCCGGCGGCGATGGCGCCGGACGAGACGAGCACGATCTCGCGCTCGCCGCCGCTGCGGCTCTTGGCGAGCACGTCGACGAGGGCGTCGACACGGTCGGCGTCCAGACCTCCCGCCGCGGTGGTCAGGGACGAGGACCCGACCTTGACGACGACCCTGTGGGCCTCTGCGATGCCCTGCCTTGCCCCTGCCACGTCTACCCCAAATGGTCCCTGCGCGCTTGGACCTGCAATCTACGCGAGTGCGGACAGCCGGTGCCCGCCCATTCCGAAGGGCGGACCCCCGCCCCTGAGGGGAATCAAGCCCTTCGGGTTCCGTTACCTTTGCCCCTTTATCCGGTGATTGTGGTCACGGAAGATTGCTACAGAGCCGCCGCACGTCATACGGTCAGTGGTCGACCTCCCCCATCCGATCCCCCCGATCGCCCCGATCCCCCGCCAGGAGCCCAAGCCCGTGCCCTCTGCCGGACTCGCCCCACGCCGCATCGCACAGCTCTCCGCGCTGTTCTCGATGTTCGCGCTCTTCACGGCCCAGCTCGTCAGCGCGCTGGTCCCGTATGTCCCGGTGTTCGTCGCCGCGTCGGCAGCGAACCTCGCGCTCGACGTCTATCTGCAGTACAAGCAGCCGGGGCTCCTCTCCCTCCTTGGCAAGATCCGCTTCGACGTCACGGTGCGGCAGCTCCTGCGCGACATGCTGATCCTGGTCGGCCTGCTGCGCATCGACGGCATCGAGCCGCTGGCCGAGCAGTCGCCGCTGACGATCTCGCTGCTCGCCTTCTACTTCCTGCACTTCGGCTGCCAGGCCACCGCCATACTGGTGCGCCGCACCCGCCAGCTGCCGATCGTCACGCGGAACATCGACGCCTCCGCGCTGCACCTGACCGCGGCCCCTCCGCGGATCCTGGCCCGCCGCCAGGCACACCGCCTCCTGACGTTCTCGATCCCCACCACGGTCGGCCTGGTGATCACCGCCGCCACGACGGACGCCTACTGGGGCGGCATCGGCCTCGGCCTCTCCATCGCCATGATGGGCATCGGCGCGATCTACCTCGCCACCTGGCTGCTTCCCAAGAAGCGCGCGAAGAACGACCAGCGGGTCATGGAGTGGCTCGACGAGTGGCTGGCCGAGTACCAGCCGACCGTCGCCATGTACTTCTCCGGCGGCACGACGTCCGCGTACCAGGCCAACATGTGGCTCTCCACGCTCTCCCGGCTCGACGGCAACCCGCTGATCGTGCTGCGTGAGCGGTTCATGGTGCAGAAGATCGACGCGACGGACGTCCCGATCATCTGCTTCCCGAAGGTCGCGACGATGTTCTCCCTGGAGACCTCGACGCTGAAGATGATGCTGCACCCGGCGAACGCCGCGAAGACCTCGCAGGTCCTGCGCATCCCCACGATCAAGCACGCCTTCATCAACCACGGCGAGAGCGACAAGCTGTCCTCCTGCAACCCGTACGCGAAGGCGTACGACGAGGTGTGGGTGGCGGGCCCCGCCGCCCGCGACCGCTACCAGGCCGCCGACGTCGGCGTCGAGGACAAGGACGTGGTCGAGGTCGGCCGCCCCCAGCTGTCCCCGATCCTGCCGTACACGGGCGCCCCCCAGGGCACGTACTCGACCGTTCTGTACGCCCCCACCTGGGAGGGCTGGGACGGCAACCCCGGCAACACGTCGGTGACCCTCGCGGGCGAGAACATCGTCCGGAACCTCCTCGCCGACGACGGCGTACGCCTCATCTACAAGCCGCACCCGATGACCGGCTCGCAGGACCCGCGCGCGGGCGCCGCCAACGAGCGCATCAAGGCGATGATCCGCGACGCCGCCGCCCGGCGTTCCGGCTCCCGCCCCGGCCCGGAGGCCGCGGCCGAGCTCGAACTGCGTGCCGCGGAGCTCGACAGGCTGACCTCGACCGCGTTCCGCAAGGGCGTGGACGAGATGGAGCGGATGATGCTCCAGGGCACGCCCGACGGTGACCAGCAGACCGCGGTCGCCGAGGCGACGGCGGCCTGGGAGGCGGCGTACTGGGCCTCGTTCCCCGAGTGGGAGCACCAGATCATCACGACCGCGCGTCCGGCGATCTTCTCCTGCTTCAACCAGGCCGACCTGCTGATCAGCGATGTCTCCTCGGTGGTCTCGGACTGGCTGTTCAGCGAGAAGCCGTACGCCGTCGCCAACACGTCCGGCATGTCCGAGGCGGACTTCCGCACGAGCTTCCCGACGGTGAGCGCCGCGGCGATCCTCACGCCGACCGCCGAGGACGTCCCGGCCCTGATGGAGTCCGTCCGCTCCCCGGAGAAGGACATCCACGCCGACTCCCGTGCCGCCCTCAAGGAGCACCTCCTCGGCCCCTCGGACCCGCCGTCCCTGGTCCGCTTCAACGAGGCGACGCTCGCCCTGTCGGCCAAGGCCGACGAGCGACGGCTCCGGATGGCCACCCGCATCGACGCGGAAATCCCCGGCCAGCGGGCCGCGGAGGACGCGGCGGAGGAAATGGAGTCCGAGGCGACTCCTGAGCAGAACGGTGCTGAGGACTCTGTGACGGCGTAAGTACCGTCCGGTCGTGAGAAGGGCCCCCGGAGCTTTTGCTCCGGGGGCCCTTCTCACGTTCATGACTGCGGGTGCGTCGTGGCTTGTCGCGCAGTTCCCCGCGCCCCTACGGGGCGCGGCTCCCGCCTAGAACGGCTCGAAGTCGTCGTACTCCGCATCCGCGTCATCCCGATCCGCGTCCCGGTCCTTGCGGCGCTGCGCGGCAGGACGGGGCGCCTCCAGGCGGTGGTCCTCGCCACGCCGGCCCAGCATCTCCGCGCCCGCCATGACCGACGGCTCCCAGTCGAAGACGACCGCGTTCTCCTCGGGGCCGATGGCGACGCCGTCGCCCGTGCGCGCGCCCGCCTTCATCAGCGCTTCCTCGACGCCGAGCCGGTTCAGCCGGTCCGCGAGGTAGCCGACGGCCTCGTCGTTGTTGAAGTCGGTCTGGCGCACCCAGCGCTCCGGCTTCTCGCCGCGCACGCGGTAGATGCCGTCGTCGCCGAGCGTGACGGTGAAGCCCGTGTCGTCCACGGCCTTGGGCCGGATGACGATGCGGGTCGCCTCTTCCTTCGGCTTCGCCGCACGGGCCGCGCCCACCACCTCGGCGAGCGCGTACGACAGCTCCTTGAGGCCCTTGTGGGCGACCGCCGACACCTCGAAGACGCGGTAGCCGCGCGCCTCCAGGTCGGGCCGGACCATCTCCGCGAGGTCCTGTCCGTCGGGTACGTCGATCTTGTTCAGGACGACGATGCGCGGACGGTTCTCCAGGCCCGCGCCGTACTGGCGCAGCTCCTCCTCGATGATGTCGAGGTCGGAGACGGGGTCACGGTCGGACTCCAGGGTCGCCGTGTCCAGGACGTGCACCAGGACGCTGCACCGCTCGACGTGCCGCAGGAACTCCAGGCCGAGGCCCTTGCCCTGGCTTGCGCCCGGGATCAGACCGGGCACGTCGGCGATCGTGTAGACGGTCGCACCGGCCGTCACCACACCGAGGTTGGGGACCAGCGTCGTGAACGGGTAGTCCGCGATCTTCGGCTTGGCCGCGCTCAGGACCGAGATCAGCGAGGACTTGCCGGCGCTCGGGTAACCCACGAGGGCGACATCGGCGACGGTCTTGAGCTCCAGGACGACATCACCCGCGTCGCCCGGCTCACCGAGCAGCGCGAAGCCCGGCGCCTTGCGGCGGGCCGAGGCGAGCGCCGCGTTGCCGAGGCCGCCGCGGCCGCCCTGCGACGCGACGTACGTCGTGCCCTGGCCGACCAGGTCGGCGAGGACGTTGCCGTCCTTGTCGAGGATGACGGTGCCGTCCGGCACGGGCAGGACGAGGTCCTGGCCGTCCTTGCCGGAGCGGTTGTCGCCGGCGCCGGGCATGCCGTTGGTGGCCTTGCGGTGCGGCGAGTGGTGGTAGTCGAGCAGCGTGGTGACCGACTGGTCGACGACCAGGATCACGTCACCGCCACGGCCGCCGTTGCCACCGTCAGGGCCGCCGAGCGGCTTGAACTTCTCACGGTGGACGGAGGCACAGCCGTGGCCCCCGCTACCCGCGGCGACATGCAGCTCGACGCGGTCCACGAAGGTGGTCATGGGATGTGCCTCCAGAAACGTACGGAATGTCAAGGGCGAAATGCCCTAGGTGTAACACGCGAAAGGCGGACCCGCTTCCCGTACGGAGTCCGTACGGGAAGTGAGGTCCGCCTCGCGAAGAACGTGTTCTACAGAAGCCTGTTTCAGGCGACCGGAACGATGTTCACGACCTTGCGGCCACGGTGGGTACCGAACTCCACCGCACCGGCGTCCAGCGCGAACAGGGTGTCGTCCTTGCCGCGGCCGACGCCCGTGCCCGGGTGGAAGTGGGTGCCGCGCTGGCGGACCAGGATCTCACCGGCGTTGACGGTCTGACCGCCGAAGCGCTTCACACCGAGCCGCTGAGCATTGGAATCGCGCCCGTTCCGAGTGGACGATGCGCCCTTCTTGTGTGCCATCTTGTCTCAGTCCCTTACTTCGCAGCCGTGGGGATACCGGTGACCTTGATCGCCGTGTACTGCTGGCGGTGACCCTGGCGACGGCGGTAGCCGGTCTTGTTCTTGTAGCGAAGGATGTCGATCTTCGCGCCCTTGTGGTGGTCCACGACCTCGGCCGTGACCTTGATACCGGCAAGCACCCACGGGTCGCTCGTCACGGCGTCGCCGTCGACAACGAGCAGGGTCGAGAGCTCGACCGTGTCGCCAACCTTGGCGGTGGGAATCTTGTCAACCTCAACGATGTCGTCGACAGCAACCTTGTGCTGGCGACCACCGCTGCGCACGATGGCGTACACGCGGATCTCTCTTTCGCTCGGAACGGTGCCCCCGCAGTCCAGCCGCCCACGAAAGCGGGCGGCCTCTCCCGAGCCCGAAGCCGGGAGGAAAAGGTTTACAGGGGGTGGCGGTGCATAGGAACACGCCGACGGTCAAGGTTACGGGGCCCGCCCGGAAGGGTCAAACCGGCCCCGTACCGCCCCTCACGTCGTCGTCTTCTCACCGTCCGGCGGCAGCGGCTTGACGCCCTTGCACAGGTCGGTGGTGTCGGCGCTGCCCGGCCAGGCGATGGTGCGTACGTGGTCGAAGTGCGAGCGGTACGCGTCGTGCACCGAGTCGTCGTCGACCTTGACGATCGCCTCGTCGTTCTCGCGCAGGGCGGGCGCCGTGTAGTTCTGCGAGCCGGTGAAGGAGAGCTTGTTCCGCTTGCCGTCGTACACGCCGTCGATGAGCAGGTACTTCGAGTGGATGATGTAGGGCGTCACGAGCTTGGTGCCGGGGTTCAGCGGGTCCCGGTCGTCGTTGAAGCAGCGCACGGAAGGCCCGCCGGACTTGTGCAGCGCCTCCCAGGTGCCGGGCGTGCCGCCCTGGCTCTTGGCGCTGTCGGTCTCGGCGTAGACGATGCTCACCGAGCAGCCGGCCTTCTTCAGGGAGACGAGCTTGTCGGCGATCTGCTGCCGGGTGATCTTGAATATCGAGGCGCGGACCTTGGTGTGCCGGGTGACCCCGGCCGCGTCCTTGTAATTGCACTGCACGTTGTTCAGGACCGAGTACATCGTGTCGGTCTCGTTGACCGTGCCGGCGCGCGGGAAGAAGTACGCCTTGTAGAGGCCGCTGCTGACCGTGCGGTAGTCCCAGTTCCGCCAGTCCTTGCCGAGCATGTCGGTGAAGTAGTCGGCGTACGCGTCGTACATGGTCGGGTTGTCCGGGAGCACCAGCGCGTCGTTGAAGAACTTCGTGTGCGCCGACGGCGTGGCGTTCGACGTGGTCTGTACGACGACGTCCCTGGCCCCCTCGACCTCCGAGAACAGCCAGAACTTGTTGTGCATGATCGACTGGCCGTACTTGGGATCGCCCAGGCAGGACTTGCCCGCCGGGCAGAGCGATACGAAGGACGGCTTGCTCTTGTCGGTGCCGAGCGCCGCGGCGAGCGTGCTGTAGGACGTGTTCGCCGGGCGGTCGCTCCTGCTCGACTCGTCGAGCAGGATCTGTACGCGGACGCCGCGGTCCTTGGCGGCCACGAGCGCGTCCACGACCGAGGCCTCCCATACGTGGTAGACCGCGACCTTGATCGTCGAGCCGGGCACCGCGGAGTTCGTCAGCTCGATCAGGCGGGTGCGGATCGCGTACTGCTCGTCGGTGCTGCCCAGCGGATCGTTGAAGATCGGGCCCTCGGTCCACATCGGCGTGTCCGCGGCCGCCGTGCCCATGGCGCTGACGGTCTGGATCCCCGCCGCCGAAAGGACGGTGGCCAGCGCGACGGCCTGGCGTCCGCCCTTGATCTGCTTCACGGCACGGTGACGTCCCGTGCCTCTCAGGCGCTTGTGCGCCATCGGCGGTCCCCTCCCCTTTCACGAACCCGACGTTTCCCCAAACGTCACGTTCGCGTGTTCCTTCATCAACCGCATGAGTTTTACAGGTACTTCACCGCGCTCCAAGAGGGCGGGGGTACGAACGCGGCTGCCGTGACGCTTCAGTGATCTTACGTACGAAGGTCCGTCCACCCTGTGCGACGTGCGGGAACGCCTGTGCCCCCGGCTCGGCGGAATGCGCCGTGCCGGGGGCACAAGGTCATGCGTACGTGCGGACCGTGACGGAGGGTCAGCCCTCGTCGCCCGCGGAGGCGTTGACACCGGACGGCGTCTGCTCCGCCGCGGCGGTCTTCTTCGTCGCCTTCTTGGCCGTCGTCTTCTTGGCGGCCGTCTTCTTGGCCGCGGTCTTCTTGGTGGCGGCCTTCTTCGCGGTCGCCTTCTTGGCCGTCTTGCGCGCCGCCTTCTTGGCCGGAGCCGCTTCCTCGGCGGGGGCCTCGGCCTCCACCTGCTCGGCAGGCTTCTCGGCGGCCTTCTCAGCGGCCTTCTCCGGCGCCGGGACGACCAGGAAGGCAGCGTCCTCGGACGCGGTCGGCGCCGTGGCCTTGCGCACCGCACGGCGGCGCGGACGGGCCGGGGCGGCGTCGGCGGGGGCCTCGGCGACGACCGGCTCGGGGGCCGGCTCAGCGACCGGCTCGGCCTTGGGCGCCTCGGTGACGATCACCTCGGCGGCCTCCGGCTCGGCGCTCTGCGCGGTCTTCGGCGAACCGGCCGGCGAGGTCGCCTTGCGGGTCGCACGACGGCGCGTACGTCCCTTCGGGGCGGCGTCATCGGCAGGTGCCTCGGCCTCGACGACCGGGGCTTCCACGACCGGGGCCTCGACCACGGGGGCCTCGGCCTCCGGAGCGACCTCGACCTCGGCCACGGCCTCGGCCGCTGCCTCGGCCTTGGCGGCCTTCGACCTGCCACGCCGCTCCGACCTGGGAGCGGTCTCCGCCTTCGGGGCACCGGCCGGAGCCGACGCACGCCGGGTCGCCCGGCGCCGCGAACGGCCACGGGAAGCGGCGGCCTCGGCCTCGTGCGCGCTGCTGTAGAGCTCCTCGTCGGGCACGAACTCCGGCTCGGGGAGCGCCACCGGGGCGGCGACCTCCGCGGCGACCTCGGCCTCGGTCTCGACGCTCTCGGTGCTCTCCACGGCCTCGTGCTCGTGAGCGTGGTCCTGCTGCTCGGAGCCGCCGCGCCCGCGCTTCTTGCGCTTGCCGCCGCCACCGGCGGAGGTCGGCTGCTCCATGTGCACGATCACGCCACGGCCGTTGCAGTGGACGCAGGTCTCCGAGAAGGACTCCAGGAGGCCCTGGCCGACGCGCTTACGGGTCATCTGGACGAGACCCAGCGAGGTGACCTCGGCGACCTGGTGCTTCGTACGGTCGCGGCCCAGGCATTCGAGCAGCCGCCGCAGGACCAGGTCCCGGTTGGACTCCAGGACCATGTCGATGAAGTCGATGACGACGATGCCGCCCAGGTCGCGCAGGCGCAGCTGGCGCACGATCTCCTCGGCCGCTTCGAGGTTGTTCCTCGTCACGGTCTCTTCGAGGTTGCCGCCCTGGCCGGTGAACTTGCCGGTGTTGACGTCGACGACGATCATCGCCTCGGTCTTGTCGATCACCAGCGAGCCGCCGCTGGGCAGCCAGACCTTGCGGTCGAGCGCCTTGGCGAGCTGCTCGTCGATCCGGTACGTCGCGAAGACGTCGACCTCGGAGGTCCACTTCGAGAGGCGGTCCGCCAGGTCGGGCGCGACATGCGCGACGTATCCGTGGATGGTGTCCCACGCCTCGTCGCCGCTGACGATGACCTTGGAGAAGTCCTCGTTGAAGATGTCGCGGACGACACGGACGGTCATGTCCGGCTCGCCGTACAGCAGGCTCGGCGAGCTCGTCGAGGTCTGCTTCGCCTTCTTCTGGATCTCTTCCCACTGCTGCTGCAGACGCTCGACGTCACGGCGCAGCTCGTCCTCGCTCGCGCCCTCGGCGGCGGTGCGCACGATGACGCCCGCGTCCTCGGGGACGATCTTCTTAAGGATGGTCTTCAGACGCGCGCGCTCGGTGTCGGGCAGCTTGCGGCTGATGCCGGTCATCGAGCCCTCGGGGACGTACACGAGGTAGCGGCCCGGCAGCGAGACCTGGCTGGTCAGG
The DNA here is from genome assembly GCF_026340305.1 of Streptomyces sp. NBC_01381. Lineage (NCBI taxonomy): Bacteria > Bacillati > Actinomycetota > Actinomycetes > Kitasatosporales > Streptomycetaceae > Streptomyces > Streptomyces sp. NBC_01381. Next base: position 2,389,769 of record NZ_JAPEPI010000001.1, on the reverse strand, counting down.
CGGGCGCCCTTGTGGCCGATCGGGTCCTTGGTGACCTGCACGAGGACCGACTGGCCGGACTTCAGGGCCGACTCGATGCGGCGCGGGCCGTTGGCCATGCCAAGGGCCTCGAAGTTGACCTCACCGGCGTAGAGCACCGCGTTGCGGCCCTTGCCGATGTCGATGAACGCGGCCTCCATGGACGGCAGCACGTTCTGGACCTTGCCCAGGTAGACGTTGCCGACGTACGAGGTGGCCTGCTCCTTGTTTACGTAGTGCTCGACGAGCACGTTGTCCTCAAGGACGCCGATCTGGGTGCGCTCGCCGTTCTGGCGGACGACCATCACGCGCTCGACGGCCTCGCGACGGGCGAGGAACTCGGCCTCGGTGATGATCGGGACGCGGCGACGGCCCTGCTCGCGGCCCTCGCGGCGGCGCTGCTTCTTTGCCTCGAGGCGGGTCGAGCCCTTGATGGACTGGACCTCGTCGGCGCCGGTGCCGGGCTCGCGCTCTTCCTTCTTGCGCGGCTCACGGACCTTCACGACCGTACGCTCCGGGTCGCCGTCGGCGGCGGACTCGGCCTCGCCGGAGTCACCGGCACGGCGACGACGGCGGCGACGGCGACGGCTGCTGCTGGAACCGGCACCCGATCCGTTGTCCTCGGCGCCGTTCTCCTCGGCCTGCTCGGCGTCGGACTCGGCCTCGGCGTCCTGGTCCGCCTGCTCGGCACCCTCGTCGGACTCGGTGTCCTGCTGCTCGCCCTCGGCGTCGGCGGACTCACCGCGGCGGCGGCGACGGCCACCACGACGGCGACGGCGGCCGTGGCGCTCACCGGCGTCCTCGGCGTCATCGCTGTCGCCGGTGTCCTCGGCTTCGGCCTCCGCCTCGGCGGGCTCCTCCGCAGGCTCCTCGGCCTTGGGCGCGGCCTTGGCCGGCTCGCGCTCGGCGGCGGGCTGCTCGTCGGCGGCCCGACGGCGGCGGCGACGGCGCGGTCCCGTCTCCTCCTCCGCCACGGGCGCGGCGACGGGCTCGGCCTCGACCTCTTCTTCCTCGACGGGCTCCTCGGCCTGCGCGGCGGCGGCAGCGGCGGCCGCGCGCTCCGGGGTCTGGAACATCGGCTCGGCGAACACCGGCGCCTGGAAGACGGCCACGGCGGGCCGCGCGGGCTTCCGGCCGGAGTCCTCGTCGGCGTCGGCCTGCGCCTTGCGGGTCTTCTGCGGGGCGGGCGCCGAGAAACCGGCGGCGGCCTTGCGGGTGGCGCGACGGGGCCTGCGGCCACGGGGCGCCTCGTCCTCGGCGGGCTCGGCGGCCGCGCTCTCGGCGGCCTTCGGCTCCGCCACGGGCGCGGCCTCGGCGGCAGGTGCGGCCTCGGCGGCGGGCGCGGACGTGGAGCGGGTCGCGCGGCGGCGGGCGCGGCGCGGGGCGGCGTCACCGGCCTCCGGCTGCGGCTCGGGCTCGGCGGCGGTCACGGGCTCCTCGTCCTGCGCGGCGGCGGGCTCGGCGGCGGGCGTCTCGACGGCGGCCTGCGGCGCACCGGCCGGTGCGGAGGCGCGGCGCGTCGCACGGCGACGCGGACGTGCGGCGGCCGGAGCGGCCTCCTCGGCCTCGTCCTCGGTCTTCGCCGGCTCGGTCTTCGCGGGCTCGGCGGCGGGGGCCTCGGCCTCTGCGGTCTGCGGCGCACCCGCGGGTGCGGAGGCGCGGCGGGTGGCGCGACGGCGCGTACGCGGGGCGGGCTCGGCCACCGCGTCGGCCGCTACGGCCTCGTCGGTGGTCTCTTCGGTCTCATCGGCGGCGGGGGCGGCCGGTATGGCCGGCGCCGAGGCCTTGGCGGTACCCGCGGGCGGGCCCGCGGGACGCGACGCCGCACGGCGCCTGCGGCGCGGCGGCAAGGTGTCGCTGGGGGTGTTGTTGTCCGAGCCCTCAGTGGGTTCGTTCGGCTCAAGCATGCGGGCGGTTCTCCCGTCAGGCCCCCGGGCGCCGCGCCTGGTCCGGTGATGTCCGCGGCCCTCGCTATGTCCTACGCGGGGCCGCCATCCGGGGGCGTGGGCGCCGCACGGGAGCTCTATGTGTCTGTCTCGCCGGTTCCGTACGCCCAAATGCGAACGGCCTGGCGAAAGTCTCGGTCAGTGCGCTGCCCGACCCAGGTGGCTCCCGAGTACGAGGGCTGCGCTACGACGTGTCCCTACGCGGGACCTTCCGGCGCCGACGCCTTCGCGGCGGCAGCGGCTGCCCCTTCGTTCACAGGTGGGGCGGTGGCTGCCTCGCGGTCGGGCGCGAGCGGGTCGGTCACCGTGCCGGTCTCTTCGTCAAGGAGCCCCTGCGCCAGCCTGGTCACCGCTGCGGGGACCGGCGGCGCCAGGTCGGCCACAGCTCGGAGACCGGACAGGACGTCGTCGGGTCGTACGGCAGGTGTCACGTGCCGAACAACCAGCCGCAGTATCGCACAGGGCTGGTCGGTCGGCCTATCAGTGTCGTGAGCAAGCGCTTCGTCCGCCGCGACCGCCTGGAGACTCACGACGGCCTCGCGGGCGTCGAACGTCCGCATGCCGTTCTTCGTGCGGCGCTGGACCTCGACGCTCGAAGCCGCCCGGAAGGCCTCGGCGGCCCGCTCGGCGTCCACGGGCTCCACGCCGTCGAGGCGCAGCTCCCAGATGGACGCGGTGAGCCGGTCGGCGAGCCCGGAGGTGTGCGACTCGACGGCGTCGATGATGTCGAGTCCGACCGGCATCGACTCGTCGAGCAGCTCGCGCAGCTTGTCGGGGTCACGCTGCTCGGTGAGTGCGATCTCCAGGTATTCGGCCTCACTGCCCGTGCCGGTGGGTGCGGCATTGGCGTACGACACCTTCGGGTGCGGGGTGAACCCCGCCGAGTACGCCATGGGCACCTCGGCGCGGCGCAGCGCCCGCTCGAAGGCGCGCTGGAAGTCACGGTGGCTGGTGAACCGGAGGCGGCCGCGCTTGGTGTAGCGCAGGCGGATGCGCTGCACCGCGGGTGCGGGCGGCGGGCCTACGGGCTGTCGCTTGCCCAGTGTCGTTCAGTCCTTCGTGAGTGCGGTCGTACTGCTACCTAGAGTACGTGCCTCGGCCGGATGTGGTTCCCGCCGGGCCTCGGGCACCGGCACCGGTTCGGGCTCGCGCGGTGCCCCGAACAGCATCCGTCGTACGTCGGCCCGTGCCTCGCGCACACTGCGGCGCGCCGATGCGATGGCCTGCCGGGTGGCGCGTCCTGCCTCCTTCGCGGCCTGGACGGCGGGCCGCCAGACCCCGTCGCGCAGGACGTGCCCGACGGGTGTGAGGACGGTGCGGTAGACCCACCGCACCGGGTCGACGAAGACCCACCGCAGGACCCTGCCGATGAACCGCCACACGGCCCGCGACACATGCCCCGCCACCCGCCAGGCGTGCCCGAGCGCCGCTCCGATCTCGTGCAGGACGACACCGATGGCGCGCCCGACGGGCACCAGCACCCAGCGCCACACGGCGACGGCGGGCACGACAAAAATCCAGCGCAGTACGGTCCCGATGCCGCGCCCCAGCCACGCGATGCCGTGTCCGAGCGGGGTGAGGACGGACTCGTACAACCACATCGCGGGTACGACGACGAGCACGCGCCCCAGCCAGCCGAGCCCCCGGCCGACCGGCACGAGCACGTACCGCCAAAGACCCACCCACGGCCACACGAACAGCGCCTTGAGCAGCCACATCACACCGATGCCGATGCCGCGCCCCGTGGCCGCGAGCCCGGCGCCGATCGCCCGCGCGAGCCAGGTGACGCCATGCCCGATCGGCGTCAGCACCGACCGGTACAGCCACACGGCCGGGATCACGAAGAGTGTCCGCCCCAGCCACGCCAGCGCGGCGCCCGTGCCGCGCACACACCAGGCGATGCCGTGCCCGAGCGGGGTGAGGACGGAGGCGTACAGCCACATCGCGGGTACGACGACGAGCACGCGCCCCAGCCAGCCGAGACCCCGGCCGACCGGCACGAGCACGTACCGCCAAAGACCCACCCACGGCCACACGAACAGCGCCTTGAACAGCCACTCCAGCGGCGTCACGATCAGCGTCCGCCCCAGCCAGGCGAACGCGCGGCCCACCGGCCGCAGCCCTCTGAAGTACACGAAGCGCCCGCAGGCGGCGAGCGCGTCCCACACCAGACGCACCGGGACGACGAGCACCAGCACGACGATCCGCACCGGAATGCGGATCGCGACCGCGAGACATCCCTCGGCCTGCCTCGGCTCCGGCGCACTCTCTTGCCGGGGAGGCCGTTTTTCCAGGTCCATGCCGTCCTAGACGCGTCAGTGCGGGTGCTGGTTCGGTGAATTCGGCCGCGTGCCGGTACCGACCCAGTAACGGAGCTTTCCGCCCCGCTCGTCCTCGAAGACGCCGCCCGCGGCCTCGATCACCTTGCGCGAACCGGTGTTGTCGGTGTCGCAGGTCACCAGGACGGATTCCAGGCCCAGTTCACGGGCGTACGGAAGAGAGTCGATCAGCATCGCCGTGGCGTGGCCGCGGCGGCGGGCGGTGGGGCGTACGTCGTAGCCGATGTGGCCGCCGTACTCACGCAGGAAGCGCGTGCCGACGTGATGCCGGATGGCGAGCCGGCCGAAGTAGTCGGTCCCGTCCGCGTACCAGAGGGTCGTGACGGGGACGGAGAGCGGCTCGGCGGGGCGGGCGGCGGCGCGGACCTCGCAGACGTAGCGCTCGAAGACCACCGGGTCGTGCCACTTGTCGCCGTAGTCGCGCAGGGTCCGGCCGAGCGTGGTGTCGTCGTCATCGCCGCCGCGCCCCTCGGCGCGGAACTCCTCCATCGCGGCGACGAAGGAGAGATGCACGAGGCCGGTGGGCAGGGCGAGTCGAGGACCAACCGCCCCGTCCACCGGCCTCGGGTGCGTCACTTACTTCACTACCGACAGCGGAAGCAGCTTCTTGCCGGTCGGGCCGATCTGGATCTCGGTCTGCATCTGCGGGCACACGCCGCAGTCGAAGCACGGGGTCCAGCGGCAGTCCTCGACCTCGGTCTCGTCGAGCGAGTCCTGCCAGTCGTCCCAGAGCCAGTCCTTGTCGAGACCGGAGTCCAGGTGGTCCCAGGGCAGGACTTCCTCGTACGTGCGCTCACGCGTCGTGTACCAGTCGACGTCCACGCCGAAGTCCGGCAGCGTCTTCTCGGCGCAGGCCATCCAGCGGTCGTAGCTGAAGTGCTCGCGCCAGCCGTCGAAGCGGCCGCCGTCCTCGTACACGGCGCGGATGACGGAGCCGATGCGGCGGTCACCGCGCGAGAGCAGGCCTTCGACGATGCCGGGCTTGCCGTCGTGGTAGCGGAAGCCGATCGAGCGGCCGTACTTCTTGTCGCCGCGGATCTTGTCGCGCAGCTTGGTGAGGCGGGCGTCCGTCTCCTCGGCCGACAGCTGCGGGGCCCACTGGAAGGGCGTGTGCGGCTTGGGCACGAAGCCGCCGATGGAGACCGTGCAGCGGATGTCGTGGCCCGCGACCTCGCGGCCCTTGGCGATGACGTTCGCCGCCATGTCCGCGATCTGCAGGACGTCCTCGTCGGTCTCGGTGGGCAGGCCGAGCATGAAGTACAGCTTGACCTGGCGCCAGCCGTTGCCGTACGCGGTCGCGACGGTGCGGATCAGGTCCTCCTCGGAGACCATCTTGTTGATGACCTTCCGCATCCGCTCGCTGCCGCCCTCGGGGGCGAAGGTCAGGCCCGAACGGCGGCCGTTCCTGGTCAGCTCGTTCGCCAGGTCGATGTTGAAGGCGTCGACGCGGGTCGAGGGGAGGGACAGGCCGATCTTGTCCTCCTCGTACCGGTCGGCGAGGCCCTTGGCGACGTCCGCGATCTCGGTGTGGTCCGCGGAGGAGAGGGAGAGCAGCCCGACCTCTTCGAAGCCGGTGGCCTTGAGGCCCTTCTCCACCATGTCGCCGATGCCGGTGATGCTTCGCTCCCGCACGGGGCGCGTGATCATGCCAGCCTGGCAGAAGCGGCAGCCGCGGGTGCAGCCGCGGAAGATCTCGACGGACATGCGCTCGTGGACGGTCTCCGCGAGCGGCACGAGGGGCTGCTTCGGGTAGGGCCACTCGTCCAGGTCCATGACGGTGTGCTTGGACACGCGCCACGGGACACCCGACTTGTTCGGTACGACGCGGCCGATCCGCCCGTCCGGGAGGTACTCGACGTCGTAGAACCCGGGGACGTACACCGAACCGGTGCGCGCGAGGCGGAAGAGGACTTCCTCGCGGCCGCCGGGGCGGCCCTCGGCCTTCCACTCGCGGATGATCGCCGTCATGTCGAGCACGGCCTGCTCGCCGTCGCCGATGACCGCGCAGTCGATGAACTCCGCGATCGGCTCGGGGTTGAAGGCCGCGTGCCCGCCGGCGAGGACGATCGGGTCGTCGACCGTGCGGTTCTTGGACTCCAGGGGAATCCCGGCCAGGTCGAGGGCCGTGAGCATGTTCGTGTAGCCGAGCTCGGTGGAGAAGCTGAGCCCGAAGACGTCGAAGGCGCCGACGGGGCGGTGGCTGTCCACGGTGAACTGCGGGACCTTGTGCTCCCGCATCAGCTCTTCGAGGTCGGGCCACACGCTGTACGTGCGCTCGGCGAGGACGCCATCGCGCTCGTTCAGTACCTCGTAAAGGATCATGACGCCCTGGTTGGGCAGCCCGACCTCGTACGCGTCGGGGTACATGAGCGCCCAGCGGACGTCGCATGCGTCCCAGTCCTTGACGGTGGAGTTGAGCTCTCCGCCGACGTACTGGATGGGCTTCTGGACGTGCGGGAGAAGCGCTTCCAGGCGTGGGAAGACGGACTCGACAGGCATCTCGGCGTCTCTCATGAGCTGGCAGGGGTGACCATCAAGCGTACCCCGGCGCTCAGCTTCCCAGTGCCGCCCGAAGTTTCGGCCGCGAGGCCCGGGCCCACACCTCCGGCAGCTCCCGCTCGCGTTCCGCGGCGGTGGCCTCCTCCTGGCCGTACAGGAGTCCCCAGGTGAAGGCCGTCTCGCCCGCCGCGTGCGCCTGGATCGCCAGGTTCCGCAGCGCCTCGCGGGCCACCACGCTGTCCTGGTGGTCGCCGAGCACGCTCTGGACGTCCTTCGCGCGCCGGGCGAACCGCTTGGCGGGCTTGCCGAGCGCGGGCGTCGCCGCCTCGCCCGCGTACCGGGCGCGCTTGGCGGCCTTGCGGGCCTCGTGCATCGCCAGGTCGCGCTCCTCGCCGGGCGGCAGCGCGAGGGCGTGCTCGATGCGGGCGGCGAGGCGGTCGTGGTCCTTCAGCACGGCCTTGGGGAGGGCGTCGGCCGGGGGCGCCGCGGCGGCCTTGCGCAGCGGGGGGTCGGCGAGCAGCGCGTCGACGGACTCCAGGAGCGCCAGGTACCGCTTCCCGTCGAGCACGGCGACGGTCCTGCGCCGCGAGCCGCTGCGGCGGGCGGCGGTCCAGATGCGCAGGCGTCCGCGCACGGGGCCGAGCAGGAGCGTGCGGGGCAGCGCGGCGATGCGGGCCGTGAGCCGCTCGGTCAGGACCTCCTGGTCCCGGTCGACGCCGAGCTCGGCCGCGAGCCACTTCAGCTCGTCGCCGATCGGGTCGGTGACGGTGCGGTCGACGATCTTTCCGTACGAGCGGAAGGCGCTGCGCATGCGTCGCGTGGCGACCCGCATCTGGTGCACGGAGTCCGGCAGGTCGCGGCGCACGGCGGGGTCGAGGGCGACGAGGGCGTCGCGCTGGGCACGGAGGTAGGCGAGGACGTGGTCACCGGCGGTGACGGGGACGTCGACGCCCATGAAGGCCTCGCCCTTCTTCCCGGACTTCGTGGTCTTACGCCCCTTCGGCGCCGTCGCCGCGATCGCCTTGGCCAGCTTCGACGTCGACGCCGAGCGTTCCACGCCCGTCTTGCGCAGCTTCTTCTCGACCTTGTCGAGCAGCGCGGGGTCCGCGTCGTCCGCCAGTTCCACCTCGATCTCGGCCCACTCGGCGGTGCCGCCGCCCTCGGTGAGCCGCTCGGCGCGTACGCGGTCGATGCTGAGCTCGGCGAGCAGTGCGCCCTTGTCGTCCACGAGATGGCGCAGGTCCCGCGCGGACAACAGGCGTACGACGGGGACGAGTTCGGCCTCGCGGACCCGGGAGCGCACCATGCCGGACAGTGCGCGCGGCACCGTCTCGGAGAGCGGGGCGTGGATCTCGTCCCGTACGCCTTCGGCGAGCGACACCGGCAGCTTCAGGTGCCAGCCCGCGTCGTCGCCGCCGGAGCGGCGGCGCAGCGTGATCGAGTCGGCGAGCAGGAGCTGGTCGGCCGTGTCGTAGTAGACGGCGTCCAGGTCGACGACACCTTTGTCGACGACGTTCGCGATCCCGGCGACGCCGGTCAGGTCGGGCAGCGCCGGGTGCGGCGCCGCGACGTCGTACTTCCGCTCGATCTCCCGCTTCGTCTGCCCCATGAACCGAATCTAGACGCGAAACGGAACCCTGGGCAGCCCCAGGACGGCGCTAGGCCGACAATGGCCGTTGCACCTTGATCGACTGGAGCAGCCCGACGGCCACCCAGACCGCGAACATCGATGATCCTCCGTACGACACAAAGGGCAGCGGAAGCCCCGCCACCGGCATGATGCCGAGCGTCATCCCGATGTTCTCGAAGGCCTGGAAGGCGAACCAGGCGATGATCCCGGCGGCGACGATCGTGCCGTACAGCTCGGTCGTCTCGCGGGCGATGCGGCAGGCCCGCCAGAGCAGGACGCCGAGCAGGACCAGGATGAGGCCCGCGCCCAGGAAGCCGAGCTCCTCGCCCGCGACGGTGAAGACGAAGTCCGTCTGCTGCTCGGGCACGAACTGGCCGGTGGTCTGCGAGCCCTTGAACAGGCCGGTGCCGGTCAGGCCGCCGGAGCCGATCGCGATGCGCGCCTGGTTGGTGTTGTAGCCGACGCCCGCCGGGTCGAGCGCGGGGTTGGCGAAGGCCGCGAAGCGGGCGATCTGGTAGTCGTCCAGGACGCCGAGCTGCCAGACGGCGACCGCGCCCGCCGCGCCCGTGCCGAGGAGTCCGAAGACCCAGCGGTTGGACGCGCCGGATGCGAGCAGCACGCCGAGCACGATCATCGCCATCACCATGACCGACCCGAGGTCGGGCATGAGGAGCACGATCAGTATCGGTACGACGGCCAGACCGAGGGCCTGGACGACCGTGCGGTGGTCGGGGTGGACCCGGTCGCCCGCGTCGACCCGCGCCGCGAGCAGCATCGCCATGCCCAGGATGATCGTGATCTTCACGAACTCGGAGGGCTGCAGCGAGAGGCCGCCGCCGATCACGATCCACGCGTGCGCGCCGTTGATGGTCGCGCCGAGCGGGGTCAGCACGAGCAGCACCAGGAAGACCGAGATGCCGTAGAGGATCGGCACGGCCGTGCGCAGCGTGCGGTGGCCGAGCCAGATCGTGCCGGCCATCAGGACGATCCCGATGCCGATGTTCAGGAGGTGCTTGAGCGCGAAGGCGTACGGGTCGTCGCCGACCAGCTCGGTGCGGTTGCGGGTGGCCGAGTAGACGAGCGCGGAGCCGATCGCGGAGAGCGCGAGCGCCGAGAGCAGTATCGGCCAGTCGAGCCTGCGCAGCATCGAGTCGCGGGCGAACAGGCGGGCGATCGACGCCTTGGAGCGCTCGGGACCGTAGCCGGGGACGGAGAAGCCATTGTTGCCGGCCACTAGTCACGCCTCCAGTTCGCGGGCGGGCCCGCCAGTTCCTGCTGCTCCTTCGGCGGCTTGGGGGCCTCCGGCTTGTACGGCTTGATCTTCGGGGAGTCGATCGAACCGTCCTTCTCGATCTTCGGCAGGTTCTTCTGCGGCTGCGGAAGCAGCGCCTTCTTCAGGTCCTGGTTGCCGTCCTCGTCCAGGCCGTAGATGCCGTCGTAGATCTTGCGGACGGCGGGTCCCGAGGCTCCGGAACCCGTACCACCCTGGGAGATCGTCATCACGATCGTGTAGTCATTGGTGTACGTCGCGAACCACGAGGTGGTCTGCTTGCCGTAGACCTCCGCCGTACCCGTCTTGGCGTGCATCGGGATCTTGTCCTGCGGCCAGCCGCCGAACCGCCAGGCGGCCGTTCCCTTGGTCGCCACGTCGGCGAGGGCACCGTCTATGTCGGTGCGCGTCTTCTCGTTCATGGGCAGCTTGCCGTGCGACTTCGGCGCGATCTCCTCGACCCGCTTGCCGTCGGCGCTGATGATCGCCTTGCCGACGGTGGGGTCGTACATGGTGCCGCCGTTGGCGATGGCGGAGTAGATCGTCGCCATCTGTATCGGCGTGACGAGGGTGTCGCCCTGTCCGATGGCGTAGTTGACCGAGTCACCGGCGCGCATCTTCATGCCTTCGAGGCAGTTCTCGTACGCGATCTTCTCGACGTAGTCACCGCCCTTCTTGCCCTGCTTGCACCAGCCGTCCTTGTTGGCCTTCCAGTAGTCCTTCTTCCACTGGCGGTCCGGGACGCGTCCGGTGACCTCGTTCGGCAGGTCGATGCCGGTCTCCTTGCCGAGGCCGAACTGGTGGGCGGTCTTGTAGAACCAGTCCTTGGCGTCCCTCTTCGGCTTGATGCCGCCGTCCTTGATCCACTGGTCGTGCGAGAGCTTGTAGAAGACGGTGTCGCAGGACACTTCGAGGGCCTGGCCGAGCGTGATGGAGCCGTGGCCCTTGGACTCGAAGTTCTTGAAGACCTGGCCGCCGACGGAGTACGAGCTGGGGCAGGGATAGCTCCCGTTGAAGTCGTAGCCCGCGTTGACCGCCGCCGTGGTCGGGATGACCTTGAAGATCGAGCCGGGGGCCGCCTGCCCCTGGATGGCGCGATTCAGGAGCGGGTAGTTGGACTTCTTGCCGGTGAGCTTCGTGTAGTCCTTGCCGGAGATGCCGCCGACCCAGGCGTTCGGGTCGTAGTCCGGGTTGGACGCCATGGAGACGATGCGTCCGGTCTTGTTCTCCATGACGACGACGGCGCCCGCGTCGGCCTTGTAGTTCTCGTTGGTGTTCCTGTCGAGCTCCTTGCGGGCCTTCTTCATCGCGTCGTTGAGCCAGTACTCGGACAGGGCCTGCACGCGCGCGTCGATGCTGGTGACGACGTTCGCGCCCGGCTCGGTCGGGTCGTCCTTGGCCTTGCCGAGGACGCGGCCGAGCTTGTCGACCTCGTAGCGGGTGACGCCCGCCTTGCCGCGCAGCTGGGCGTCGTACGTCCGCTCAAGGCCGGAGCGGCCGACCTGGTCGGAGCGGAGGAACGGCGAGTCGGTGTTCTCGGCCTTCTTGATCTCCTCGTCGGTGACGGGCGAGAGATAGCCGAGCACCTGCGCGGTGTTGGACTTGCCGGGGGCGGCGTAGCGGCGGACGGCCGTGGGCTCCGCGGTGATGCCGGGGAAGTCCTCGGAGCGCTCGCGGATCTGCAGGGCCTGCTTGGGCGACGCCTCGTCGGTGATCGGGATCGGCTGGTAGGGCGAGCCGTTCCAGCAGGGCTGCGGGGTCTCGGAGTCGCAGAGGCGGACCTTCTCGCCGACGTCCTTCGCGCTCATGCCGAGGACGTCCGCGAGCTTGGCGAGGACCGCCTTGCCGTCGTCCTTCATCTTCATCAGGTCGGTGCGGGACGCGGAGACGACCAGACGGGTCTCGTTGTCGGCGATCGGGACGCCGCGGGCGTCGAGGATCGAGCCGCGCACGGCGGGCTGGACGACCTGCTGGACGTGGTTGCCGGAGGCTTCCTTGGCGTACTCATCGCCGTTGCGGACCTGGAGGTACCAGAGGCGGCCGCCGAGGGTGAGCAGGAGGGAGAGTACGAGGATCTGGATGACGACGAGGCGGATCTGGACCCGTGGGGTCCGTCCGGTCTCCGGGATGTTGGTCACTTCTCCCCTCCCCTGAAGGTGAAGCCGGGCGTGAAGTTCCGAGCCCTCACAGGCGCTTGACCCCCTTGATGCGTCCGGCGCGCGCGACGCGGGCCTTGGCCGCCTTCATCCGCAGGCCGCCGCGCTGATTGCCGATGCGCAGACCGGTACCGGAGGAGAGCCATCCCTCGGAGACGTCGGTGGCCTTGGCGCCGGAGGAGCTCTCCCCCAGCGGATCGTTGTCGGCGCGCCGGGCGAGCGCGATGATCAGCGGCACCGTGAACGGCGCGAGCAGCAGGTCGTACAGGGCGGCCGTGAAGAGCAGCCCGCCCAGGCCCACATGGCGGGCGGCGGTGTCCCCGACGAGGGCGCCCACACCCGCGTAAAGCAGCGTCGATCCGATGGCGGCGCCGACGACCACGACGAGCGGCCCTGTGGCGGACCGGAGCCGTCCGGTCTCCGGCTTGGCCAGGCCCGCGAGATAGCCGACGACGCAGAGCACCAGGGCGTACCGCCCGGCGGCGTGGTCGGCCGGCGGCGCGAGATCGGAGAGCAGTCCGGCCCCGAAGCCGATGAGGGCGCCGCCCACATGGCCGTAGACCAGGGCGAGGCCGAGCACCGTGAGCAGCACCAGGTCCGGGACGGCGCCCGGCAGTTGCAGCCGCGCGAGGACGCTGACCTGGATGACGAGGGCCACGACGACCAGGGTGCTGGAGAGCAGGATTCGGTTGAAGCGCATGGGTCCGGATCTCCTACTGCTCGTTGCCGTTGTCGACGCCGTCGGCCGGGGGCTGCCCCGACGGGGTGGCCGTGACGGTCACCGTGGGCGTCGGCTTGGGCTTCGCGGGCTTGGACGGCAGGACCGTGTCGCGCGGGTCCTCGCGGGGCGCTTCGACGACGACGCCGACGATGTCCAGCTTGGTGAAGCCGACGTACGGCTTGATGTAGATGTTGCGCGTCAGGTCGCCGCCGGACGGGTCTACGCGGACGACCTCGCCGACCGGTACGCCCGGCACGAACGGCTTGTCCTTCTGCGAGCCGAAGGTGACCAGACGGTCGCCCTTCTTGACCTTGGCCTTGCCGTTGAGCATCTGCACCGACAGCGGGCGGTCGCCCTGTCCGGTGGCGAAGCCGAGCTCGTCGGTCTTCTCCATACGGGTGCCGACGGTGAAATCGGGGTCGTTGGCGAGCAGGACGGTCGCGGTGCCGGGGCCGACGGTGGTGACGCGGCCGACCAGACCGTCGCCGTTCAGGACGGTCATGTCGCGCTTGATTCCGTCGTTCGCGCCGGCGTCGATCGTCACGGTCCAGGAGAAGCCCTGGGCCGCTCCTATGCCGATGACCTCGGCGCCCTTGATGCCGTACTGGCCGGCGCCGGCCTTCTTCAGCATGCTGTCCAGCTGTCTGACGCGGCTGCGGTTGCGGTTGTCGCTGCCGAGCTTCGCCTTCAACGCGGCGTTCTGACGCTCGAGTTCGGCGATCCGGTCATGCCGGTCGCCGGAGTCCCGGACCGCGCCGATGGCGTTGCCGATCGGGTCGACGGCCGTGGAGACCCCCTCCTCGACCGGGCCGAAGACCGTGGCGGCGGCCTGGCGGGCACCGTCGACCGGCGAGTCCTCGCCACCGCGGATGTCCACCGTGATCAAAGCGAACGCGATGGCGATCAGCAGCACCAGGAGCAGCCGGCTCTCTCGTGTGTCCCTCACGTGCGGCGGCCGTGCCTTCCTCAGTTGGAAATCCTTGGAATTCTGAGCAACTGTGCGGAGCAAGTGTGCGTAACTCTGCACAAATCTAAGCAATCGGAATCCGCGGCGTCTGCGGACGCCGCGGAATTGTTATGCCTTGCCTCTATATCAACGATCCGCCGCACGAGATGGCAGGCACTCGTACGGCGGACCTTTTCGCGTCAGATCATCTGCGCGGCTGGGCGTCAAGCACCTGCTGCAGCGCCTCGAACTCCTCGACGCACTTGCCAGAGCCGAGCGCCACGCTGTCCAGCGGGTCCTCGGCAATGTGGATCGGCATGCCCGTCTCGCGACGGAGCCGCTCGTCGAGCCCGCGCAGCAGCGCGCCGCCACCCGTGAGAACGATGCCGCGGTCCATCACGTCGCCGGACAGCTCCGGCGGGCACTTGTCGAGGGTCGTCTTGACCGCGTCGACGATCGCGTTGACCGGCTCCTCGATGGCCTTGCGGACCTCGGCGGCCGAGATGACGACGGTCTTGGGCAGCCCGGAGACCAGGTCCCGGCCGCGGATCTCGGTGTGCTCGTCGGCGTCCATGTCGTACGCCGAACCGATGGTGATCTTGATCTGCTCGGCCGTGCGCTCGCCGAGGAGGAGGGAGTACTCCTTCTTGATGTGCTGGATGATCGCGTTGTCCAGCTCGTCGCCCGCGACACGGATGGACTGTGCCGTGACGATTCCGCCGAGCGAGATGACGGCGACCTCGGTGGTGCCGCCGCCGATGTCCACCACCATGTTGCCGGTGGCCTCGTGGACCGGCAGGCCGGAGCCGATGGCCGCGGCCATGGGCTCCTCGATGATGTGCACCTGGCGCGCACCCGCCTGCGAGGAGGCCTCGATGACGGCGCGGCGCTCGACTCCGGTGATGCCGGAGGGCACACAGACGACGACCCGCGGGCGGGCGAGATAGCGCCGCTTGTGGATCTTCAGGATGAAGTAGCGGAGCATCCGCTCGGTGATCTCGAAGTCGGCGATGACGCCGTCCTTCAGTGGACGCACGGCGACGATGTTGCCCGGCGTGCGACCGATCATCTTCTTGGCTTCGGCGCCGACAGCGAGGATGCCACCGGTGTTGGTGTTGATCGCGACGACGGACGGTTCGTTGAGAACGATCCCTCGACCCCTGACGTACACCAGCGTGTTGGCGGTCCCGAGGTCGACAGCCATGTCACGGCCGATGAACGACATGTTGTTCCCCATGAGGATGCGTCTGGCCTTCCCTGGAGCGTCTGATGGCTTTTTAGGTAGGCGAGGTGGGTGCTGTGTGGCGTGGAGGCTTCCATCGTAGTCTCGCCTGCACGAACACAGCGCTAGGGTCTTCGCCAATGTCAGCAGATGATGAGCCGTCCCGCTTCTGGAGACGTGCCATCGGGGGCACGGGTTCCCCCAATGGGGGTGCATATGCCAAGGGGCGGCCGATTTTTCCTCGGCCACCCCTGGTCAGGGCGGGCACCCTGCTGACGACGCGTCAGAAGTATTTACGCGATTCTTTACGCAACGCGGGCTAGGCGACACCCGGGAAGAAAATCTTCAGCTCGCGCTCGGCGGAGTCCTCGGAGTCCGATGCGTGGATCAGGTTCTCCCGGACGATGGTGCCGAAGTCGCCGCGGATGGAGCCCGGGGCAGCGGCGATCGGGTCGGTCGGGCCGGCGAGGGAGCGCACGCCCTCGATGACACGCTCGCCCTCGACGACGAGCGCGACGACCGGGCCCGACGACATGAAGTCGACCAGCGGCTCGTAGAACGGCTTGCCCTTGTGCTCGCCGTAGTGCAGCTCCAGCGTCTCCTGGTCGAGCGAGCGCAGCTCGAGCGCGGAGATCGTCCAGCCCGCCTTGCGCTCGATACGGCCGATGATCTCGCCGATCAGTCCGCGCCGGACGGCGTCGGGCTTGAGCAGGACGAGAGTGCGCTGGGTCATGTGCGGCTCCAAGCAGTTAACTACGACGTGGGATGCCCGGCACGATACCGGGACCCACTACGCCGCGTTACCTCAGGCCCCGGCCTCGGCCCCGGCTTCCGCCTCGGCCTGCGCGGCGAACCTGGCCTTCGCCTCGTCGATCTTCTTGCCGAAGTGGATCGACGCCCACCACAGCACGGCGAACACCGCGCCCATGAAGAACATCGTCGGCACCACGAACCCACTCGCGATCAGCGCGATCTGCAGGGCCCAGCCGAGCTGCACCCCGCCCGGCCTGGTGATCATTCCGCACAGCAGCACGCACAGCAGCATCGCGATGCCACTGACCGTCCAGACCGTGCCCATGGACAGGTCCGGGTCCTTCATCGCGACCAGACCGGCGAAACCGATGACGAAGAACTCGCCGATCAGCGTGGAAGCACAGAGCGTACGCACAGGAGTCAGCCCCTCCCCAGGAGCAGTCGGGCCTCGCCGACCGTGATGACGGAGCCGGTGACCAGGACGCCACCGCCCGCGTACTCGCCCTCTTCCTCGGCGAGGGTGATCGCGGCTTCCAGCGCGTCCGGCAGGCGCGGCTCGACCTGGACGCGGTCGTCGCCGAAGACCTCGACGGCGATACCGGCCAACTCGTCCGCGTCCATGGCGCGATGGCTGGAGTTCTGCGTGATGACGACCTCGGCGAAGATCGGCTCGAAGGCTTCGAGCAGCCCCTTCATGTCCTTGCCGTCGCTCGCCGCGACCACGCCGATCAGGCGGCTGAAGTCGAAGACCTCGCTGATCGCCTCGGCGGTGGCGCGGGCACCCGCGGGGTTGTGCGCGGCGTCCAGGACGATGGTCGGCGAGGTGCGCACGACCTCCAGGCGGCCCGGCGACGAGACCGAGGCGAAGGCCTTGCGGATGGTGTCGATGTCGAGCGGGCGCGCGTGCTGCGAGCCGATGCCGAAGAACGCCTCCACCGCGGCGAGCGCCACGGCGGCGTTGTGCGCCTGGTACGCGCCGTGCAGCGGCAGGAAGACTTCCTCGTACTCCCCGCCGAGGCCGCGCAGGGTCAGGAGCTGGCCGCCGACCGCCACCGTGCGGGAGACGACGCCGAACTCCAGGCCCTCGCGGGCCACCGTCGCGTCGACCTCGACGGCCTTCTTCAGGAGCACCTGCGCCGCGTCCACCGGCTGCTGGGCCAGGATCACCGTCGCGTCCGGCTTGATGATGCCGGCCTTCTCCTTGGCGATCTCGCCGGGCGTGGTGCCCAGGCGGTCCGTGTGGTCCAGGTCGATGGGCGTGACGACGGCGACCGAGCCGTCGATCACGTTCGTCGCGTCCCAGCTGCCGCCCATGCCGACCTCGACGACGGCCACGTCCACCGGGGCGTCCGCGAAGGCCGCGTACGCCATGCCGGTGAGGACCTCGAAGAAGGAGAGCCTGTACTCCTGCTGAGTGTCGACCATCTCGACGTACGGCTTGATGTCGTTGTACGTCTCCACGAAGCGCTCGGCCTCGATGGGGGCGCCGTCCAGGCTGATCCGCTCGGTGATCGACTGGACGTGGGGCGAGGTGTAACGCCCGGTGCGCAGCTCGAAGGCGGAGAACAGGGCCTCGATCATGCGGGCCGTGGACGTCTTGCCGTTCGTGCCGGTGATGTGGATCGAGGGGTACGCGCGCTGGGGCTCGCCCAGGACGTCCATCAGGGCGGAGATGCGGCTGACCGACGGCTCCAGCTTCGTCTCTCCCCAGCGGCTCGCGAGCTCCGCCTCGACCTCGCGCAGCGCCTTGTCCACCTCCGGGTCGGTGGGGCGGGCGGGGATGTCGCCCTGCGGCGGGCCCGACTGGGCGCGCAGGGTGCGGCTGCCGGCCTCGATCACCGCGAGGTCGGGGTCGCGGTCGGTCTCGGCGGCGACGATCTCGTCGAAACCGTCGTTGTCGTCGTTGTCGTGCGGGCCGTCGTGCTGGGGGAGGTCACTCACGTACCTCAGTCTACGGAGCGCCACCGACAGCCGCCGTCGGGACCTGCCCAGGCGCCGCACGGGACCTGTGGGGACTTTGGGCCCTGCCGATTCAGGACCAAAGTCCCGCCCATCCCGCCGATCGCCGGGCAAACTTGGCGATCATGGACATAGGCATCGACCTCGGCACAGCGAACACCCTTCTCTACGTGCGCGGTCAGGGCATCGTGCTCAACGAACCGTCCGTGGTCGCCGTCAAGGAGGGGGCGCGGACGGCCCTCGCGGTCGGCACGGAGGCCAAGGAGACGATCGGCCGTACGCCGGGGTCCATCACCGCGATCCGCCCCCTGCGGGACGGCGTGATCAGCGACTACGAAGCCGCCGAGGAGATGATCAGGCACTTCGTGCGCAAGGCGGTGCCGGGGCGCCGTCCCCGTACGCGGATGGTGGTGTGCGTGCCGAGCGGGGTCACCCCCGTCGAGCGGCGGGCGATCGTGCACGCGTCGCAGCGGGCGGGGGCGCGGGCCGTACATCTGGTGGAGGAGCCGATGGCGGCGGCGATCGGGGCGGGTCTTCCGGTCGCGGAGCCGCGGGGCTCGATGGTGGTCGACATCGGGGGCGGGACCACGGAGGTGGCCGTCATCTCCCTGGGCGGGATCGTCACGGCGCAGTCGCTGCGGGTCGGGGGCGACCGCCTTGACGCCGCCATCACGGACTACGTCCGCAAGGAGCACACGCTGCTCATCGGTGAGCGGACCGCGGAGGACATCAAGGTCGCGATCGGCTCGGCGTGGCCGGTGCCGGGTGAGGACTCGGCCGCCTTCGAATCGCGGACGTTCACGGTACGAGGGCGCGAGAAGGTGGGCGGCCTGCCCAAGACGGTGGAGCTGACGGTGCGGGAGGTGCGGGCGGCTCTGGACGAGCCGGTGGAGGCGATCATCTCCGCGGTTCGGGCGACCCTTGAGGAGTGCCCGCCGGAGCTGTCCGGCGACGTCATGGAACACGGCATCGTCCTGACCGGCGGCGGCGCCCTCCTCCCCGCCCTCGACCTCCGCATGGCCTCGGCCACCGGGATCCCGGTGTTCACCGCGGACGACCCCCTGGACAGCGTGGCGTTGGGCTGCGGGAAGTGCGTGGAGGACTTCGACGGGTTGGAGAGGGTGATGACAGCGGCGTAGCCCCCACCCACCCGACCGCCCTCGCTGCGGGCAGGCGTCCCAACCCGGCCGCCATCGCTGTGGGCAGGCGTTCCGCACTCCCACCCACCCGACCGTCTCCCTTGCTGTGGGCAGGCGTTCCACACTCCCACCCACCCGGCCGCCCTCGCTGCGGGCAGGCGTTCCGCACCCCCACCCACCCGGCCGTCCTTGCTGCGGGCAGGCGTTCCGCAGGGCGGAACGGGTGGGCACAGCCCCAGCTGCCGGGTGAGCGATGGAGCAGGGCGGCGGGGCTAGGCGCCGGCCGGGAGGGCGGCCAGGACCTCGTACATCGCGCCGCTCGGCCCCGCCGAGAAGCTGCCGCCCACCGTGTGGACCCGCTCGGCCATCCCCGCCGTCCCCGTCCCGGAGGACACCGGCGGCGCCACCGGCACGGCGCCGGGCAGCGCGTTGCGCACGCGGATCTGCAGCTCACCCTCCGCGAGCCGCACACGGACATCCACCCGCTCCCCCGGCGCGTGCTTGGCGGCATTGGTCAGACACTCCTGCACCACCCGATGCACGGCCGCCTGCCGAATCGGCGAAAGCCGGTGCGCCGCGGCATCGACCAGCAGGTCGACCGGACTCCCGGCCCGCTCGCTCGCCGCGACCAACGCCGGCAGCGCGTCAAGGCCGGGCGTGGGCGCACCGTCCACGCCCCGCTGGACGATGATCTCGTTCAGCATCCGATGCGCCGACCGCGCCGTATCGGAAAGCTCCTCGAAGCCGTCCTCGAAGTCCCCGCCCGCGGCCCGCCGCGCCAGCACCTGAGAGCGCACGCTCAGCAGCGTCAGCTCACGCCCCACGAAGTCGTGCACGTCCCGCGCGATACGGGACCGCTCCCGCTGCACGGCCTGCAGCGCGTCCGTCTCGGCCCGCTGCGCCTGCAGCGCCCTGACGAGGTCCTGCCGGTTGGCCGCGACGCCGACCCCCGCCGCAAGCACGCCGATCGGGACGACCAGGCTGAGGAAGGAGCTCAGGCTGTCGCCCCGGTGCACCGGCCAGCCGGGGAGGCTGAACATGACGTACGCGAACGCCACATAGCCGAGCACACCCACCGCACCGGCGAGCCGCCCCCGGTACCTGCCCAGGGAGTACAGCGCGAACTGCGCCAGCGTCAGCTCGTGCAGCCAGGAGAGCAGGACGAGGGCGACCGCGTACGTCACCCACGGCGCCGAGCGGCGCAGCATCAGGGAGGCGGCGCCGAGCGCGAGGACCAGCGCGGCGAGCGGGCCGTTGAGCGAGTTGTCCGCCTCGGCGAGGCCGGGGATGTCCAGGCTCATCAGGGCCAGGCAGCTCAGCGCGGTGAGCGCGTCCTGGGCCCGGGGGGCCTGCGCCCAGCGCGCCGTGAGGCGGCGGCCCGTGGCCGTCGCCTGGCGGATCGCCTGGGCGGCGGACAGGTCGTGCATGCTCTCCATCATCCAAGGTCTTTCGGCCCGATCCATCGGGCGTATGTCATGAATTCAGTGATTTCGCGCACGTTGGGGCGGTATTTGTTTTATCACTCAATTTGGCAGACCGGGACGGCCGAGGGGGTCCGCACTCGACCGTCTCGGCGACGCCGGGCCCCCAACCCGGCGCGGCTGCCCCCGTGTTCCGCACACCACGGGTCAAATCGGACCATGTGGTATGCCCAGAATTACGGCCTCCGAGCCCGCCAGATCACCGGCGACGGCGCGATCCTGCTCTGGATCGCGTTCTGGTCCACCGCCGCCGTCGTCACGTACCGGCTGGCCAGCAAGTTCGCCTTCCCAGCGGCCGGATCCGCCGCCTCCGCGCCCGCCCCCGGCTCACCCGGCTCACCCGCCGCCCGGCTGCCCCTGGTCGGCCACCGCGTCGACTCCGCGCTGCGGGGCGTCGCGGACGCCGCCGACACCGGCGACCCGGTGATCGTCCGCGCGGCGGTGACCGCGGGCGCCGTCGCCGTCTTCCTCGTACCCGTCGGCCTCGTCCTGGGCAGCTGGCTCCCCCGCCGGCTGCGCTGGACCCGGCAGGCGGCGGCCGCCCACGAGCTGGCGGCGAGCGACGACGGCCGCGAACTGCTCGCCCTGCGCTCGCTGCTCCGCCCCCTGGACGAGGTGGCCGCCACCGCCGACGCCATCCCGGACGCGACTCCCGGCAGCCTCGCCGAGGGCTGGCGCAACGCCGACCCGGCAACCCTGGACGCCCTGGCGGAGGCGGAGCTCGAGCGGCTCGGGCTGCGTACGGCGTGACAGGAAACTGACGGAAGCTGACGGGAAAGGGAGGGCCCCGGAACCGTTCGTACGGTTCCGGGGCCCTCCCTCTGTCGTCTTCGTCTGACTACGCCTGCGGCAGACCCTCCAGCTGGGCCTGCAGCCGGGCGATGTCGTCGTCCGCCTTGGTGAGGCGGCCGCGGATCTTGTCGACCACGTTGTCCGGCGCCTTCGCCAGGAACGCTTCGTTGCCGAGCTTCGCCGTGGCCTGCGCCTTCTCCTTCTCCGCGGCCGCGAGGTCCTTGGCGAGGCGCTTGCGCTCCGCCGCCACGTCGATCGTGCCGGACAGGTCGAGCGCGACCGTGGCGCCCGAGACCGGCAGGGTCGCCGTCGCCGTGAAGGCGTCGCCCTCCGGCTGGAGGCGCAGGAGCTGACGGATGGCGGCCTCGTGCGGGGCGAGCGCCGTGCCGTCGAGGGTGAGGCGGGCCGGGACCTTCTGGCCCGGCTGCAGTCCCTGGTCGGCGCGGAAGCGGCGGACCTCCGTGATGACCTGCTGGAGCGTCTCGATCTCCCGCTCGGCGGCGGCGTCGCGGAAGCCGCTGTCGACCGGCCAGTCGGCGATGACGACCGACTCGCGGCCGGTGAGCGCCGTCCACAGCGTCTCGGTGACGAACGGGACGATCGGGTGGAGCAGACGCAGGGTGACGTCGAGGACCTCACCCAGGACACGGCCGGAGACCCTGGCCGCCTCGCCGCCGCCCATGAACGTGGTCTTGGACAGCTCGACGTACCAGTCGAAGACCTCGTCCCACGCGAAGTGGAAGAGGGCGTCCGACAACTTGGCGAACTGGTAGTCGTCGTAGAACGCGTCGACCTCGGCGACCGTCGCGTTCAGCCGCGAGAGCACCCAGCGGTCGGTGGCCGACAGCTGTTCCGCGGGCGGGAGTTCGCCCTCGGTGGTGGCGCCGTTCATCAGCGCGAAGCGCGTGGCGTTCCAGATCTTGTTGGCGAAGTTGCGCGAGCCCTGGACCCAGTCCTCGCCGATCGGCACGTCCGTGCCGGGGTTGGCGCCGCGGGCCAGCGTGAAGCGCAGGGCGTCCGAGCCGTACTTGTCCATCCAGTCCAGCGGGTTGACCGCGTTGCCGAAGGACTTCGACATCTTCTTGCCGAACTGGTCGCGGACCATGCCGTGCAGCACGATCGTGTGGAACGGCGGGGTGCCGTCCATCGCGTACAGGCCGAACATCATCATCCGGGCGACCCAGAAGAAGAGGATGTCGTAGCCGGTGACCAGGACCGAGTTCGGATAGAACTTCTCGAGGCTCTCGGTCTGTTCGGGCCAGCCGAGCGTGGAGAACGGCCACAGGCCGGAGGAGAACCAGGTGTCCAGGACGTCCGAGTCCTGGTGCCAGCCCTCGCCGGTCGGCACCTCGTCATCCGGTCCGACGCAGACGACTTCACCATTCGGGCCGTACCAGACCGGAATGCGGTGGCCCCACCACAGCTGGCGCGAGATGCACCAGTCGTGGAGGTTGTCGACCCAGTCGAAGTAGCGCTTCTCCATCTCCTGCGGGTGGATCTTGACCTGGCCGTCGCGGACCGCGTCGCCCGCGGCCTTCGCGAGCGGGCCGACCTTGACCCACCACTGCATCGAAAGACGCGGCTCGATGGTGGTCTTGCAGCGCGAGCAGTGGCCGACCGAGTGGGAGTACGGACGCTTCTCGGCGACGATGCGGCCCTCGGCGCGCAGGGCGCCGACGATGGCGGAACGCGCCTCAAGGCGGTCGAGCCCCTGGAAGGGACCAGGGACGGTGATGACCGCGTGCTCGTCCATGACCGCGATGTTCGGCAGGCCGTGGCGCTGGCCGATCTCGAAGTCGTTCGGGTCGTGGGCGGGCGTCACCTTGACGCAGCCGGTGCCGAACTCGGGGTCGACGTGCTCGTCCGCGACGACCGGGATGGAGCGGTCGGTCAGCGGCAGCTTGATGAGCTTGCCGACGAGGTGCTTGTACCGCTCGTCTTCCGGGTGGACGGCGATGGCGGTGTCACCGAGCATCGTCTCGGCGCGGGTGGTGGCGACGACGACGGTCTCGTCCCCGTCCCCGTACTTGAGGGAGACAAGCTCGCCGTCATCATCCTGATACTCGACCTCGATGTCCGAGATGGCCGTCAGACAGCGCGGGCACCAGTTGATGATGCGCTCGGCGCGGTAGATCAGCTCGTCGTCGTACAGCTTCTTGAAGATGGTCTGGACGGCCTGCGAGAGACCCTCGTCCATCGTGAACCGCTCACGGTCCCAGTCCACGCCCTCGCCGAGGCGCCGCATCTGCCCCGAGATCTGCCCGCCGGACTCGCCCTTCCACTGCCAGACACGCTCGACGAACGCCTCGCGGCCCAGGTCGTGGCGGGACTTGCCCTCCTTGGCGAGCTCGCGCTCGACCACGTTCTGGGTGGCGATGCCGGCATGGTCCATGCCCGGCTGCCACAGCGTCTCGAAGCCCTGCATGCGCTTGCGGCGGGTGAGGGCGTCGATGAGCGTGTGCTCGAAGGCGTGGCCCAGGTGCAGGGAGCCCGTGACGTTCGGCGGCGGGATGACGACGGTGTACGGCGGCTTCTCGCTCTTCTCGTCGGCGGCGAAGTAGCCCCGGTCTACCCAGCGCTCGTACAGCGTCCCCTCTACCTCGGCCGGCGCGTACTGGGTCGGCAGTTCGGAGGTGGGCGCTGGATTCTGCTGCTGAGTGTTCTCGGTCACGGGCTCAGTTTAGAGGTGTCACAGGCCCGTCCCGAAACCGGATTCTTCAGTAACGGTTGCGGCCCCGCGCCCCATGGCGCGTCTCCTTCGTACAGGATGTCGGGAACACATAAGCGTTCGGAGGGGAACCCACGCAATGAGCTACAACCAGCCGGGCCCGTACGGCGGGCAGCCGCAGCAGCCCGGACCGTACGGTCAGCAGCCGGGCCAGCCGGGTCAGCCGGGCCCCTACGGCCAGCAGCCCCAGGCCCCGCAGCCCGGCTATGGCTACCCCCAGCAGGCGCCGCAGGGTGTTCCTCCGCAGCAGGGCGGCTACAGCCAGCCCCAGCAGCCTGGCCCTTACGGTCAGCAGCAGGCCCCCTACGGGCAGGTTCCGCCTCCGCCGCCGCCCGCCGGTGGCGGCAAGAAGACCGGCCTCATCATCGGCGCGATCGTCGCCCTCGTCGCGATCGGCGGCGGCGTGTGGTGGTTCACGGCCGGCAAGGACGACAGTTCCGGGGGCAATTCGGCGGTGGTGGACGACGGGGTGCACAAGCTCGTCACGCCCGAGACGGTGCTCTCCGAGTACAAGAAGCAGGCCTCGACCGACGAGGGCTTCAGCGACGAGGACATGGAGAAGGCCGAGAAGGACGGCGTCAAGAACGGGAAGCCCGTGGACGCCGAGTACCAGTCGGGCGACAAGAGCAACCCGCTGGCGCAGAAGATGATCAAGTTCATGGGCGTCTACGGCGAGATCGACAACCCGTCCAAGGTGGTCGACGGCATGTTCGCCAAGATGAAGGAGAACGCCGCGGAGGACAAGTCCGACACGGGTGCACCGGTCGGCAGTCCCAAGAGCTTCGACGCGGACGGCGCGGTCCTCAAGTGCCAGGAGATGAAGGTCGAGGGCGGTGGTGGCTCCGGCCCCAAGGAGATCCGCATGCCGGTCTGCATCTGGGGCGACAAGAGCACCGTCGGTGTCGTGATCCCGGTCGACATGGCGAGCGCCATGACGGGCAAGAGCCCCTCGCTCGGTGACGCCGCCGACACAACGACCAAGTTCCGCAAGGAAGTCCGAGTCAAGGCCTGACGCCGCGCGGCATCGCGCGTCTCGCTCAGCAGCCCCGGTCGCATCGGCCGGGGCTGCTTCCGTCAGGATGTCTGATACGCATAAGCACGGAGGGAACCCCAGACAATGAGTTACAACCAGCCGGGCCCGTACGGTGGCCAGCAGCCCCAGCAGCCCGGACCGTACGGCGGTGGGCAGCCTCAGCAGCCCGGCCCCTACGGTCAGCAGCCCCAGGCCCCCCAGCCCGGCTACGGCTATCCGCAGCAGGCCCCGCAGCAGGGCGGCTACAGCCAGCCCCAGCAGCCGACCCCGTACGGCCAGCAGCCGCAGGCCCCCTACGGGCAGGTCCCGCCGCCTCCGCCCCCGCAGGGCGGCGGCAAGAAGGTCGGCCTGATCATCGCCGCGGCCGCCGTGGTCGCCGCCGCCGCCGTCGGCGGCTACTTCGTCTTCGCGGGCGGTGACGACGACAAGGGCAACGGCAAGGGCGGCGGCTCCTCTGACGTTGCGGACGGCGGTGGGGCCGGGGTCAAGGACGACGGCCCGCACAAGCTGATAACGCCCGCGACGGTCCTCACCGAGTACAAGAAGAAGGACGAGGCCGGCGGCGGGGGCGGTATGACCTCCGGTGACGTCGCGGAAGCCGAGAAGCATGGCGTGAAGAACGCCAAGGACGTCGATGCCCAGTACCAGTCGGGTGACGAGAGCAACCCGCTGTCGCAGAAGATCCTGCAGTTCAACGGCGTCTACGGCGACATCGCGGACCCCGAGAAGGTCGTCGACGCGATGTTCGGCGAGGCGGCGAAGAACGCCAAGGGGGGGACTGACAGCAGCGGCGAGTCGATGAAGATGGTCGGCAGCCCCAAGTCGTACAGCCCCGCCGGGCTCGACGGCGCGGTGCTGAAGTGCCAGGAGATGAAGTTCGACCTGGGCGGCGGCTCGGCAGGCACCGGCAGCACCGCGGGCCCGAGCGAGATGTCGATGGCGACCTGCATCTGGGGCGACAACAGCACGCTCGGCATCGTGATCACCACGGACATGGCGAGCGCGATGGCCGGCAAGGCCGCCGACCTCGACGAGGCCGCGGAGAAGACGGCGAAGTTCCGCAAGGAAGTCCGCGTCAAGCTCTGACCGGCACCATCGAATTGCGCGGAGGGGAACCCACGTAATGAGCTACAACCAGCCGGGTCCGTACGGCGGTCAGCAGCCGCAGCAGCCAGGGCCGTACGGCCAGCAGCCGCAGGCCCCGCAGCCCGGCTACGGCTACCCCCAGCAGCCCCAGGCTCCGTACGGGCAGCCGCCTCAGGCCCCGTACGGGCAATTCCCTCAGGGGCCGCCCGTCGGCGGTGGGGGGAAGAAGACCGGGCTCATCATCGGTGCCGTCGTCGCCATCGCCGCGATAGGCGCCGGCGTGTGGTGGTTCACCATGGGCAAGGACAGCGGGTCCGTCGCCGATGACGGCAAGACGTACAAGCTGACGGCGCCCGCCAGTGTCCTCGGCGGCGAGTACAAGAAGTCCGACTCGTCCGCCGGTGGCGGTGGCGGCGGCATGTCGTCGAGCGACATCGAGGAGCTGGAGAAGCAGGGCGTCAGCAACCCCAAGGACGTCTTCGCCGCGTACAACTACGGCGAGGGGACGGCCATGAAGTCCCTCAACTACTCCGGTGTGTACGGCGAGATCGAGGACCCGGAGAAAGTCGTCGACGCCATGTTCGCCGACATGAAGAAGAAGTCCACCGAGGAGCCCGGGAGCCTGAGCCTCATCGGCAGCCCCGAGGAGTTCACGCCGGACGGCTTCGAGAACGGCATCATGAAGTGTCAGGAAGCCGAGTTCAAGATGGGCGAGGTCGGCCCGGACGACGAGGGCGTGCCCAACAGCTTCAAGACGCCGATCTGCATCTGGGGTGACCACAGCACGGTCGCGTACGCCTCGTACTCCGACGCCGCTGTCACCGCGAGCGGCGGGAACATCGAGCTGGAGAACGTCGCCAGCCTCGTGACCAACCTGCGGGACGACGTCCGCGTCGAGGTCAAGTAGCCGACGCCACAAGGCTGTTCAACGAGAAGGGGCGTCCGGCGATCGAATCGCCGGACGCCCCTTTCACGTACGCCTGGAAACTACGCGGACTTCTGCTCCCCCGCACCCGGACCCCGCGCATCGCGCGGCACCAGCGTCGGGTTCACGTTCGAGTGGACGACGTCCGCCGTGATGACGACGCGGGCCACGTCCTTGCGGGACGGGACCTCGTACATCACCGACTGGAGGACCTCCTCCATGATGGCGCGCAGGCCTCGCGCGCCGGTCTGGCGCAGGATCGCCTGGTCGGCGATCGCCTCGAGCGCCTCGCGCTCGAAGTCCAGCTCCACGCCGTCGAGTTCGAACAGGCGCTGGTACTGCTTCACGAGGGCGTTGCGCGGCTCGACCAGGATCTGGAGGAGCGCTTCGCGGTCCAGGTTGTGGACCGAGGTGATCACGGGGAGGCGGCCGATGAACTCGGGGATCATCCCGAACTTCACCAGGTCCTCCGGCATGATGTCCTCGAACCGGTCCTTCTCCTGAAGCTCCCGCTTGGAGTGGATCGTGGCGCCGAAGCCGATGCCCTTCGCGCCCGCGCGGGATTCGATGATCTTCTCCAGGCCCGCGAAGGCACCGCCCACGATGAACAGGACGTTCGTCGTGTCGATCTGGATGAACTCCTGGTGCGGGTGCTTGCGGCCGCCCTGCGGCGGGACGGAGGCCGTGGTGCCCTCCAGGATCTTCAGCAGGGCCTGCTGGACGCCCTCACCCGATACGTCGCGCGTGATCGACGGGTTCTCGCTCTTGCGGGCGACCTTGTCGATCTCGTCGATGTAGATGATGCCGGTCTCGGCCTTCTTGACGTCGTAGTCAGCGGCCTGGATCAGCTTCAGGAGGATGTTCTCCACGTCCTCGCCGACATAGCCCGCCTCCGTCAGCGCCGTCGCGTCGGCGATGGCGAACGGGACGTTCAGCATGCGCGCGAGCGTCTGCGCGAGGAGGGTCTTGCCGGAGCCGGTCGGACCGAGCAACAGGATGTTGGACTTCGCGAGTTCGATCGCGTCGTCACGTCCCTGCGCCCCGCCGGTCTCGCCGGCCTGGACCCGCTTGTAGTGGTTGTACACCGCTACCGAGAGAGCCTTCTTCGCGGGCTCCTGGCCCACGACGTATCCCTCGAGGAATTCGTAGATCTCGCGAGGCTTGGGGAGTTCCTCCCACCGCACCTCGCTCGTCTCCGCGAGCTCTTCCTCGATGATCTCGTTACAGAGATCGATGCACTCATCGCAGATGTACACACCGGGGCCTGCGATGAGCTTCTTGACCTGCTTCTGACTCTTCCCGCAGAACGAGCACTTGAGCAGATCGCCGCCGTCACCGATGCGTGCCACGAGGTGCTTCCCCTTCGCCTGGGAGACGCCACGTTCAGCGGCTCCTGGTGCCTCATATCCGACGGTACCTTGCCGGGCCCCCCGTTCGGGCCCCCCTTGGCACGGTTCGCTTTGACGTGAACCGATCGCGATCGGTTCGCGAACCATGCCAAGGAGCGGCAGATGCTACAGCTCTGCGTCAGACGACCGAGGAGTTGTTCATCTTCCGGGTGGAGATGATCTGGTCGATCAGGCCGTATGACAGCGCGTCCTCGGCAGTGAGGATCTTGTCGCGCTCGATGTCGTCGCGGATCTTCTCGATCGGCGTCGTGGAGTGCTTGGCCAGCATCTCCTCCAGCTGCGCACGCATCCGGAGGATCTCGTTGGCGGCGATCTCCAGGTCGGAGACCTGACCCCGGCCGGTCTCGCTGTACGGCTGGTGGATCAGGACGCGCGCGTTCGGCAGCGCCATGCGCTTGCCCGGCGTGCCCGCCGCGAGGAGCACGGCGGCCGCGGAGGCGGCCTGGCCCATGCAGACCGTCTGCACGTCGGGCTTCACGAACTGCATCGTGTCGTAGATGGCCGTGAGCGCCGTGAAGGAGCCGCCGGGGCTGTTGATGTAGACCGAGATGTCGCGGTCCGGGTCCATCGACTCCAGGCACAGGAGCTGCGCCATGACGTCGTTGGCGGACGCGTCGTCGATCTGCACGCCGAGGAAGATCACGCGCTCCTCGAAGAGCTTCGCGTACGGGTCGTACTCACGCACGCCCTGCGAGGTGCGCTCGACGAAGCGCGGGATGACGTAGCGGGATTCGGCGGTGGGGCCGGTGTACTCGGCCTGAGTGCGCTCGTAGAGGCCGCTGCCGGGGTAGTTCTTCATCTCTGTAGGTCTCCTGAGGAGCGTGGGCTGTGTCGGCTTCGGATGGCTGAGCGGTGAGGCTCAGGCTCCGGTGCCGCCGCCGCCCGGCATGCTGGCCGCGTTGGGCATGATGTCGTCGATGAGGCCGTACGCCTTGGCCTCTTGCGGGTCGAACCAGCGGTCACGGTCCGAGTCGTGCGTGACCTGCTCGACGGTCTGACCCGTGTGGAACGCGGTGAGCTCGGCCATCTTCTTCTTGGTGAGAAGGAGCCGCTCGGCGTGGATCTTGATGTCCGACGCGGAGCCCGCGAGTCCGGCGGAGGGCTGGTGGATCAGGATCTCGGCGTTCGGCAGCGCGAAGCGCTTGCCGGGCGTGCCGGCGCTGAGCAGGAACTGGCCCATCGAGGCGGCCATGCCCATCGCGATCGTCACCACGTCGTTCTGGATGTACTGCATGGTGTCGTAGATCGCCATGCCGGCCGTGATGGATCCACCAGGGCTGTTGATGTAGAGGAAAATGTCCTTGTCCGGCTCTGCGGCAAGGAGCAGCAGCTGCGCGGTGATCTTGTTGGCGATGTCGTCGTCCACGGCCTGGCCGAGGAAGATGATCCGCTCGCCGAGCAGCCGGTTGTAGACCTGGTCGCCGAGGCCACCACCGATGGAGGGGTCGCCGGCGGCGGAGGGCATCAGATTCGTCACGTATCCACCTGCTCGTCTTACGACGGCGCCGGGCCGTCTCACGTCTTCTTCTGAGGCTAGGGACCCCGCGTGCTCGCCGCTCCGGGGCGGCTTCGGGGACTCCCCTGCCCTCGTATTCATGGACCCTAACGCTCAGCCCCGTCCGGGGAATCCCGCAAAGGTGACTGTTCGCTGTGAGCGCAGGTAGCACAGCGCCGGGGGCGCCCCGTCAGGGGCGCGGGGAACCGCGCGCTCAGCCCCCGCAGGGCCGCAGTCGCGTCTGCCGCAGCAGGCTCTACGGCGAGTGCGGGTTGTACCTGGCTGCTCGCGCAGTTCCCCGCACCCCTAAGGGCGCGACAGGCCCCCGGGATCGAAATCCCGGGGGCCTGTCGTACGAGCTTCAGAGCGAGGCTGCTCAGGCCTCGGGCTTCTCCTCGGCGACGGTGTCGTCGCCGTCGGTCGCCTCGGCGACGACCTCGGCGGCCGTCTCCGTCTCGTCCTCGTCGTCCAGGTCGACGACCTCGCCGTTGGTGTCCTTGACCGTGGCGGCCTCGACGACGACCGCGAGGGCCTTGCCGCGGGCGACCTCGCCGACCAGCATCGGGACCTGGCCGCCCTCGACGACGGCCTGGGCGAACTGGTCGGGGGACATGCCGGAGGACTGCGCGCGACGCATGAGGTGCTCGGTGAGCTCCTCCTGGTTCACGTTCAGCTTCTCCTTGTTGACGAGATCGTCAAGGACGAACTGCGTCTTGATGCCCTTCTCGGCCTGCTGCTTGGTCTCGGCGTCGAACTCTTCCTCGGTCTTGCCCTGGATCTCCAGGTACTTCGCGAGGTCGAGGCCCATCTGGCCGAGCTGGTGGTTCACCAGGTTGTGCTTGCGGGTCTCGATCTCGTCCGCGAGGAGCTTCTCGGGGACCGGGACCTCGACCAGCTCGAGCAGCTTCTCCAGGACGCGCTCCTGGGCCTGCGTCGCCTGGTCGTACTGCTTCATGTTCTCGAGGCGCTTGCGGCTGTCGGCCTTGAGCTCGTCCAGGGTGTCGAACTCCGACGCGAGCTGCGCGAAGTCGTCGTCCAGGGACGGCAGTTCGCGGGCGGCGACCTGGGTGACCTTGACGGTGACCTCGGACTCCTTGCCGGCTGCCGAGCCGCCCTTGAGCTCGGAGGTGAAGGTGGCCTCGCCACCGGCCTCCAGGCCCTTCACGGCGTCGTCGATGCCCTCGAGGAGCTCGCCGGAGCCGATCGTGTAGGAGACGCCGGACGCGACGCCGTCCTCCAGGACCTCGCCCTCGACCTTGGCCTCCAGGTCGATCGTCACGACGTCGCCGTCCTCGGCGGCACGCTCGACCGGCGAGGTGGACGCGAAGCGCTCACGGAGCTCCTCGACGGCCTTCTCGACGTCCTCGTCGCTGACCTCGACCGCGTCGACCTCGACCTCGATGCCGGAGTAGTCCGGGATCTCGATCGCGGGACGGATGTCGACCTCAGCGGTGAAGTTGAGGGTCTCGTTGTCCTTCAGCTCGGTGATGTCCACCTCGGGCTGGCCCAGGACGTTGAGCTCGGCCTCGTTGACCGCTTCGGTGTAGAACTTCGGGAGCGCGTCGTTGACGGCCTCTTCGAGAACGGCGCCGCGACCGAACCGCTGGTCGATGACGCGGGCCGGGATCTTGCCCTTGCGGAAGCCCTTCACCGTGACCTGCTGGTTGATCTTCTTGTACGCCGCGTCGAGGCTGTCCTTGAGCTCCTCGAAGGGCACCTCAACAGTGAGCCGAACCCGAGTCGGGTTCAGGGTCTCCACGGCGCTCTTCACGGTTCGGTCTCCTTGGGGCTGACTTCTTGGGATTCTGCCCGGCTCAGAGACACACGGGCACACAGCTTGCATAGTAACGGCAAGCGGGAGCCGACCCACAATGCGATCTTGAGAGGCCCGTCGAGCGGCTGATCAGCGGGGTGGCCTCGATCGACTTGATCGATCAGCCTGGTGGTCGGGGTGGCGGGATTTGAACCCACGGCCTTCCGCTCCCAAAGCGGACGCGCTACCAAGCTGCGCCACACCCCGTCGGTGCGACACGTAGGGTACATGCCCGCAGGCCGTGCGACCCCCGCTTAATCGGGAGTACGTACGGGGTGTGCGGGGAGTGCGTCCGACCCGCTACGATGCTTGCCGTGCCGCGGTCGCTGACCAGCGATTCCCGTGGCGCGATCTGTGCGGGTGTAGCTCAATGGTAGAGCCCTAGTCTTCCAAACTAGCTACGCGGGTTCGATTCCCGTCACCCGCTCTGTCGACCTCAGGCCCGGTTCTTCGGAACCGGGCCTGAGGCGTTTCAGAAGCTGATCGAGTTGATGGTCTCCGCCACTTCGTTGAGGAAGCGGTTTATGGAGGGCGCCATTCCGGTTGAGGCGAGGAAGAACCCGAAGAGCACCGCGACGATCGCGGGCCCCGCCTTGATCGATCCCCCGCGGATCAGCACCACAAGGATGATCGCCAACAGCAACACCACTGACAGCGAAATGGCCACACTGATCACACCCTAGGTCGGTCTCTCCCCGGCCCGGGGGGTACGACCCCGCACACCCCCGCCAGAACCATCGTGCCACCAACGCGCCATCCGTATGCGGCAGGTGACACATCGTCGGCCAGCGCCGCACGTGCCGGGCGCGACCCCGGCGGCCGGGGGGCGGCCCTGGGGCGTATGAACAGGGCGCCCCCACACGGCAATTCGAGCCCCGCGCACGTCCGCTAATTCGGCTTGATCGTTTCCATCGCCACACAAGTTGTTCGCGGGAAATTCGAATTGTCGCCGGGCCCACACCGCGGGCTCCACAAAGAGCCAATCAATCGGACATTTCACCAGAGTCGCCTGCGGGCGTTATGCGGCGTTTAAGCGGGATGAGTTGTGACGTTCTGGACACCCTGACGGCCCGTGAGCGGCCCGTAAGGAGGCGAATCACCATGTCGACTTTGGTGATTCCTCGGGTACTCGCACCGTATTAGCCAGGATCCGTCTGTGATTGAGATGACAGCTGTGTTGAGGGTTTTACGAAAACACTCGGGCGACGCTAGGGTGCCTCAGATGTTCCACGCTGCCACCATCCCCGCAAGCGCAGTGCGGTCCCAGATCGTCTCACCGAGCTCATGGTGGGAGGGCCTGTGACGAACTCGGTTCAACCGCACGGCCGCCACCGGGCGCCGCTCCCCCCGGCCCAAGAGCCGGCGGCCGGAGTGCCTACTCCCCGCGCCCCCCAATTCCCCACGGCCGCGACCCCTTCCCACGCAGCGGCCGGCAACACCGCCCGACCAGGAAAACCGGCTTCCACGGGCCAACCCGCCAAGCAGCGCGACGCGTTCTTCGACAACGCCAAGTATCTGGCGATCGTCCTGGTGGCCATGGCTCATTCCTGGGAGCCGCTGACGGATCACAGCCGCGCCGCCGAGGCGCTGTACATGACCGTCTACACCTTCCACATGCCGGCGTTCATCCTGATCTCCGGCTACTTCTCGCGCAGCTTCGACATGCGGGCCGACCGGCTCAAGCGTCTGGTGACCGGTGTCGCCGTGCCGTACGTCATCTTCGAAGTCGCGTACACCTTCTTCAAGCGCTATGCGGACGACGATCCGACCCAGCCGATCAGCCTCCTCGACCCGTGGTACCTCACGTGGTTCCTGGTCGCGCTCTTCGTCTGGCGTCTGACGACCCCGCTGTGGAAGATCGTGCGCTGGCCGGTGCCGCTCGCCATCGCCATCGCCGTACTCGCCACGATCTCGCCGGACATCGGCGACGATCTCGATCTGCAGCGGGTGCTGCAGTTCATGCCGTTCTTCGTGCTCGGCCTGTTCATGAAGCCCGAGTACTTCCAGCTGGTGCGGCGGCGCGAGGTGCGGCTGCTGTCCATCCCCGTCTTCGCGAGCGCGTTGCTCATGGCGTACTGGGCCGCACCGCGGATGAGCTCCGCATGGTTCTACCGCCGGGACAGCGCGCAGGAGTTGGGCGCGCCGTGGTGGGCCGGTGTCGTGATGACGCTGGCGCTGTTCGGCTGCTCCGCCGTCCTCACCGCGTGCTTCTTCGCGTGGGTGCCGCGTCGGAAGATGTGGTTCACGGTGCTCGGCGCGGGCACGCTGTACGGCTATCTGCTGCACGGCTTCCTCGCCAAGGGCTCGCGCTTCTGGGGCTGGTTCGAGGATTACGAGTGGATGCACAAGCCGGCCGGTGAGGTCGTCGTGACGCTGGTGGCCGCCGCGGTGGTGACCCTGCTCTGTACGCCTCCGGTGCAGCGGATGTTCCGTTTCGCCATGGAGCCGAAGATGGAGTGGGCGTTCAAGCGGGATGCGGCGGCGTTGGCCCGGGAGCGGGCCAAGGCTTCTTCCGGCGCCGGTTAGCCGTTAGCCGTTAGCCGTTAGCCGCTGGTCATGCGCCCAGCAGGGCGCGCATGTGGGCGTACTTCGCTGTGAGGCGGGTGCGGGTCGGCCCGTCTAGCTTCGCTAGGCGGGCCGGGTTCGCGTTGTGGGCCATGTCCGCCTCCTTCACCAGGCGGGCGCCGGGGGTGGCGAGGATGCGGGTCGCGTAGGTCTCGGGGGTTTCTCCCTTCTGCTTGGTGAGGGCGCGGACGATGTCCTTCGTACGTTGGGTGAGGGGCGCGTCCCGCAGCCACTGGTCGCTGAGCGCGTCGTCTTCCACGGCGTCGTGGAGCCAGGCGGCGGCGATCTGGTCCGGGGTGCCGCCGCGGGATCGGGTCCCCTCCGCTACCGCCTGCAGGTGCTCGGCGTAGGGCCGCCCCGCCTTGTCCTTCTGCGCGGCGTGGGCCTCTCGGGCTATGGCTTCTACCTCGGGGAGGGTTAGGTGGGGGCGTGGGTTGGGGTTGGGGCTCGGGCTAGCGTTGGGGTTGGGGTTGGGGTTCATGCGGGGATTCTTTCCCCAATCCCGCCCCTTCCCGAAAATTTCCGGCTGCGCCGGCCGCGAGGTGGCCGCAGATCACCGCCTTCGGCGAGTTCGTCCTCAAACGCCGGACGGGCTGAAATACCTGCGGCCGGGCGCGAAGACCTTTCGATGGGTGGGCGGGCAAGTGCCGGGTATCGGGCGGGTGGGCGGGAAAGCTTTCGCCGCGAAGCGGCGGTACGGCGGCGCGGCCGACGACG
This sequence comes from Streptomyces sp. NBC_01381, assembly GCF_026340305.1. Lineage (NCBI taxonomy): Bacteria > Bacillati > Actinomycetota > Actinomycetes > Kitasatosporales > Streptomycetaceae > Streptomyces > Streptomyces sp. NBC_01381. The sequence continues at coordinate 2,355,127 of NZ_JAPEPI010000001.1, read as the reverse complement.
GCGCGGCGGCGGGCTGGGGCCGCTGCCCGGCAATCGGGTGGGTGGGTGGGAAAGAATCAGTCCCGTAGTACCGCCCTCGCCGGGAGCAGGGTCGATGCCAGGCCCAGGGTCAGGATCGCCGTCGCGAACCCTGCGTACACCGCCGGTGGGATGTACGGGGACTCGCCCGTCAGGCCGTTGGTCATGGGGATCAGCGTTGCCAGGGCTATCGCCGAGCCGATCACTATGCCCGCGCACGCGACCAGGAGTGCCTCCCAGCGGACCATGCCCATCACCTGGCGGCGCGTGGAGCCGATCAGCCGCAGGGTGGCCAGTTCGCGGCGCCGGTCAAGGACCGTCATGGCGAGAGTGTTCACCGCGGCGATCGCCGCGAAGCCGCCGAGTACCGCCGCCATCGTCGTGTTCGCCCAGGCGTTGAGCTCGCGGTCCAGGGACTGGGCGGTGGCGTAGCCGTCGCGGTCGCGGAGTTCGCCGAGGGCGGTCAGTGCCTTCGGGGCCTTGCCCGTGGTCCAGATTTCCGTGGCGAAGGGCGATGTCACGTGGCGCTTCACGTCCGTGGCGGGGAGCGTGACCTGGGAGAGGCCGAGGCCCCTGCCGTACGTCGCGACCACCTTCCGCGAGGCCTCTGTGCCGTCCGGCATACGGAGGTTCAGCCTGTCCCCCGTCTTCACGTGTGCGTTGTCCGCCAGCATCGCGTCGACGGCGACCTCCCCCTTGCCGAGAGTGGACAGGGAGCCGGTTTTCACGTCCAGGTCCTGCACCTTGGTGAGATCACGCATCGAGCCCGTCACGCCCTGCGCCGACGCCGACTCCAGCCAACGGTCGCCGCCGGAGCCCGCCGGGACGAGGACGGACGTCTTGAGCAGACCCACCGCCGAGGTGACCCCGGGCGCCTGTGCGGCCCGCGACACCGCGTCGGGGGCGAGGCCCGTGCCCGACGCCGTCACGATGTGGTCCGCCGTTATGCCATCGCGCTGCTGGTCCTGGGCGACCCGGTCCTCGCTTGTGTGCATGAAGACGAGGGTGGAAGAGAATGCCATCGCGAGGACTATGGGGGTGATCGCCGAGGCCAACCGCCTTGCGTTCGTACGGGAGTTGGCGGCCGCGAGCGACGCGGAGGCGCCCGCGCCGCGCAGCGGGAGGCCGAACAGGGCGGCGCACGCGCGGGCGACCAGCGGGCCGAGCAGGGCCACGGCCAGCATGAACAGCATCACCACGCCGAGCGCCGCGTTCGCCGCGTCCGCGCCGCTCGTCGACGAGGCGACGCCCGCGAGCACACATCCGCCGACCGCTGCCGCGATCCCCAGCGGCGTACGGATCCAGCCGGGGCGCAGGCGCTCCACGGAGGACTCGCTCAGCGCCTGGCCCGGCTTGATGCGGGAGGGGCGGCGGGCCGCCATGTAGCCGGCGGACAGCGCGGTGAGCAGGACGGCGCCCGCGGCGGAGACGAGCGGGATGAAGGAGATGGACAGGTCGACCGCCTCCGGGATGGCGCCCTTCTCCTGCAGCTGGCCGAACCACCAGCTCGCCAGGGCGATCCCGGGCAGGCAGCCGAGCGCGCCCGCGAGCGGCGCCACCAGGAGGGTCTCCGTGGCGATGGTGCGGCGGATCTGCCGCGGGGTCGTGCCGATCGCCCGCAGCAGCGCGTACTCACGGGCCCGCTGGCCGACGGAGAGCGCCACGGTGCCCGCGGCGGTGAACACGGCGACCATGGTGGCGACGCCGCCGAAGGAGCCGCCGAGTCCGGTCAGGAGCTCCTTGGCGTTGTCGAGCGTGGCGTCCCCGGCGCTGCCGCGGTCGTCGCCCGTGTACACCTTGGCCTTGCCGCCGATGGCGTGCGCCACCTGGGACTTGAGGGCGGCGTCCGTGACGCCCGCCTTCGGCAGTACGGCGATGGCGTCGACGCGGCCGGGGTGCCCTGAGATGCGTACGGCGTCGGAGTCGGCGAACCAGGCCGTAGGGGCGCCCTGTTGAGCGGTCAAGCCGGCTACGCGGAACTCCCGGGGGCCGTCCGCCGTGGTGAGCGTGACGCGGTCCCCCACGGACGCCTTGGCGCCCGATAGGACCACTTCGCCGCTCCGGGGCGCCTTGCCCGCCGTGAGTTTCTCGCCGGTGAACGCGGTGGAGCCCCAGCCGTGCGCCGTGACGTCCGCGCCGCGCGACTGCACGGGGAAGCTGACGTCAGCGACGGCCTTACGCACCCCGGGGGCCGAACCAGCCTTGGCCACAAGGGAGTTGTCGAGCCGCGCGCGGTCGGGCACCACCGAGGTCGAGTCGCTGTCGCCCACCTTGAAGTGGGCCATCTGGTCGGCGGCGGCCACCACGGGGGCGCCGGCGTACCGGGTCGGCGGCACCGACGCGCGCAGGCCCGTCTCCAGGAGGATGCCGCACGCGGACACGATCGTCGCGGCCATCATCAGCGCGACGAACGTGCCGACGAAGGCGGCGGGCTTGAAACGAACCGCGGCACGCGCGAGCCCGTTCGGCATGAACTTCACGGCTGGTCTCCGGAGTCGAGGGGAACGAGCGCCCCGAAGGGGCGCGGGGCTCTGACATGTGCGGCTCCGCCGCGTGGGCGCGACCAGCCACAGCCGGTCCGCAGAAAGAAACTCAAGCCGCGGCAGCCGCAAACGCCGGCGCAGCCAAGTCGGCCATCCGCGAGGCGATCTCCCCGGCGGACCCCCGCTCCAGGCGGTCCACGATCACGCCATCGGCGAGAAACAGCACCCGGTCCGCATAAGCCGCAGCCGCCGGATCATGCGTGACCATGACGACGGTGGCGCCCATGCCGTCGACCGCCGAGCGGAGCAAGCCGAGGATCTCCGCGGCCGTCGTCGTATCCAGCGCGCCCGTCGGCTCATCGGCGAACACCACATCCGGAGCGGTGACCAAGGCGCGGGCGATCGCGACGCGCTGCTGCTGGCCGCCGGAGAGCTCGCCGGGGCGCCGCTTGTGCTTGTCGCCGCCGAGGCCGACGCGGGCAAGGATGGCGGCGGCGGCCCGGCGGTCAGGGCGGCGTCCTGCCAGACGCATGGGCAGCACCACGTTCTGCTCGACGGTCAGCGAGGGCAGCAGGTTGAAGGCCTGGAAGACGAAGCCGAGGCGGGCCCGGCGCAGCTCGGTGAGCTTGTTCTCGCTCATGCCGGTGATCTCCGTGCCGCCCAGGCGGACCGTGCCCGCGCTCGGCCGGTCGAGCCCGGCGGCGCACTGCAGGAAGGTCGACTTGCCGGATCCGGAGGGGCCCATGACCGCGGTGAAGCTGCCGCGTTCGAGGGCGAGGTCGATGCCGCCGAGTGCGTGCACGGCGGAGGAGCCGCGGCCGTACCGGCGGCGCACGCCGCGCAGTTCGACGGCCCAGTCGCCGCCGGGAGCCGTGGCCGGCATCGGCGGCACCTCGGAACTGCCCTCGCCGGTCCGCTTCTTGCGCCGCAGCCCCATGATTCCGTCCGCCTTCCGTCCGTACGTCCTGATCGCCTGGTCGATACCTCGAACGTACGGATTCGGGGGTGCTGTGGACCATGAGGGCGCCCGGCGGATCGGGGGTGGGGTTAGCCCCAGGAAGGGTCGGATGTACGCCCTACATAGTTGCCACCTAAATCGTTTGGTAAGCTAACTATTGACGCGTTCTTGACGCTCTCTTTGCCAAAGGAGGGCGTCGCCGACTACCAGGAGGAACGGGCCCATCGGACACGCAGACACCCTGATAGCCATGGGCGGCGCCTTTCTCGCCGCCGCCGTGCTCGCCCGCGTGGGCGGCCGCATCGGACTCCCCACCATCCCCCTCTTCATCCTGGCCGGGATCCTCCTCGGCCCGCACACCCCCGGCGTGGTCCTGGTCTCCGACCCCCACGACCTGGAGATGCTCTCGGCGCTCGGCCTGGTCCTGCTGCTCTTCTATCTGGGCCTCGAGTTCCACATGGACGACCTCAAGACCGGCGGCCGCAAGATGGCCATCGCCGGCGGAACGTATCTCGCGCTGAACGTCGGCGCGGGCCTGGGCTTCGGATTCGCGCTCGGCTGGGGCACCTCCGAAGCGCTGGTCCTCGCCGGAGTGCTCGGCATCTCCTCGTCGGCGATCGTCACCAAGGTGCTCGTCGACACCGGACGGCTCGGCAACCCCGAGACCAAGCCGATCCTCGGCATCATCGTCGTCGAGGACATCTTCCTCGCCCTCTATCTGGCCGCCCTGCAGCCCATCCTGTCCGGCGCCGACAGCCTCTCGGCGGCCGTCATGGATGGCGGCAAGGCCTTCGGCTTCCTGCTGCTCCTCGCGCTCGCGGCGCGCTTCGGCACGAAGGTCGTCGGGCGGCTCATGGACACCAAGGACGACGAGCTGCTCGTCATCTCCTTCCTCGGGGCCGCCGTCTTCGTCGCCGGGGTCTCCGAGTGGTTCGGGGTCGCGGACGCCATCGGAGCGTTCATGGTGGGCCTGATGCTGGGCAGCACCGCGTCGGGCGAGCGCATCCGCAAGCTGGTGCATCCGCTGCGGGACGCGTTCGGGGCGATCTTCTTCTTCGCGTTCGGGCTCTCCATCGACCCGGGCGACCTGCCCGTGGTGGTCTGGCCGGTGCTCGCCGCCGTGGCCCTGACGCTGCTCATGAACGTCCTCGCGGGTCTCGGTGCGGCGCGTGTGTACGGCTTCGGGGCGGGCCCCGCGGCGAACATCTCCACGACGCTCCTCGCCCGCGGCGAGTTCGCCCTGATCCTCGCGACGATGGCCGCCACCGCGGGCCTCGACGAACGCCTCTCCCCCTTCATCGCGGGGTATGTGCTCGTCCTTGCGGTGCTCGGACCGCTGGCAGCGGGCCGGTCGAAGTGGCTGGCCAGGATCCTGCCGGGCAACGGCGAACGGCAGGACGCGCCCGAACTTTCAGGCGCCCGCTGACGCCTCGCGGCAGATCAGGCTGACGCCTCGCGACAGATCAGGAGCAGCGCACGGTCGTCGTTGACGTCCTTGGCGACGGCCTCGATCAGATGCCAGGCAGCGCCGTGGAAGCCGCCCGCGACATAGCGGTCGGCTTCCCCGGTGAGGCGGTCGATGCCCTCGCTGATGTCCCGGTCGGACGCCTCGACGATGCCGTCGGTGAACAGCATCAGGACGTCACCGGGGCGCAGGGAGCCCTTCACCGGGTCGAACTGCGCCCCGTCGTAGACCCCGAGGAGCGGGCCGTCGGCGACCTTCTCCTCCCAGCGGCCGTTGCCCGCGCTGAGCTGCAGGCCCGGCGGGTGGCCCGCCGAGAAGAGTTCGTAGTCGCCGGTCTCCAGGTCGAGGACCAGGTGGATCGAGGTCGCGAAGCCCTCGTCCCAGTCCTGCCGCAGGAGATAGCCGTTGGCGGCGGGCAGGAACGCGTGCGGCGGCAGCGAGCCGAGCAGCCCGCCGAAGGCGCCCGACAGGAGCAGGGCGCGCGAGCCCGCGTCCATGCCCTTGCCCGATACGTCGGTGAGGACGGCCTCCAGGGTGCGCCCGCCGTTCGTCCGCGCCGCGACGACGAAGTCGCCGGAGAAGGACTGGCCGCCGGCCGGCCGCAGCGCCATCTCGCGGTGCCAGCCGCGGGGCAGCTTCGGCAGCTTGCTCTGTACGCGGATACGTTCGCGCAGGTCGAAGAGCATCGTTCCGCCGCCGCGCCAGGGCACCCCGACACGGGTGCGGAACTGCGCGATGAGCAGCCCGAAGAAGCCGCAGGCCGCGACGACAAGGACGACGCCGGGGGTGACCCGTGACGGTCCTTCCGCGTACGGGCCGAGCTGGACGGACTCCACGATCAGGGCGGCCGCCGATGCCGCGTACAGGCCGAGCAGGCTGGAGGGGCGCAGGAGCAGGCCGCCGGCCACGATGGGCAGGACCAGGGCGGCGGGCGAGCACCAGACGTTGTTGATGATCGTGCAGACGGTGATCAGCGGGATGGTGAGGAGCAGTCCCGCCAGGGCGATCCAGTCCGAGCCGTCGCCTCTGAAGTAGTCGACACCGGATTTGCGCAGCCCTATCCGAGCCCGGTGGATCCGCTTCTTCATCCGGGCTGTAAACGTCTCTGCTTCCGCTCGCCTGCCTGCCATTGCTCCCGGACCTTATCTACCGGGCCAGACACTTCGCACGGGAGGTGCCGGTTGTCCCCCGTCAGGGGCACGCGGTCAGCGCGCGTAAATCCTGTCGCTTCGCCCGCTTCACCCTGGTAGGCATGGCATATGACGACGGAATTGCGGGAGTTGCGGCCTGAGGACTGGGACAAGTACTACGGAACGCTGGAGCTCGCCTTCGGCGGAGTCGCCGAGGCACCCGAGGAGCATGAGCTCTGGAACGCGCTGACCGAGTTCGACCGCTTCTTCGGGACGTGGGAGGGCGACACCTGCGTCGGCACGACGGGAGCGTTCAGCTTCCGCCTGTCCGTGCCGGGCGGCGCCCTGGTGGACGCGGCGGGCGTGACGATGGTGAGCGTCGCGGCGACGCACCGCAGGCGCGGGATCCTGACGTCGATGATGCGCCGCCAGCTGGACGACGTACGCGCGAAGGGCGAGGCACTGGCCGTGCTCACCGCGTCCGAGCCCGTCATCTACGGCCGGTTCGGGTACGGCGCGGCGACGCAGGCGCTGCAGGCCGAGATCGACACGACGCGGGTCCGGCTCTCGGTGCCGCCCGGCACCGATGACGTACGGCTTCGGTACGCCAAGCCCGCCGACGTCCACGCGGCGTGCGAGGAGCTCTACGCGCGCCGGGTGGGCGAGCGTCCGGGCATGCTGGCCCGGCAGCCCGGCTGGGAGCGGCTGGGTCTGCTCGACGTCGAGAGCGAGCGGCACGGCGCGTCACCGCTGCAGTGCGTGCTCGCCGAGCGGGACGGGGAACTCGTCGGGTACGCGCGTTTCCGTACGAAGCCGGACTGGGACGCGGCGGGTCCCAAGGGCACGGTCAAGGTGAGCGATCTGGAGGCCGACGACCCGGCGGCGTACGCGGCGCTGTGGCGGTTCCTCTTCGGCATCGACCTGATGTCGAAGGTCGAGGCGCACAGCCGTCCGATGGACGACGCGGTCCTTCAGCTCGTCACGGACCCGCGGCGCTGCAACATCCGGGTGCGGGACTCGCTGCACGTACGACTGGTGGAGGTCGGCGCCGCCCTGGAGGCGCGCACCTATCGGGCGCCGGTGAACCTGGTGTTCGACGTCGAGGACGCCTTCTGCCCTTGGAACCAAGGGCGTTGGCGGCTCACCGGCGACGTGAAGGGCGCGACCTGTGAGCGCACCGACGACGACGCCGATCTCGCCCTGTCCGTACGGGAGTTGGGAGCGGCCTATCTCGGCGGTCACTCCCTGATGTCGCTCGCGGCGGCCGGCCGGGTGCGGGAGCTGCGGCCCGGCGCACTCGCGGAGGCGGCACTGGCCTTCGGGTCGGATGTCGCGCCGTGGCTGCCGCACGGGTTCTAGCCGGGGGCTTCAGAGGGGCTGGGGCGTCGGGGTGGTCGTCGGCTTGCGGGTCGCCAGGTAGAGGGCGACCAGCCAGCCGATGATCGAGGCGCCGAAGGCGATGTTGATGATGAGGACCACCCAACGGAGCTCATGCGAGCCGCCCATGGGGGTTCAGGACGCCGTCCGCTGGCACTGCGGGCACCAGAACAGATTGCGGGCGGCGAGATCGGCGGTGCGGATCTCGCCGCCACAGATGTGGCAGGGCATGGTGGCCCTGCGGTACACGTACACCTCGCCGCCGTGGTCGTCGACGCGCGGCGGGCGGCCCATCGCCTCCGGCGTGTGCTCGGGCCTGACGGTGTCGATGCGGTTGAGGCGTACGCCCTCGCGCATGAGGCCGACCAGGTCGTCCCAGATCGCCTGCCACTGGGCGGCGGTGATGTCCTTGCCCGGTGTGTACGGATCGATGCCGTGCCGGAAGAGGACCTCGGCGCGGTAGACGTTGCCGACGCCCGCGATGACCTTCTGGTCCAGGAGGAGGGCGGCGATGGTCGTGCGGCTGCGCGAGACGCGGCGGTACGCCTGCTCGGGGTCGTCCGCTTCCCGGAGCGGGTCCGGGCCGAGGCGGTCGTGTATCGCCTGCTTTTCCTCGTCGGTGAGCAGGGCACAGGTGGTGGGCCCACGGAGGTCCGAGTAGTGCGTGTCGCTCAGGAGGCGGAGGCGGACGGTGTCCGTGGGGGGCGGGGCCGGGGTCTCGCCCTGGGTGTACTTGCCGAAGAGGCCGAGGTGGATGTGGACCCAGTCGGCTTCGCCGAAGCCGAGGAAGAGGTGCTTGCCGTGGGCCTCGGCGGTGCCCATCTCCTGCCCGTCGAGCAGGGCGGCGCTGTCGGAGAACTTGCCCTGGGGGCTGGTGACGCGGAGGGGTCCGCGCCCTTCGAAGCGGGCGCGGTGATCCTCCGCGAGCCGGTGGATGGTGTGCCCCTCCGGCACGGGGTCCTCCTGGGTTCGGTCAGAGCGGGTTCTCTTTCCCCAACCCCGCCCCTTCCCGAAAATTTCCGGCTCCGCCGGCCTCGAAGTGGCCGCAGATCACCGCCTTCGGCGAGTTCGTCCTCAAACGCCGGACGGGCTGAAAGACCTGCGGCCGGGCTGGAAGACCTACCGATGGGGTGGAAGACCTGCCGACGGGGTGGGCGGGCAGATCCGGGGCAATCGGGTGGGTGGTCGGGAAAGATCCGCCGCGGAGCGGCGGTCTTGACTGCTAGCCCTGCGGGTGGTGGGCCGGGATGGGGGGCAGCTCGCCCGTCGTCTCGTATGCCGCCAGCATCTCGATGCGGCGGGTGTGGCGGGCCTCGTCCGAGTACGGGGTGGACAGGAAGATCTCGACGAACTTCGTCGCCTCCTCCTGCGTGTGCATCCGGCCGCCGATCGACACCACGTTGGCGTTGTTGTGCTCACGACCCAGCGCAGCGGTCTGCTCACTCCAGGCGAGGGCCGCACGGACGCCCTTGACCTTGTTCGCCGCGATCTGCTCCCCGTTGCCGGAGCCGCCGATCACGATGCCGAGGGACTCCGCGTCCGCCGCCGTCTTCTCCGCGGCGCGGAGGCAGAAGGGGGGGTAGTCGTCCTGGGCGTCATAGATGTGGGGCCCGCAGTCGACGGGCTCGTGGCCGTGGCTCTTGAGCCATTCGACCAGGTGGTTCTTGAGTTCGTAGCCGGCATGATCCGAGCCGAGGTACACGCGCATGGGTCCGAGTGTGGCACGTCGCGGGCCGGGCGGCCGCGACCGGGCCGGGACCTTGGTCACCCCGGTCCGGGCCGGACGAGCCGAATGTCACGATCCGGAGTCAGGACTTCCGTCCCGGGCACCCCTGAGTTTGAATGCGTGGGCTCGTGACCCGAGAACTTAAGGATTCGTCCATGACCTCGCAACCCTCCCTTGCGAAGGCAGACCGCAACCCCAACGAACCTGGGGATCCGCAGTCTGGTGACACCGGTGACGGCCTCAAGGCCGGGCTGAAAAATCGCCATCTGTCCATGATCGCCATCGGTGGTGTCATCGGCGCCGGCCTCTTCGTCGGCTCCAGCTCCGGCATCGCCGCCGCAGGGCCCGCCATCCTCGTCTCGTACGCCCTCGTCGGCACGATGGTCGTTCTCGTGATGCGGATGCTCGGAGAGATGGCCGCCGCACGGCCGACCTCCGGCTCCTTCTCCACCTACGCGGACCAGGCGCTCGGCCGCTGGGCCGGCTTCTCCATCGGCTGGCTGTACTGGTTCTTCTGGGTCGTCGTGCTCGCGGTGGAGGCCACCGCAGGTGCCGTCATCCTCAATGGCTGGATACCGGCCGTACCGCAGTGGGGCTGGGCGCTCATCGTCATGGTGGTGCTCACCCTGACGAACCTCGTCTCGGTCGGCTCCTACGGTGAGTTCGAGTTCTGGTTCGCCGGGATCAAGGTCGTCGCCATCGGCGGCTTCGTGGTCATCGGCCTGCTCGCCGTCTTCGGCGTGCTGCCCGGCTCCGACAACCCCGGCGCCGGATTCGCGCACCTCACCGACGCGGGCGGGTTCATGCCCAACGGTGCGGGCGCCATCCTCACGGGTGTGCTCATGGTCGTCTTCTCGTTCATGGGCTCCGAGATCGTCACGCTGGCCGCCGGTGAGTCCGAGGACCCGCAGCGCGCCGTCACCAAGGCGACGAACAGCGTCATCTGGCGTATCGGTGTCTTCTACCTGGGCTCGATCTTCATCGTCGTCACGCTGCTCCCCTGGGACGACAAGTCGATCCTCAAGGACGGTTCGTACGTCGCCGCGCTCAACTCGATCGGCATCCCGCACGCCGGTCAGGTCATGAACGTGATCGTCCTGACGGCCGTTCTCTCCTGCCTCAACTCCGGGCTCTACACCGCTTCCCGCATGGCCTTCTCGCTCGGCCAGCGCGGCGACGCGCCCAAGTCCTTCGCGCGCACCAACTCCCGCGGTGTGCCGCAGGCCGCGATCCTCGGCTCGGTCGTCTTCGGCTTCATCGCCGTCTGGTTCAACTACCAGTGGCAGGACACCGTCTTCGACTTCCTGCTGAACTCGTCGGGCGCGGTGGCCCTCTTCGTCTGGCTGATGATCTGCTTCACGCAGCTGCGGATGCGCGGCATCATCCTGCGCGAGGAGCCCGAGAAGCTCGTCGTGAAGATGTGGCTCTTCCCGTATCTGACGTGGGTCACCATCGCGATGATCTCGTTCGTCCTCGTCTACATGCTGACCGACGAGGCAGGACGCAAGCAGGTGCTGCTCTCGCTGCTCGCCGCGGCGTTCGTGGTGATCTTCTCGGTCGTACGGGAGAAGGTGCGGCCCCGCGTCGACACCGACGCCGTGACCGACGGCGACGCCGTGTCCGACACCGACACGGTCGACGTCGACGCCTAACCGGAGCCGGAGCCGCCGGACGGTGGCGTGGTCGACGTACCCGCCACCGTCGGTGGCCGTGAGCCCGGTCCGGGCGGTGGATCGCCGCCGCCCTGATCGCGCGCGGTGAAGAACATGACGGCCGCCACGGCGGCCGTGACCAGCAGGACCAGGGCGGTCAGGACGCGCGGACGCCAGTCGGCACCCGACGTCCCGTCCTCCCCCGGAGGCGGCTCTGCGGGCGGCGCCATGAGCGCCGCCCGCAGGGCCGCCTCCGTCGCGTCGAGGCCCGGCCGCCCCGCCGGCTCCTTGGCCAGCAGCGCCGCGAGCAGGGGACGTAACCCGCTTGATTCCGGCGGCAGTTCAGGGTCCTCGTGCAGGACCGCCACGAGCGTCGTCAGCGCCGATTCACGGGCGAAGGGCGAGCTGCCGCGCAGCGCCGCGCAGAGCGTCGCGCCGAGGGACCAGAGGTCGGACGGCGGGCCCTGCGGCGCCCCGGAGACCCGCTCGGGCGCCATGTACTCGGGCGAACCCACCAGCAGGCCCGTCTGCGTCAGACGGCCCGTGTCCTGGATCGCGGCGATGCCGAAATCGGTGAGGACGACCCGGTCACCGGGGCCGATGAGCACGTTCGCCGGCTTGATGTCACGGTGCAGCACCCCCGCCGCGTGCACCCGCCGCAGCGCCGCCACCAGGGCGAGGCCGACGCGCGCCGCCTCGCGCTCGCCCAGCGGCCCCTCGTCGTCGACGTACCGGGCGAGGGACCGGGCGTCGACCAGCTCCATGACGATCCACAGGCGGCCGTCCTCCTCGGCGACGTCATAGACGCGTACGACACCGGGGTGGTCGATCCGCGCACTGGCCCGCGCCTCGCGCAGCGCGCGTTCCCTGCGCACGCGGGGGTCCTCCGGGTCGAGGCCGCCGTCGCCCGCGTCGATCCGCAGCTCCTTCACGGCGACAGCGCGGTCGAGCAGCTCGTCGGCCGCTCGCCACACGCGGCCCATGCCGCCACGGCCGATGACTTCGAGCAGGCGGTAGCGGCCCGCCACCCGACGCTCCGGCATGGGCGTTCACCCCCAACCTCCTTTTATGACAGCACAGTTCACGCGGTTCTCTAAGGGCCGGAAGAACGCCGGAAAACATGACGGCAGGTGGCAGGTTTTCCGGGGATGGTCTGTTCCGTCAGCCGGTCGGACGGACCGGCGCTGCTGGGAGGATCACCGTGGACTTCACCGATGGGCGACTCGTTTTCCGGCCCGGCGACGACGGGTACGACGCGGAGACCGCCGGGTTCCAGACCGGTTTCGCGCAGCGGCCGGAGATCGTGTTCGCGGCTTCGAGCACCGATGACGTCGTCGCCGCCGTTTCGTACGCCGCCGACGCGGGGCTGCCCGTGGGCGTGCAGGCCACCGGGCACGGGCTGCCGGGGGCCGCGGAGGGCGGCGTGCTGATCAGCACCCGGCGGATGGACTCCGTCCGCGTCGACGCCGCAGCGCGCACCGTCACCGTGGGCGCGGGCGTCCGCTGGGGCCAGGTCGTCGAGGCCGCGGCGGAGCACGGGCTCGCCCCGCTGAACGGTTCGGCGCCGGGCGTGGGCGCCGTCTCGTACACGCTGGGCGGCGGACTCGGCATCCTGGCAAGGGAGTTCGGGTACGCGGCCGACCACGTCCGGTGGCTCGATGTCGTCACCGCGGACGGCGCGCTGCGGCACGTCACCGCGGAGAGCGAGCCCGAGCTGTTCTGGGGGCTGCTCGGCGGGGGCGCGAACCTCGGGGTCGTGACGGCCCTGGAGATCGCTCTGGTGCCGGTGGCCCGGCTCTACGGCGGGGCGATCTCCTTCGATGGGCGCGAGGTCGATCCGGCGGCCGTGCTGGGGGCCTACGAGGCGTGGACGCGGACGGTGCCGGACGAGGTGACCTCGTCCGTGGCAGCTCTCGTCTACCCGGACCTGCCACAGCTTCCGCCGCATCTGCGGGGCCGCTATCTCGTGACGGTCCGGGTCGCCTACACCGGCTCCGAGGCGGAGGGCGAGCAGCTTGTCGCGCCGCTGCGGGAGATCGGGCCCATGGTGTCGGACTCGCTGCGGGAGATGCCGTACACCGACAGCCACACGATTCACAGCGATCCGGACTTCCCGCACTCCTACTACGGGGACAGCGTGGTGGTGCGTGAGCTGGATGTCGCGGCGGCGTGCGAGCTGTTCGCGCTGACCGGTCCAGCCGCCGAGACGATGCACGTCGTCCAGATCAACCAGCTGGGCGGGGCGCTGGCGAAGCCCGCGGGGAACGCGGTGCCGTACCGGGACGCGGGGTGGCTGGTGCGGGTGCTCTCGCCGTTGGACGGCACCGACCTCGACGCGGTGCGGGCCGTGCAGGAGCGGGCGTTCGGTCTTTTCGCGGGCGAGGGCCGGCTGCTCAACTTCGCCTTCGCCGCCGGGGACCGGACCGACGGCCTGTACGACACCGAAACGCGAAAGAGGCTCGCCGGACTCAAGGCCACATACGACCCGGCGAACCTCTTCAGGCGGAACTATGGGGTGACCGCTACCGGTTGAGGAACTTCCACGCCGTGGGCAGCGCACCCATCGCGAGCGCGGCCTTGACGGCGTCGCCGATCAGGAAGGGCGTGAGCCCGGCGGCGACGGCCTGGGTCAGCGACATGCCGGTCGCGGCGGCCAGGTACGGGACGCCGACGGCGTAGATGATCGCCGAGCCGAGCACCATCGTCCCCGCGGTGCGCAGCACGGAACGGTCGCCGCCGCGGCGGGCGAGGGCGCCGACCACGGTCGCGGCGAGCAGCATGCCGAGGACGTAGCCGAGGGACGGCGCCGCGACGCCGGAACCGGCCTGCGCGAACCACGGCATGCCGGCCATGCCGACGAGGGCGTACACCGCGAGGGAGAGGAAGCCGCGGCGGGCGCCGAGGGCGGTGCCGACGAGGAGCGCGGCGAAGGTCTGTCCCGTCACCGGCACGGGGGAGCCCGGTACGGGCACGGCGATCTGGGCCGCGATGCCGGTGAGGGCGGCGCCGCCGATGACGAAGGCCGCGTCCTTCGCGCGGGACGCGGGGAGCAGGTCCGCGAGGACCTGGCCGGGACGGGAAGAGACGGCGGCGATGCTCATCGGGACTCCGCGGGTTCTGGGCGTTCTGGGACGGGGAGGTGGGACCTCGTGACGCTATCTCAGGCGGGGGCGCCTAACACCGGTGGTGGGTGACAAGGTGGTTGGGGATCTGGTGGTGGGCTCTGGACAAAGGGTGGAGGGTACCCCTGCGGGGGGCGTGATGCTTGTCACTGAGGTGGGCCGCGTATGGGTCCCGTTTTGCGTACGGGGATGCCGCCCAGGGAGACTGTAGGTTCCCGCCAATTCCTTTGTGAGCCCGAGAGCAGCGCTTAGCACCATGCACGACGCACCCCCCGATCAGTCGGCACCCGGCAGCGAGGGTTGTGCCCACCCTTCCCCAAGCTCTCGGCTTCGCTCGAGCAGGGGAGGCCCCACTCGCCGTGCGGAACGCCTGCCCACAACCATGGAGGCCGAGCCTGAACCGCTCGGCGGGGGACTCAAGCAGCGGCATCTCACCATGCTTGGGCTCGGTGGGGTCATCGGGGCCGGGCTTTTCGTCGGGTCCGGGGCCGGGATTGCCGTTGCCGGGCCCGGGATCGTCGTCTCGTATCTGATCGCGGGTGCGCTCGCGATGTGTGTGATGCGGATGCTCGGTGAGATGTCGGCCGCGATGCCCGCGTCGGGGTCCTTCTCCGTGCACGCCGAGCGTGCCCTCGGGCGCTGGGCGGGGTTCAGCGTCGGGTGGCTCTACTGGTTCCTGCTCGTCGTCGTGCTCGCCGTGGAGGCGACCGGGGCCGCGCAGATCGCCAACAGCTGGGCGCCGGGCGTACCGCAGTGGGCCTGGGTCCTCATCTTCATGCTGGTGTTCACGGGCGCCAATCTCGCCGCCGTGAAGAACTTCGGCGAGTTCGAGTTCTGGTTCGCGGCCCTGAAGGTCTTCGCGATCGTCGCCTTCCTGGCGCTCGGGCTGCTCGCGATCTTCGGGGTGCTGCCGGCTGCGTCTAATTCCTCTGGCAACCCGGTCGGGTTCACGAATCTCACCGGGCACGGCGGGTTTCTGCCCAACGGCTGGGAGGGCGTCACCTCCGGCGTGCTCGCCGTCGTCTTCGCCTTCGGCGGGCTCGAGGTCGTGACGATCGCGGCCGCCGAGTCCGACGACCCGGTGCGCTCGGTCGCCCGCGCCGTGCGCAGCGCCGTCTACCGCATCCTCTTCTTCTACGTCGGTTCGATGCTGGTCATCGTGACGGTGCTGCCGTGGACGGCGGAGAAGGCGGGCGTCAGTCCGTATGTGACGGTCCTCGACTCGATCGGGGTGCCGTCCGCGGGCACGATCATGAACATCGTGGTGTTCGTGGCGCTGCTCTCGGCGCTCAACGCCAACCTCTACGGCTCCTCCCGGATGATCTTCTCGCTCGCCGAGCGCGGCGAGGCCCCGAAGGCGCTGTTGAAGGTGTCGGGCGGCGGAGTGCCGCGGCGTGCGGTGCTCGCGTCCGTCGCCTTCGGCTTCGTATCCGTCGTACTCAATCTGAAGTGGCCGGACTCGGTCTTCCTCTACATGCTCAACTCGGTCGGCGCGGTGCTGCTCTTCGTGTGGGCGCTGATCGCGGTGTCGCAGCTGCGGCTTCGGCGGCGCATCGAGCGCGAGGCTCCGGAGCGGCTCGTGCTGCGCATGTGGGCCTTCCCCTATCTGACGTGGGCGGCGCTCGCGGCGATGGCCGCCGTGCTCGGGCTGATGCTGACGGACGACGGGGCGCGGCCGCAGTTGCTGTGGTCGGCGGGCGCGACGGGGCTCGTGCTGGCGGTGGCCGGGCTGCGGGAGTGGCGCGAGGCACGGCCGAGTCACACGTAAAGTGGGTGTGAACATTTCGTGGCCATACCTTCACAACGTGTGAGCGTCGTGTCCGTATAGCGGTCAGGTGTTCCCTGTCAGCGGTACCGGACTTCAGACTGTGGGCCGCTCGCTCCCCCGTCTCAGCTACTGAACAGGGCTCGCCCATGTCTCGGACGTCCACCTCCCAGGACGCAGCACCCGACGCGGCCCCCGAGGCCCCCAAGGTCGATTCACCGCTGGTCCACGGCCTCAAGCAGCGGCATCTCTCGATGATCGCCCTCGGTGGCGTCATCGGCGCCGGCCTCTTCGTGGGCTCCGGAGCCGGTATCGCCGCGGCCGGGCCCTCGATCGTGCTCGCCTATGCGATATCCGGCGCGCTGGTCATGCTCGTGATGCGCATGCTCGGCGAGATGTCGGCCGCGAACCCGGCCTCCGGTTCCTTCTCGGTCCACGCCGAGCGCGCGATCGGGCCCTGGGCGGGCTTCACCGCCGGCTGGGGCTTCTGGTTCCTGCTCTGCGTCGCCGTCGGCCTCGAAGGCATCGGCGCCGCGAAAATCATGGTGGGCTGGTTCCCCGACAGCCCCGAGTGGGCCTGGGTCGCGCTCTTCATGCTGGTGTTCTGCGGCGCCAACCTGACGGCCGTGAAGAACTTCGGCGAGTTCGAGTTCTGGTTCGCCGCCCTGAAGGTCGGCGCGATCGCGCTCTTCCTCGGCATCGGCGTCCTGGCGATCCTCGGCATCCTGCCCGGCTCGGACGCGCCCGCCCCCGGCACCGCGAACCTCACCGGCGAGGGCGGGTTCATGCCGAACGGCACGGACGGCCTGATCATCGGCCTCCTCGCATCCGTCTTCGCGTACGGCGGTCTGGAAACGGTCACGATCGCGGCCGCGGAGTCCGAGAACCCGGTCCAGTCCGTCGCCAAGGCCGTGCGCACGGCGATGTGGCGCATCGCCCTCTTCTACGTCGGCTCGATGATGGTCGTCGTCACGCTGCTGCCGTGGGACAACAAGGAGGTCGTGGCGAAGGGCCCGTACGTCGCCACGCTCGACCACCTGGGCATCCCCGGCGCCGGCCAGATCATGAACGTCATCGTCCTGATCGCCCTGCTCTCCGCGATGAACGCCAACATCTACGGCGCCTCGCGCATGTCGTACTCGCTGATCCGGCGCGGCCAGGGCCCCAAGGTGCTCGGCCGTGTCTACAGCGGCGTCCCGCGCCTCGCGGTCCTCGCCTCCTCGGTCTTCGGCTTCGTCTGCGTCCTGCTCAGCTACTGGCGCCCGGACGACGTCTTCCCCTGGCTGCTCAACATGATCGGCGCGATGATCCTGGTCGTCTGGATCTTCATCGCCGCTTCGCAGCTCATCCTGCGCCGCAGGACGGAGCGCGAGGAGCCGGAGAAGCTGGTCGTGAAGATGTGGGCCTACCCGTTCCTGACCTGGGTCGCCCTGGCCGCGATGGCGTACATCTTCTACCTGATGACGGAGCAGCCGGACACCCGCAAGCAGCTCCTGGCCACGGGCGCGCTGACGCTGGCGCTCGCGGCGATCGGGTTCGCGCGGCAGAAGGCGGCGGAGAAGCGGGCGGCGCTGTCGGCCGCCGAGTAACTCTCACGTCTGCCAGAGGGCCCCGAGTCTTTCGACTCGGGGCCCTCTGGCGCGTCCGGGGCCTAGGACCAAGGGCTGATCAACTCAGCGCCACTCCTGCTGCTAGCCTGCAGTTGCACATTGATTGCAATAAGCGTTGCACCACAGCAGAGCACAGCAGAGCAGCAGTCGGAGGGCTCGGACCATGGCCATTTACACGCTTCCTGAACTTCCGTACGACTACGCGGCGCTCGAACCGGTCATCAACCCGCAGATCATCGAGCTGCACCACGACAAGCACCACGCGGCGTACGTGAAGGGCGCGAACGACACCCTCGAGCAGCTGGAGGAGGCGCGCGACAAGGAGACGTGGGGCGCCATCAACGGCCTGGAGAAGAACCTGGCCTTCCACCTCTCCGGCCACATCCTGCACAGCATTTACTGGCACAACATGAACGGCCCGAAGGACGGTGGCGGCGGCGAGCCGCTGGCCGTGGACGGCGTCGGCGACCTCGCGGACGCGATCGCCGAGTCCTTCGGCTCCTTCGCCAAGTTCAAGGCCCAGCTGACCAAGGCCTCGGCGACGACGCAGGGTTCGGGCTGGGGCGTGCTCGCCTACGAGCCGCTCAGCAACCGCCTCATCGTCGAGCAGGTCTACGACCACCAGGGCAATGTCGGCCAGGGCTCGACGCCGATCCTGGTCTTCGACGCCTGGGAGCACGCCTTCTACCTGCAGTACAAGAACCAGAAGGTCGACTTCATCGAGGCCATGTGGCAGGTCGTCAACTGGCAGGACGTGGCGAAGCGTTACGAGGCCGCCAAGCAGCGCGTGAACAGCCTTCTGCTGAGCCCGTGAGCCGCTTGACCCCGTGAAACGTCCCGCCTCGTGATCGTCTTCTCAACCTTCGCGCGGGCGGGCGGAAAAAGGACAGGCCCCCGTGAGGACGTGACTCACGGGGGCCTGTCGGTATCCGGGGTTCCGGTGGACGGTGTCGACATGCCGACACCACGGAAGATGTACTGCAGCACCTGCAAACGGGACGAGCCGCACCACCCGCTGAGCAAGGGCGAGCAGCAGCAGCTCAAGGACGACTCCGGCCTGAAGTACACCGGCGACTACTGGGCCTGCGACGCACCGGGCTGCGGAACCCTACGTACCGCCTTCGACAAGTCGCCCTTCTATCTGCCCCGCAAGCTCAAATAGCGGGGGTCAGTCGAAGATCGGCCCCTGCGTCCGCGTCCGCTTGATCTCGTAGAAGCCGGGGACCGAGGCCACCATGAGCGTGCCGTCCCAGAGCTTCGCCGCCTCCTCGCCCTTGGGGGCGGGGGTCACCACGGGGCCGAAGAAGGCGATCTGTTCGCCGTCCGCTCCGGGGACGGCGATGACCGGGGTGCCCACGTCCTGGCCGACCTTGTCTATGCCCTCCTTGTGGGAGGCGCGCAGTTGGGCGTCGTACTCGTCGGAGTCCGCGTACCGCGCGAGGTCCTCGGGCAGGCCGACGTCCTTGAGTGCGGCGGTGACCGCCTCGATGGTCGGGCCCTCGCCGCGGTTGTGGAAGCGGGTGCCGAGCGCGGTGTAGAGCGCTCCGGTGATCTCTTCGCCGTACTTCTGCTGGGCGGCGATGACCACGCGGACCGGGCCCCAGGCCTTCGTCGCGAGCATCTCGCGGTACTCCTCGGGGAGCTCGTCGATCTTGTCCTCGTTCAGGACGGCGAGGCTCATCACGTGCCAGCGGACCTCGATGTCGCGGACCTTCTCGACCTCGAGGACCCAACGGGACGTCATCCAGGCCCAGGGGCACAGCGGGTCGAACCAGAAGTCGACGGGGGTCTTGGTGCCGTTCTCGGACATGTCTCTCCCTAAGGAATCCGTTCGCATCTGGCGGGGGAAACGTCGGTGACGCACCAGGGCATTCCCGGATACCGGGCGCCGACCACACATGCGAGGATCGTGACATTCGTACGAGACCTGCGTACGAGTCGTGCGATCCACGGCTTCAGACATGCGAGTCACAAGGGAGTGCCGCCCGTGCCCGGTGAGAATCTGTCCCGCGACGAGGCCCAGGAAAGGGCCGCGCTGTTGTCCGTCGACGGGTACGAGGTCTTTCTCGACCTGCGCTCCGCGATCGGCGAGAGCGACCAGGAGCCGCGCACCTTCCGCTCCGTCACCACGATCCGCTTCCGCTCCGCGGAGCCCGGCGCCACGAGCTTCGCCGATCTGATCGCCCCGAGCGTCACGGCCGTTTCCCTCAACGGCAAGGACCTCGACCCCTCCGAGGTCTTCGACGGCTCGCGGATCACCCTGGAGGACCTGGCCGCGGAGAACGAGCTGGTGGTGGACGCCCAGTGCGCCTACAGCCGCACCGGCGAGGGCATGCACCGCTTCGTCGACCCGGAGGACGGCGAGGTCTATCTCTATACGCAGTACGAGCCCGCCGACTCCCGCCGGGTCTTCGCCAACTTCGAGCAGCCCGACCTGAAGGCGCCCTTCCGGTTCGAGGTGCAGACCCCGGAGGCCTGGACGGCGTGGTCCAACGGCTCCGGTGAACTGGCTGATGGCGTATGGAAGTTCGCCGAGACCAAGCCGATCTCGACGTACATCACGGCCGTGGTCGCCGGCCCGTACCACTACGTGACGGACTCCTACAGCCGCACCTTCGACGACGGCACGACCCTGGAGATCCCGCTCGGCGCGCTCTGCCGCAAGGGCCTCGCCAAGCACTTCGACGCCGACGACGTCTTCCTGGTGACGAAGCAGGGCCTCGACTTCTTCCACGACAACTTCGACTATCCGTACCCGTTCGGGAAGTACGACCAGGCCTTCGTGCCGGAGTACAACCTGGGCGCGATGGAGAACCCGGGCTGTGTGACCTTCCGCGAGGAGTTCATCTTCCGCGGCAAGGTGACCCAGGCGTCATACGAGCGCCGGGCCAATGTGATCCTGCACGAGATGGCGCACATGTGGTTCGGCGACCTCGTCACCATGCGCTGGTGGGACGACCTGTGGCTCAAGGAGTCCTTCGCCGACTTCATGGGTTCCTTCTCCATGGTCGAGGCGACCCGCTTCACCAACGGCTGGATCACCTTCGCCAACAACCGCAAGGCGTGGGCGTACCGCGCCGATCAGCTCCCCTCCACCCACCCGGTCACGGCCGACATCCACGACCTGCAGGCCGCCAAGCTCAACTTCGACGGGATCACGTACGCGAAGGGCGCTTCGGTACTGAAGCAGCTGGTGGCGTACGTCGGGCGTGACGCGTTCCTCGAAGGCGCGCGGCGCTACTTCAAGCGGCATGCGTACGGCAACACCCGCCTCGGCGACCTCCTTTCGGTCCTGGAGGAGACGTCCGGGCGCGACATGGCGTCCTGGTCGCGGTCCTGGCTGCAGACGGCGGGGGTCAACTCCCTGACCCCGCAGGTGATTCTGAACGCGGAGGGCCGGATCACGGAGCTCTCCGTGATCCAGGAGGCGGCGCAGTCCCATCCCGAACTGCGGCCGCACCGTGTGGCGGTGGGCCTGTACCGCCGCTCCGTCGAGGGCGAGCTGACGCGGTACGCACGCGCGGAGCTGGATGTCGACGGGCCGCGCACGGTCGTCACCGAGCTGGCCGGCGAGGAGGCTCCCGAGCTGGTCCTGGTCAACGACGACGACCTGACGTACTGCAAGATCCGCTTCGACGAGAACTCCCTCGTCACGCTGCGGGAGCACCTCGGCGACATCACCGACCCCCTCGCCCGTGCCCTGTGCTGGTCGGCGCTGTGGAGCCTGACCCGGGACGGGCTCATGCCCGCGCGGGACTTCATCGGGCTCGTGCTGCGGTTCGCGGGGCGCGAGAGCGACATCGGGGTGCTGCAGATGCTGCACGCGTGGACGGACTCCGCGCTCACGCACTACGCGGCGCCCGCGTGGCGCGAGGAGGGCGGGCGTGCGCTCGCCGAGGGTGCGCTGCGGGAGCTGCGGATCGCGGAGCCGGGCAGCCAGCACCAGTTGACGTGGGCGCGGTTCTTCGCGGCGGTGGCCTCTTCGGACGCCGATCTGCAGTTGCTGCGGGGTCTTCTGGACGGCACGGCGAAGATCGACGGGCTCGATGTCGACCAGGAGCTGCGGTGGGCCTTCCTCGGCCCGCTGGCCTCGCACGGGGTCGCCGACGAGAAGGTCCTCGGCGCGGAGCTGGCGCGGGACGACACCGCTTCGGGCAAGCGGCATCAGGTGCGGTGCCTGGCCTCGCGGCCTTCCGCGGCGGTGAAGGCGCAGGCGTGGGCCGCCGTGGTGGAGTCCGATGTGCTGTCCAACGCGCTGGTCGGGGCGACCATCGCGGGGTTCTCCCAGGCCTCCCAGAGGGAGTTGACCGCGCCGTACGCGGAGAAGTACTTCGCTGCCATTGAGCGGGTGTGGGAGGAGCGGTCCATCCAGATCGGGATGGACGTCGTCAAGGGGCTGTTCCCTCATCTGCAGGACCGTCAGGGGACGGTGGACGCGGCGGACGCGTGGCTCGCGGCGCATGCGGGTTCCGCTCCTGCGCTGCGGCGGCTTGTCGTCGAGGCTCGGGATGACCTTGCTCGGTCTCTGCGGGCCCAGGCTTGCGATTCGGCTGCCGCCGCCGCTTCGTAGGTCGACTTGGGTGGGCGCCTCGTTCATCGGTGCTCGGCAGCTGTGCGTTGTGCCCACCCGTTCCGCCCTGCGGAACGCCTGCCCACAACGGGGGGGGCGACCCGGGTGGGGGGCGGCGTGCGGAACGCCTGGCCACGGCGGGGGCGGCCGGGGTGGGGATCCGGCGTGCGGAACGCCTGGCCACAGCGTGTGCGACCGGGGGTGGGGATTCGGCGTGCGGAACGCCTGCCGACAAACGGGGGCGACCAGGGTTGGGGGCCCGGCGTGCGGAACGCCTGCCCACAAACGCGGGCGACCGGGGTGGGAGATCCGACGTGCGGAACGCCTGCCCACAAACGGGGGCGACCAGGGTGGGAGATCCGGCGTGCGAAACACCTGGCCACAAACGCGGGCGACCGGGGCGGGGATCCGGCGTGCGAAACACCTGGCCACAGCGGGGGCGATCGGGGTGGGGATTCGGTGTGTGGAACGTCTGTCCGCAACGCGGGGAGGCGAATGCGGTGGCCCGTGGAACGTACCGCGCGCAAACGGGCCTTTTCGGCAGTCGAACGTCTGCACTTTAGTGCGGGGTTGTCCGGTTATGTCGACGGGCGTGTAACAGCGGTTAGGGGGGCGAGTGGGGGCGGGGATAGCCCGGTCATGAACCACAACACCCCGCTCTCCCCCCGCCCCCAGCAGCACCTCGCCAACGTCCAGCGCCGCGTCATGAGCACCGCCCAGCTGCGCGCCCACGGCATCTCCGCCGCCGACACGGCCGCCCACTGCCGCCCGGAAGGGCCCTGGCAGCAGCTGCTCCCCGGGGTGTGCCTGCTGCACCCGGGGCCGCCGACCCCTGAAGAGCGGCTGCACGGCGCCCTGTTGTACGCGGGGCGGCCGCCGGCCAAGGCGGCGAAGACCGTGCCCGCGCAGCCCGGCCCGGGCGAGGCCCACGCCCCGTACGCCGACGCGCTGATCACCGGCCTCGCGGCGCTCGCCCTGCACCGCTTCTCGTCCGCTCCCCCGCTGCTCTCGCTCGACCGCATCGACATCCTGGTGCCCCGCACCCGGCGGCTGCGGTCCACCGGATTCGCGCGCCTCGTGCGGACCCCCGCGCTGCCGACCGCCGTACAGATCACGGGAGTCCCGGTGGCGCCGGTGCCGCGTGCGCTCGCCGACGCGGTGGCGGGGCTCTCCGAGGCCGGTGCGGTGCGCAGGCTGCTCACCGAGGCGGTGCGCGGCGGACACTGCGAACCGGCCGCCATCGTGCGGGAGTTGAACCAGGCGCGGCTGCTCTCCCGCCCCCATGTGGTGAACGCCGTCGACGCGCTGCTCGCCGAGGGGCGGGCGATCGCCGAGGACCGGCTCTACCAGATGGTCGCCGAGCACGGTCTTCCCGATCCGCTGTGGAACGTCGATCTGCGATTGCCCGGCGGGCCGCATCTGGGGGGCGTCGACGCCTACTGGCCCGATCTGGCCGTCGCGGTCGAGCTCGACACCCGGGCGCCGCGCCACGGCTTCCGTCAGGAGGACGACGCCCTGTGGTCCGAGTACGCCCGTAAGCGCGAGCACTTGGAGCGGCTCGGCATCACCGTCGTCCATCTGACGCCCAAGAAGCTGCGGGATTCGCTCGAACAGCAGGCGACCGTCGTACGGACCGCACTGATGGCCGCGACCGACCGTGACCCCGCGGCGTATGTGGTGGTGCTGCCCAAATGACGCGGGGCGGCGCTGCCCGATAGGAGGGGAGCGAAAGGGGGCGGGACCCGGACGGCGGGCCCCGCCCCCTTTCGCGTACGCATTACGGAATACCGCTCTACAGACCTACTTGCCGCAGAACTCTGCCTCCAGGACCGAAGGGCCGTCCCCCGCCGGCCCGTTGAAGTTCAGCGCGAGCGCATGGCCGCCGTCCGCCGTCGTGCCCGCCATTGACGACGAGCCGTGGATGTCGCCGCCGTGGCCCCAGACGACCTTGCCGCAGGACGTCTTGAGGCTCTCCAGGCCGAGCCCGTACCGGCTGTCGGGCCGGTCCTCGCCCCTCGGGACGGTCTTCTTCATCTCGGCGAGCTGCTTCTTCGGCAGGAGCTTGCCGCGCAGGAGTGCGGTGTAGAAGCGGTTCAGGTCGGCCGAGTCGGAGATCATCGAGCCCGCCGCGCCCGCCACGGACGGGTTGAACTCCGTCACGTCGTGGTTCTTGGCGTCCGGGGCGTCGGACAGCTTGGTGTACGCGCGTGAACTGGGCTCCGGCATCGACGCGTCCGTGCCGGGCAGAGTGGTGTGGTGCAGGCCGAGGGGTTCGATGATCCGCCGGCCGATCTCGTCCGCGTACGACGCACCCGTCACCTTCTCGATGATCATTCCGGCCAGGATGTAGTTGGTGTTGGAGTACTTCCAGCCCTTGCCGGGCTTGAAGTCCGGCTTGTGGCGCATGGCGATGGCGACCTCCTCTTCGGGGGTCCAGGTGTCATAGCGGTGTTCGAGGAACTTCTCCGTGAACACCTTCTCCTGGAAGCCCGCATCGGCCGACACCTCGAAGATGCCGCTCGTGTGGTTGAGGAGTTGGCGCACCGTGATCTTGTCGCCGTCGTGGCCGTTGCCCTCGACTACGCCCGGCAGCCACCGCCCGACCTTGTCGTCCAGGTCGAGCTCCCCATCGGCCTCCAGCTGGAGCAGCACGGTGGCGACGAAGGTCTTGGTGATGCTGCCGACGCGGTAGTGGTCGTGGGCCCCGCGCGGGCTCTGGTCGTGGAGGTTCCCGACGCCGGCGGCGGAGTTCCAGGCGCCGTGCCGGTCCCTGGCCTGGACGGTCACACCGGGGGCGTCCTCGTTGACGGCGGCCTCCATCGCCTTCTGGGTCGCCCGGTGTCGGTCCCCGTGCCCGGACCCGGGCTCGGGCGCCGAGGCGAGCGCGGGCGCCGCGAACGCACCCGCCGCCAGTGTCGCGGCCACGACCGCCGCCACCCCCGTGATCCCCGTACGCATCGACATCCGCTGTCCCTTCGTCATCGAACGTGGTCGACTCAGGGGACTCGCGGCGCGGGCTCGGAGGTTGACAGGACCGCGCGGGTTGAGCGGGATTTAGCCCTTCCGGAGGATCAGCTCCGTGTTCCGGTCCCCCGGCTCGCCGCCCAGCGTGGGCTTCGCGCCCGGGGCGTTGAAGGAGAGCTCGCGGTAGAGCGCGGCGAGGCCGGTCTGCGAGAGGTCGGCGTAGTCCGTGCGGTGCGGGGCCGACGACTCGATCAGGGTGGTGAAGAGCGAGATGGTGCCGTCGTGGTTGTCGGTCAGCTCCACGACGCGGGCCAGCTGCGGGAAGTCGATGTGCGAGGCCGTGGAGACCTCCCAGAAGGAGCCGTGCGGGGTCTGGTGCGCGGTGATGTCGTTCTTGTGGCTGTGGCCGTTGACCCAGGCGAGGACGGAGCGGTGGCGGCCGAGCAGGGCGACGATCTCGTCGCCGCCGTGCCGGGCCTCGCGCGGGCGGTGCGGGTCCTGGCGGAGGTTCCGCATGCTCTTGCTGGTGTGGTGGCTGAAGACGACGACGTGGGAGCCGCCGCCGGCCTTCTTCTCGTTGGCCTTCAACTCCCGCTTCAGCCAGTTCAGTTGGTCGGTGCCGATGGAGCCTTCGTAGTGGCCCGCGGGGTCCGTCGTGTCCAGGCTGATGCCGAGTACGTCGTCGCTGATGCGGAAGGAGTAGTACTGGGTGCCCGCGTCGAGGTTCTCCTGCGTGTAGCCGTGGCCGACCGGGCCGTGGCCCTTGTACGCCGGGTCCAGGTGCGCATGGACGTACTCGGCGGGGGTGAAGGGCGCCCGGCTCTCGTCCGGGGTGACCGAGCGCATCCGCCGCGACTCGCTCTTCAGGAGCTCCTTGAACTGGGCACCCTTGGGGTCGCGCCCCTTCTTGACCGCCTTCCACAGGGCGGCGCCGCGCGACTCGTCCAGGGACATCAACTTCCGCCCGCCGACGGCGAATTCGGTGAAGTACGAGTCTCCGGGGCCCCAGCAGCCGCCGGGCAGCGCGTCGTGGTTGCCGACGGTCGAGTACCAAGGGAGCGCGAGGCCAGGGCTGTTGACCTCGCGGAGGGCGGCGTCGAGGAAGCCGTCGACCCGCGGGAAGCCCAGGGCCTTGTCGGCGTCGCGGAGGTCGCCGTCCGGATGCCAGTAGAGCTTGAGCCCGCTGTCCTGCACGCCTTCGTAGCGGCGCGGGTCACCGGTGTTGGGGGTGATGCGGCCGCCGCTCATCGCCTTGAGGAACCAGTCGAGTTCGGAGCGGGAGTTGTTGTCGGTGTTGTCGCCGGTCGTCACCACGCAGTGCAGCGGCGATCCGGTGGCGGGCGCGCCGCGCAGCGCGTTCACCCGCTCGACGAGGGCGACCGCGCCCGCGACCGACAGGGCCTCCTGCGGGCGCCAGGCGCTCGCGGTCTGGGCGCGCAGATACTCGTACCGAAGCGGGTGCTGTACGTCGACCAGATGCAGGTCGGTGAACTGGACGAACGCGGCGAGCGCGGTGCGCCGCCCCTCGCGGCCGGGTTTGGCGGCGGCCAGGTCGCCGCGGACCACCCGCTCCCAGGCGGGCCCGTCGCCGAGCCGCCGGTAGCCGGAGCCGCCGCGCGGGGCGGCGACGGTGGCCAGGGTGGTGCCGCCCCGGTACGGCATCAGGGGCGCCGCGGGTGCGGGCCGGGAGAGCGCGACGGGGGCGGGGCCGCCCGCGGCCGCATGGCTGCTGCCCGGCCGGAGCGCGTAGCCGACGCCCGCGGAGAGGGAGATCGCTCCAGTGGTTGCGAGGAAGGCCCGGCGGTCCACTGCCGATGCGGCGGAGGCGACGGAGTGGGTGGCGGTCTTGGCGGCGGTGGCGACAGAGCGTATGCGCGGCATGGCGCGGTCTCCCCGATTGCGAACGCGTCGGCAGTGGTCGCGGGGAGTCCGGCGTACTGCACCGACCGAACTTCCCGCTCGTACTGGATCGTTGGCATCCGGGATGACCTGCACGTTAACGAGACCGCAACGGGCAGCGCCGATCACCGTACGTGGATCATCGGGCACCCTGAGCGGCCATCAACCCCTCTCCGGGCGGAGAGGAGGCGGTCACTCCATGTTCACCTTTCGGGGAAGGGAAGGGGCACTGGAGCCTCAGGTCGCCAGGTGGCCGTCGGCCGGACGCTCCCGCCAGAGGCCGAGGCCGATGTCGACGAGCCCGACCCGGTCGAGGTCGGGGACGGCGTCCAGCGGGTGCCATGCCGCGAGGTCGGTCGAGCCGTCGGTCTCGTGGCGCAGCTCGCCGCCGGTGATCCCGGCCTCATAGATGATGCGCAGGCCGTGGAAGTCGGCGACGGCGCCGAGCCTGCGGGGGTAGCGGCGGCGCAGGGAGTCCATGCCGAGCAGCGTGACCGGCTCGATGACGTAGCCCGTCTCCTCGTCCGCCTCGCGGATCACCGTGTCGTACGGATCCTCCCCGTGGTCCATGCCGCCGCCGGGCAGCGTCCAGCGTTTGCTGCCGTCGCCCGCCACCCAGCGGGCCAGCAACACCTGCCCGTCGCGTACGCATACGGCGTAGGCCGCCACCCGGAGCTCTTTGTGCACAGGCTGACGCTAGACCTAATAGGGCACCGCTAGACCTGATAGGGCCTTTATACGGTCCTTCTACGGTCGTCCTATCGCGGGTTCGCCGGTGAGTATTCGGGCGGCGACCACGCATAGGGGCTCGCTCCCAGGGTTTCCGCGGTCCTTTCGACGGTGAAGCGGACCGTGCGGGAGCCGTCCGCCGCGTACTCGGTGCGGGCCGTGCCGGAGAGCTGGAGGGTGGTGCCGGTCGCCCAGTCGAGGAAGAGGAGCCCGGCGCGGGGGTCGGCGGCGAGGTTGCCGAGGGTCAGGAACATGGAGTTGCCCGGGTAGTCCCGCCAGACCAGCTCGTAGGGGGACGGCACTTCGACGAATCCCGGGTCGCCGCCCCGGTGGCTTGCGTCGGCGCCGTGCTCGTGGACGGTGGCGAGGAAGAAGGTGTCGGCGGCGGCGATGAACGCGCGCTGGTCGCCGGTGAGTTTCACTCCGTGGCGGGGCGAGGACGGCCGACCCGGCGCCTTCCCTTCCAGAAGGTCGCGCTTCTGGAGGTACTTGGGGCAGTTCGAGAAGACCTGGTCGGCCTCGATCGCCAGGCCGTGCGGGGTGGGGCGCGCCCTGCCGTTGAGCCGCATACGGCGCCGGGTGCGGGGGTCGAGGGCGATGGTGCCGACGGGGGTGCCTTCGCGGGCGAGGCTCCGGGCCAGCGGGTCTCTGGCGTGCACGCCTCCCCGGACCGATATCTGCTCCGGCCCCGTGGCCCGCACGAACCCGGGGGCGCCGGTGAGCAGCGAGGCCCACACGGCGCCATCGGTGTCCGCGCCGCCGAGCACCAGCATGGGCTGGAGTTCGAGGAAGGCGGCGGCCACCGGGCGGATGCCCTGACCTATGGAGCGGCCCACGTGATCGGCGAGGTCGCGTACGCCGACGCGGTCTTGGACGGTGCGGGAGCCGTGGTGGTAGGGCCCTTCGGGTGCGTGCGAGGCCATGGGGTTCATCGCGTCCTTCCGGGGTTACGGGCGTACAGGCTTAGAAGAAGCCGCAGGTGGGTGCCGACTCCACGGGTGCGGTGGCCGTCTCGGCGCCGGTCGGGGAGTAGATCTCCAGTCGGGTGCCGTCCGGGTCGTGGAAGAAGATGCCGCCGGACGCGGCGCCCTCGCCGTGCGGGACGACGCCGTCGTAGGCGAACTCCACACCGTACGCACGCAGAGCGCTTTCGTACGCGCGGACCTGCTCGATGGTGTCGACCTCGATCGCCAGGTGGTGCAGGCCGGCGTTTCCGGCGGCGTACGCGGCGCCGGCCTGCTGCCAGAGCGTGAGGACGGGCCGTGTGCCCTCTCCCAGGAAGGCGAACCTGCGGCCCTCCTCCTTGCCCTCGCCGATCACGCCGTAGCCGATGACGTCCCGGTAGAAGGCGAGCGAGCGGTCCAGGTCGGTGACGTTCAGGCCGATGTGGCCGGTGCGGAGTGCGCTCGGCGTGCTGGTCGCGGTCATGACTCTCCCCTTGTCAGCGGCGGCGGCCCGCCTGACGCGGGCTAACCGTTCACATTCAGGTTAGAGGTTAGGCACGGCGAGCGTCAACCGGTCACGTACCCTTTACTGGTTAGCCGTGAAGGGAGCCACCATGTCCGCCGATGCCGCTCGCGATCCTCGCCCCCTCGTCGGCGAGCCGCTCTCCCTCGACCTGCTCAACACCCGGTGGATGCTGGACGGCGTACGCCAGGACCTGCTGACCGATGTCGATGGCCTCGGCGTCTGGCTCGCGGCCAACGGCATCGCGGACCGCTTCGAGGTGGACGGGCGGACGCTGGAGCATGTCCTGCAGGCCCGCGACGCGATCGCCTCGGTGGTGGACGCGCCGGGCGAGGCCGCGGGGGTCGCCCGCGTGAACAAGGTCCTCGTGCACGGGCGCATCCGGGCGACGCTGAGCGAGCAAGGGCCAGGCGAGGAGCCCGAGTTCAAGGACGCGAGCTGGGGCGCGGCGTGGCTGGCGGCGCGGGATTACCTGGGGCTGCTGGCCGCGGCGCCGGATCGGATCCGGCGGTGCGCCCATGAGGCGTGTGTTCTGCACTTCTTCGATACGTCGCGGAACGGGACGCGGCGGTGGTGCTCGATGGCGATCTGCGGCAACAGGGCGAAGGCGTCCCGCCATTACGCCAGGTCTCGCGAGGATTAGGGCGGTCCCTGCGGAGCTCTCCCCCATCCCGCCCCTTCCCGAACTGGGGCTCCGCCCCAGACCCCGCTCCTCAAACGCCGGAGGGGCTGAATCTTTCAGCCCGTCCGGCGATTGAGGACGAACTCGCCGGAGGCGGTGACAGGCGGCACCCGTAGCCCCGGGGGGCGAATAGTCCGCAATGCCGCCGGTGGCACATGGCGGAATTACGCCACGCCTCGATCCACCCCGGACAACTCTCCCCAAACAGCAGTCACTTACGTGAAGCTAAGCGGTCATCCGGTACCGAATTCCGGACCCTTTCGACCTTACGTACAGGGATGCTGATGACCCCCGAAGCCACACCCTCCACACCCATATCGCGGGCGAGACGCACGGCTCGGCTCGCGATAGCCGTCGGTCTGACCGCCGCGCTCTCCGCAGCCGGGCCCATACCCATGGCCCTCGCCGCCGACGACGACCCCGGCGCCGCCGCCCCCAAGTCCGCCGAAGGCAAGCTCGGTTCGGCCGACGCCGACCTGCTCGCGGAGGCCAAGGCGGACGGTGAGAAGACCGTCACGATGATGGTCGCCACCGCGCCCGGCGCCACCGAGAAGGTCGCCGGCCAGCTCGACGCCGTCAAGGGCGGCTCCGTCGGCCGCACCGACGACAAGCTCGGCTACGTCCGCGCCTCCGTGCCCACCGCGAAGGCCGACGCCGCGATCGAGGCCGCCGGGAAGCTGTCCTCCGTGCACGGCATCGATCTGCGGCACGAGATCGAGCTCGACGATCCGACGCCCGCCGCCGACCACGCCAAGGGCGCGGACGTGGCGGCGCAGGGGATGTACGCCGGGCCGGACAAGAACACCCCGGCGAAGAACCCGTACAACCCCTCCTTCGAGACCGGCGCCGTCGACTTCGTGAAGCAGAACCCGAAGGCGGACGGCCGCGGCACCACCATCGGCATCCTCGACTCCGGCATCGACCTGGGTCACCCCGCGCTGCAGAAGACGACCACGGGCGAGCGGAAGATCACCGACTGGGTGACCGCCACCGACCCGATCGTCGACGCCGACGCGACCTGGCGGCGGATGACCAACCCCGTCACAGGGCCCGTCTTCACCTGGGACGGCCAGACCTGGAAGGCCCCCGCGGGCTCGTACCAGATCAGCCGGTTCAGCGAGAAGGCCACCACCGGCGGCGACGCCAAGGGCGACCTGAACCGCGACGGCGACACCACCGACACCTGGGGCGTGCTCTACGACCCGGCCGCCGGGACGGTGCACGTCGACCTGAACAACAACAGTGACTTCACCGACGACGACGCCATGAAGCCGTACAAGGACGGCCACCAGGTCGCCTACTTCGGCAAGGACGACCCGGCGACCGACGTCGTCGAGCGCGTCCCGTTCGTCGTCGAGATCCGCAAGGACGTGCCGACCGACCCGTACGGCGGCGACTGGGTCGGCAAGAAGGCCGACTTCGTCAACATCGGCCTCATCGAGTCCGAGCACGGCACGCACGTCGCGGGCATCACCGCGGCCAACGGCCTGTTCGGCGGCAAGATGAACGGCGCCGCGCCCGGCGCCAAGCTGGTCTCGTCCCGCGCCTGCACCTGGACCGGCGGCTGCACGAACGTCGCGCTCACCGAGGGCATGATCGACCTCGTGACGAAGCGCGGCGTCGACATCGTCAACATGTCGATCGGCGGCCTCCCGGCCCTCAACGACGGCAACAACGCGCGCGCCGAGCTCTACAAGCGGCTCATCGACGAGTACGGCGTACAGCTGGTGATCTCGGCCGGCAACTCCGGCCCCGGCGCCAACACCATCGGCGACCCCGGCCTCGCCGACAAGGTCATCTCCGTCGGCGCGTCCATATCCAAGGACACCTGGGCCGCCAACTACGGCTCCGTCGTGCGGAAGCCGTACGCGATGATGAACTTCTCCTCGCGCGGCCCGCGCGAGGACGGCGGCTTCGCGCCGATCATCTCCGCGCCGGGCTCGGCCATCAACACCACGCAGACCTGGCTGCCGGGCGCCCCGGTCGCCGAGGCGGGCTACAAACTCCCCGCCGGTTACCAGATGTTGCAGGGTACGTCGATGGCGTCCCCGCAGGCCGCGGGCGCATCCGCGCTGCTCCTCTCCGCCGCCAAGCAGAAGAACATCGCGCTGCCCCCGGCCAAGCTGCGCACCGCGCTCACGTCGACCGCGGACCGCATCCGCGGCGAGCAGGCGTACGCGCAGGGCACCGGCCTGATCGACATCGTGGGCGCCTGGGGTGCCATCAAGTCCGGTGCGAGCGCGCACGGTTACACGGTGAAGGCGCCGGTCGACACCGCCCTGGAGCAGGAGCTGAAGAAGCCCGGCACGGGCATCTACGACCGTGAGGGCGGCCTGAAGGCGGGCCAGAAGCGGACGTACGAGGTCACCATCACGCGGACGTCGGGTCCGGACCGCGCCGTGCGCCACGAGCTGGACTTCGAGAACAACCACGGCGGTACGTTCCGGCTGCTCGGCGACGACGAGATCTCGCTGCCGCTGAACAAGCCGGTCACGGTCAAGGTCCAGGCGCGGCCCACCTCCGCCGGGCTGCACAGCGCGATCCTCACCGTGGACGACGAGCGCACCAAGGGCGTCGACCAGCAGATCATGTCGACGGTCGTCGTCTCGGCGCCGCTCGCCAAGCCGTCGTACACCTTCTCGGCGGCCGGTTCGGTGCAGCGCAACAGCACCAAGTCGTACTTCGTGACGGTGCCCAAGGGCGCCAAGTCCCTCGAGGTGGCCCTCGGCGGCCTGAAGGACAAGAGCCAGACGCGGTTCATCGCGGTGCACCCGTACGGCGTCCCGGTCGACTCGACCTCGTCGCTCGTCTGCTACCCGAACTACGAGAACCCGGACAACACCTGCCGTCCCGACCTGCGTTCGTACGCGGACCCGCAGCCGGGCGTCTGGGAGATCGAGATCGAGTCGCGCCGGACGTCGCCGCTGCTCGACAACCCGTACAAGCTGGACGTCGCCGCACTGGGCGTCGCCTTCGACCCCGCCGTGCAGAAGGTCCCGGAGGCCAAGGTCGGCACGCCGGCGCCGGTCTCCTGGAAGGTCACGAACAACTTCGCCGCGGTCGACGGCAAGCTGAAGGGCGGCCCGCTGGGGTCGTCGAAGGCCGCGCGGCCCTCGATCAAGCAGGGCGAGACGCAGACCACGACCGTGGTCGTGCCGGAGGGCGCCGAGCGGCTCGACGTCGCGATCGGCTCGACGTCCGACTCGGCGGCCGACCTCGACCTCTCGGTCCTGAAGGACGGCAAGGTCGTCGGTTCGTCGGCGGACGGCGACTCGGAGGAGTCGGTCAGCCTGCCGAAGCCCGCGGCCGGTACGTACGAGATCGAGGTCGCCGGATACTCGATTCCCGCCGGGAGCACCGAGTACGACTACCTGGACGTGTTCTTCTCGGCGGCGCTCGGCGCGGTCACGGTCGACGAGTCGGCGCCGGTGAAGCTGGCCAACGGCGCTTCGGCCCAGGTCACTGCGGAGATCGTGGCGAAGGCCCCGGCCGCGGACGGCCGTGCGCTGTTCGGCGAGGTGTCGCTCCTGAACGCGGGCGGCACGGTCGCCGGCAACGGCAGCGTGTCGATCGAGAAGGTCACGCCGTAGCGGCCTTTTCTTGAGGCCTCTCCTTGAGGCTTCCCTGCTCCCGGGTGGCTGGCAACTTGTTCCGCCGGCTACCCGGGAGCACCCCCGGCCACCTCGACCGTCACCTCGTGCACCGCGTTGCGCGCCCCCTCCAACGGCTGCACCCGGCCCGCCCGGTCCGTCGCACGGCAGCGGATGCGGTGCGCGCCCGGCGCCAACTCCCGGACCAGGGCGAAGCGTTGCCAGGTGGGCCCGGCGCCCGGCGCGTCCACCGCCGCGGGCTCCCAGGGGCCCCCGTCGACCGAGATGCCGACCGCCACGATCTCCGTCGTGCTCCAGGCCCGCCCCGAAAGATCGACACCGCCGGCCGCGACGCGCGCGCCGTCCCGTGGCGCGAACAGCTTGCTGCTGACGTCCACTTCGCGCACCGGGGTCGCCTCCGTGTCACCCGGCAGGACGCGGTTGTAGAACCGCGTGGTGAACATGTTGTCCGCCCTGCGGTCGGCCAGCACGATCCGGGTCAGCCACTTCACCGAGTTCGTGCCGAACATCCGGGGCACCACCGCCCTCAGCGGGTACCCGTGCTCGGCGCGCAGCGGCTCGCCGTTCATCCGGTGGGCGAGGAAGACGTCACGGCGGGCCACGTCCAGGGGCAGGTCCTTCATGTACGTCAGGCCGTCCTCCCCGTGGAAAGACCCCGTGTCCGCGCCCTCGAACCAGACGTGCCGGGCCGCCGCGCGAGGCACCGACCGGTCGAGCAACACGGCCAGCGGCACCCCCGCCCACTCCACCTGCGCCACCGCCCGCGTCGGCACGTCCGGCGCGAACGGACTCCCGAAGCACTCGTGGAAGGCGGGGAGCCGCTCGGCCCCGAGCGCAAGGACGGCGGCCATGTCCAGCCGCAGGGGACGCTCGACCAGGCCCTCCACGGTCAGGGTCCAGTCGGCGACGTCGATGTCCGGCACGCCCAGGTGCTTCCTGACGAAGACATCGTCCAGCGGGGTGAAGTCGGGTTCGGGCAGGGGCACTTGGCTCGTCATGTAGCAATCTTAGGGGCCATTCGGTCCTTACGCGCGGAGGCCGTGCCGGGGGCGGTTCCCGGGCCCCGCGGGCAGCCCCGGCCGGCGCCTAACAGCTGAGGCCCTCCGCCCCGGGCAGCGCCCGCTCGATCCACGCCCGCTCCTTGGCGATGGCCGCATCGCCCGTGGACCAGATGTCCGGCGACACCCCGCCCCGCGGGATGCCGATCAGCGTCCGGTCGCCGGGGCGCAGCCGCGGGTCCACGTCCACGTTCATCACGAACGTGATCCGCTTCTTGCCGCTGTCCGGCTTGTAGTAGCGGGAGACGTCCAGGACGATCCGGTCCTGCTCGGCACCGGGAATCGCCTCGACCCGGCGCACCGTCCCCTCCACGATGAGCCGCGCGCACGCCACGTACCCCTCGTCCGTGAGGTCCTCGGCAGCCCCGTCGTCCGCCGTACCGTCGTCCGCCGTGCCGTCATGCGCCTTGTCGTCCCCCGGAGCCGCTCCCTTCGCCGTGTCGGCGTCGCTCTGGGTGATGCCGCCACCACTGTCCACCGCGAGCCAGCCGAGCCCGCCGATCAGCGCGGCGGCCGCCGTGGCGGCGGCCAGGGCGAGCGCCGGCGCGCGGCGGCGCCGGACCCCGTCGGGGCGCACGGCGACCGCGGGCCCCGGTGCCGGCCCCGGAGCGGCGAGCGCGTCACCCGCCGCGGCGAGCCGCTCCCGCAGCAGGGCGACATCCGCGACGGCCGCCGCATGCTCGGCGCGGAACTCGGGATCATCGCGCACCTCGTCCGGCACGGGGTCGCCCGTGACCGCAAGCATCAACGCCTCGTAGGCCTCGTCGTGCGTCCCAGGCACCGTCACACCACCTCGCCCTCGTGCAGCCGCGTCCGCAGCACCCGTACCGCCGAGTGCAGCCTGCTCTTGACCGTGCCCTCCGGGATGCCCAGCTCATCGGCGATGGCCCGGACCGGCAGATCCGCGTAGAACCGCAGGACCACGACCTGCCGCTGGGCGTCCGGCAGCTCGCCGAGCCCCTGCGTGACGGCGAGGGACAGCGCCCGCGACTCCGCCCCGTCCTCGTCGGTGGTCTCCCGCCACAGCACGGCGAGCCGCTCCCCAAGGCGCTCCTGCCTGCGGCGCGCCCGGTGCCAGTCCATGGCGAGGTTCGACGCGACCACCGCCGCCCACGCGGACACGTCACGCGGCGCCTCGCGCCCGTCCGCGGCCCGCTCCAGAAGCTTCAGCCTGACCTGCTGGACGCCGTCGGACAGATCGGCCTGCGGCACTCCGCCGAGCGCGAGCACCGCCCGCACCCGGTCCTCCTGGGCCGCGTCGAGCGGATCCGCCTTCTCGTGCCGCTCGGCGGCCCGGCGCGTTTTCCTCCGCAGCAAGGCACCCCTCCCATCCCCACGTTTCCCCTAGGACGCCGGGACGGCCCGAAACGTTCGCCGGCGGCCGCCGGGATGTGACATCCGGTACTCGGGGATGTGACATCCCGTACTTCGGACAATGGATTGGACAAGGCGACGGTGGACAGACGCATCATGGAACGCACCCCGAGCGCCAGGTCAGCGGGCCACGCGCATGCACATACGGAGGAAGTCCCTGTGAAGGTCGGAATCGTCGGAGCCACCGGTCAGGTCGGCACGGTCATGCGCAAGATCCTCGCCGAGCGGAAGTTCCCGCTGGACGAGCTGCGCCTGTTCGCCTCGGCCCGCAGCGCAGGGACCGTCCTGGACGGCGTGACGGTGGAGGACGCCTCCACGGCCGACTACACGGGCCTGGACATCGTCCTGTTCTCCGCCGGCGGCTCCACGTCGAAGGCCCTCGCCGAGAAGGTCGCATCGCAGGGCGCCGTGGTGATCGACAACTCCTCGGCCTGGCGCCGCGACCCCGACGTACCGCTGGTCGTCTCCGAGGTGAACCCGCACGCGATCGCGGACCGCCCCAAGGGCATCATCGCCAACCCGAACTGCACGACGATGGCCGCGATGCCGGTCCTGAAGCCGCTGCACCAGGAGGCCGGGCTCACCGCGCTGGTCGTGGCGACGTACCAGGCCGTGTCCGGTTCCGGCCTCGCCGGTGTCGAGGAGCTCTTCGAGCAGGTCAAGAAGGTCGGCGAGGACGCGCCGAAGCTCACGCACGACGGCTCGGACGCCGAGTTCCCCGAGCCGGACAAGTACGTCGCGCCGATCGCGTACAACGTGCTTCCGCTCGCGGGCTCCATCGTCGACGACGGCCTGAACGAGACCGACGAGGAGCAGAAGCTCCGCCACGAGTCGCGCAAGATCCTGGAGATCCCGGGCCTGAAGGTCTCCGGCACCTGCGTGCGCGTGCCCGTCTTCACGGGGCACTCCCTCCAGGTCAACGCCCGCTTCGAGCGTCCGCTGAGCCCCGAGCGCGCCACCGAGATCCTCGCCTCGGCCGAGGGTGTCGTCCTCACCGACGTGCCGACCCCGCTGGTCGCCGCGGGCAAGGACGACGCCTTCGTGGGCCGTATCCGGGGCGACGAGACGGTGGAGAACGGCCTGGCCTTCTTCATCTCCGACGACAACCTCCGCAAGGGCGCGGCGCTGAACGCCGTGCAGATCGCGGAGCTGGTGGCGGCCGAGCTCAAGGGCTGACGACGTCCTGCTTCTCCGTACGGTTTTCCGTACGGTCTTCCGTACGCCGTCGGGGGCGGGCACCGCTGTGCGGTGACCGCCCCTTTCGCGTGCCCGCGACCGCCACCACGAGCAGCGCGAGCACCGCGAGGCCGCCGCCGAGCCACAGCACGTCGCTCACCCCGCGGCTGTCCGCGACCAGGCCGCCGGTCAGCGCGCCCAGGGCGATCGCCGCGTTGAACACCCCGGCGAAGAGCGCCGAGGCCGCCTCGCGGGCCCCCGGTGCCGCGGCCATCACCCACTGCTGGGTGGAGACCGAGACCCCGCCGTACGTCAGTCCCCAGGCGATGAGCAGCGCGACCGACGCGAGCAGCGAGCCGCCCGCGGGCCCCATGAGGAGCACCACGGCGCCGAGCCCGGCGCTGATCGCGAGCAGCGCCCGGCGCGGGTCGCGGGCCGCGAAGGCGCCGCCCACGAAGTTCCCGGCGATGCCCGCGACGCCGTACGCGAGAAGCAGCCCGCTGATCAGCCCGGCGCCGAGATCCGGCACCCGCTCCAGGACCGGGCGCACGTAGGTGTACGCGGCGAAGTGTCCTGTCACCAGGAGCAGCACCACCAGGAGCGCGGACCGCAGCGGCGCCGTCCGCAGCAGCCCCGGGAACGCGCCGAGCCGCACCGCCTCGGACGACGGCAGCTTGGGCAGGACCGCGGCGAGCAGTCCCGCGACGGCGAGGGCGAAGGCGCCCATGGCCACGAACGCCCAGCGCCAGCCCGCCAGTTCACCCAGGAACGTACCGGCGGGGACGCCGAGCACGGACGCCACCGCGATCCCGCTGAAGATCACCGTGGTGGCCCGCCCGGCCGCCTCCTCGCGCACGAGGCGTACGCCGATACCGGCCGCGATCGCCCACACGCCCCCGATGCAGACGCCGACCAGGACCCGCGCGGCGAGCAGCACGCCGAAGGAGGGCGCGAGCGCGGAGAGCAGATTCGCGGCGGCGAGCAGCGCGGTGAGCGTGCAGAGCACCATCCGCCGGTCGGCGCTGCGCGCGGCGACGGGCAGCAGCAGGGCGGCGAGCGCCGCGACCACGCCGGGCAGCGTGACGGTCAGCCCTGCGGTGCCGTCGGAGACGCCGAGGCCGGAGGAGAGGGAGGTGAGGAGTCCGACGGGCAGCATCTCCGTAGTGACGACGGAGAAGGTGGTGGCGGCGACGGCGAGTACGGAGAGGGGCAGGGCGGTGTTGTTCTTCATGGACTCCAGCCTTCGTGGGGCGCCCGCCGGGAACAACGCCGAAGATCTCATCCTTGAATGAGCGAGGCTCATCGATGAGGCGAGGCTCGTGGATGAGTGGATGAAAGGCGGACCCGGTGAGCGGGCTTGAGATACGGGAGCTCGAGTGCTTCATCGCGCTCGCCGACGAGCTGCACTTCGGCCGTGCGGGCGAGCGGCTCTACGTCTCGCAGAGCCGCGTCAGCCAACTGCTGCGGGATCTGGAGCGGCGGATCGGCACACGGCTCGTCGAACGGTCGAGCCGCCGGGTGCGGCTGACCCCGTCGGGCGAGCGTTTCCTTGCCGAACTGCGCCCGGCGTACGAGGCGTTGAGCGCCACGGTGGACTCGGCGCGGGAGGCGGCGCGTGGGGTCTCGGGGCGGCTGCGGATCGGTTTCCAGGGGACGGCGGACGCCCGGCTGATGGAGGCGATCACGGACTTCCAGGAGCAGCATCCGGCGTGCGTGACGGAGATCGTGGAGATCCCCTTCGCGGACCCCTTCGGTGCGGTGCGGCACGGCGCGGTGGACACCGCGATCGTGCTGCTGCCGGTGGCGGAACCGGACCTGGTCCTCGGCCCGCTCTTCTCCCGCCAGCCGCAGAACGTCGCCGTGTCGGTACGCCACCCCTTCGCGGGGCGGGAGTTGCTGAGCGCGGCCGAGCTGACGGACACTCCGCTGATCGCGGCGGCGGCTCCGGCACCGGCCTACTGGCGCGAGGCGCACGCCCCTTCCGCCGCGCCCGCGCCGGAGGTGCGCACCCTCCAGGAAGGGCTGACGCTGGTCGCGGCGGGGCGGGGCGCGATGCTGCTGTGCAGCCCCACGGCGGAGTATCACGGCCGCCGTGACGTCACGTTCGTGCCGGTGGAGGGGCTGCCGGACTCGGTGCTCGGGATGGTGTGGCACCGGGACGCGGAGACGGAGCGGGTGCGGGCGTTCGCACGGGCGGTCGCCGCGTCGAGCGTCAGGGCCGCCGCACCTCGAAGTGGAAGCAGCCGTACTCCACGGCCCTGACGTGTACGAGGGCGACTTCGGGGTCGGTGAAGGCCTCCGCGAGGGCGGCGTCGAAGCCGGCGGTGGCGTCCTCGGGGATCTCGAAGAGGCGGCCGCCGACGATGCGGCCTTCGGCGCTGTAGCGGCGCAGGGTGCGGAGGGCTCCCGAGCGGGCGAAGGGGTAACCCTCCCCGTCCGGGGAGGGTCCCTCACAATCCTCCGCGTGGATGAAGACGGGCCCCTGCTCGTCGTAGGCGCCGGGGGTGGCGCCGGTGTCCGCCGCCCAGCGCCGCAGCGGCGCGTACGAGACGAGGGCGACGCGCTCGCCGGGGGCGACGGGACGCAGACAGCAGCGGAGGGGGTCGCCGCCTTCCGGGTCCGTGTACGGGGCGCAGGGACGGCCCGCGTCGTCGGTGTCGCGGAGCTGTTTGAGGGCTACGGGGTCGATGGGGCGGGGGTGGTACGCGGTGGTGGTGGTCATGGGTCGAGGGTCGCGCGTGCGGGTGGGTGGGGGCTGGCGGGTTTCAGACGTTGCCTTTCCCCAACCCCGATGCGCCGGCCGCGAGGTGGCCGTCGATCACCGAGACCTGCGGGGCAATCGGGTGGGTGGGCGGGAAAGAATCCGCCG
Organism: Streptomyces sp. NBC_01381; assembly: GCF_026340305.1. NCBI lineage: Bacteria > Bacillati > Actinomycetota > Actinomycetes > Kitasatosporales > Streptomycetaceae > Streptomyces > Streptomyces sp. NBC_01381. Next base: position 2,315,422 of record NZ_JAPEPI010000001.1, on the reverse strand, counting down.
CGAAGCGGCGGTCCAGACCGACCGCCCCTACCAAGCCCCCCGCATCCGCCGATACCCCTCCCCCAGCTCCGCCAGCTCCCCCTCCGTCAGCACATCCTCCACCCGCACAAATCCCTCCGGCGCCCTCTCCGCGACCGTCCGGAGGACCGTGTCCGCCGGCATCGCCCGGTTCGCCAGAACCACCGCGTTCGCGGACGCCCACCGCTCGGCCTCGTAGGCCCGCAGTCCCCCCACCCGGTCCGGCGCGGCAAGCGCCAGGCAGCGGGCGAGGACCCGCGCGTCGAGCACCGCCTCGGAGCCGCCGCTCGACCCCACGGGGTACATCGGATGCGCCGCGTCCCCGAGGAGCGTCACGGGGCCCTGCCCCCACCACGGCAGCGGATCCCGGTCCACCATCGGGTACTCCAGGATCCGCCCCGTCGAGGCAAGCAGCGCCGGCACGTCGAGGTCGCCGATGCGCCACCCGGCGAAGTGCGGAAGCACGTCGGAAAGCCGCCCCGAGCGGTTCCAGTCGACGGGCCCCGCCACCCCGTGGTGGTGGACGGGAAACCGCACCTCGGCCACCCAGTTGAGCAGCGCACGCCCCCGCGTCTCCGCCTCGCGGGAGATCGGGTAGACGACCAGCTTCACGCTCGCGTTGCTGCCCGCGATGGCCATGGTGCGCCCGCCGAGCACCGGCTCCCACTCGGTGACGCCCCGCCACATCCGGATGCCGTTCCACAGCGGCGGCCCCTCCCCGGGATGCAGCCGCGCCCGCACCGCCGAGTAAAGCCCGTCGGCGCCGATCAGGGCCCGCGCGGGCACCGCGTACTCCCGCCCGCGCGCCACGTCCCGCAGCGTCACGAGCACCGACCGGGACCCCTCGGTCTCGGCGTACCGCACGAACGCCGTGCCCGTGCGCACGGCGTGCTCGCCGAGCCGGTCGCGCACGGCGTCGAGCAGGAGCATCTGCAGGGCGCCCCGGTGCAGCGAGTACTGCGGCCAGTGGTGGCCGCGCGCGACGCCCCGCGGCTCGCTCCAGATGTGGTTGCCGTGCCGGTCGAAGTGGATCATCTCGGCGGTCGGCACGGCCGTGGCGGCCAGCTCGGCGCCCAGGCCCAGTTCCGTCAACTCCCGTACCGCGTGCGGGAGGAGGTTGATGCCGACGCCGACGGGGCGCAGCGCGTCCACCGCGTCCACGACCCGCACCTCGATGCCCGCGGCGTGCAGACCGAGGGCGGTGGTCAGTCCGCCGATCCCGGCTCCCGCGACGAGTACGTCGATCATGGCTGCGGCACCGCCCGCCCCGCGCCGCGTAATCGTGGCCGTAATCGTGAACGTGAACGTGCCATGAGCGCTCCCCCCGGGGCGTTCCTCGCCGCGCGGATGCTAGCGGCACGACGGGCGGCGAACAATGCCGCATGTCGGCCACCGGACAATGCCCCGGCACGCTCCCGCGGCCTCGTGGAAGGATGACCGGAAACGCCACAAGTCGCACCTGACGTACCTGAGGAGATGACCGCGTGCCCGGCACCAATCTGACCCGCGAAGAGGCGCAGCAGCGGGCGAAGCTGCTCACCGTTGATTCGTACGAGATCGATCTCGACCTCTCCGGCGCGCAAGAGGGCGGCACCTACCGGTCCGTGACCACGGTGCGCTTCGCCTCCGCGGAGGCGAACGCCGAGACCTTCATCGACCTGGTGGCCCCGGCGGTCCACGAGGTGGTCCTGAACGGCCACTCGCTGGACGTAGCGGCGGTCTTCCGCGACTCGCGCATCGCGCTCAAGCACCTCGAGGCCGGGCCGAACGAGTTGAAGGTCGTCGCCGACTGCGACTACACCAACACCGGTGAGGGCCTGCACCGCTTCGTCGACCCGGTCGACCAACAGGCCTATCTCTACACGCAGTTCGAGGTCCCGGACGCACGCCGCGTCTTCGCGTCGTTCGAACAGCCCGACCTCAAGGCGACGTTCCAGTTCACCGTGAAGGCGCCGACGGGCTGGACGGTGGTCTCCAACTCCCCGACTCCCGAGCCGAGCGGTGACGTCTGGGTCTTCGAACCGACGCCGCGCATGTCGACGTACATCACGGCGCTCATCGTCGGTCCGTATCACTCGGTCCACAGTTCGTACGAGGGTCCTGGCGGCCAGTCGGTTCCGCTCGGCATCTACTGCCGGCCCTCGCTGGCCGAGTTCCTCGACTCGGACGCGATCTTCGAGGTGACGCGGCAGGGCTTCGACTGGTTCCAGGAGAAGTTCGACTACGCGTACCCCTTCGCCAAGTACGACCAGCTCTTCGTGCCGGAGTTCAACGCGGGCGCGATGGAGAACGCGGGTGCGGTGACCATCCGCGACCAGTACGTGTTCCGTTCGAAGGTGACGGACGCGGCGTACGAGACGCGCGCGGAAACCATCCTCCACGAGCTGGCCCACATGTGGTTCGGCGACCTGGTGACGATGGAGTGGTGGAACGACCTGTGGCTGAACGAGTCGTTCGCCACGTACACGTCGATCGCCTGTCAGGCGTACGCGGAGAACTCGCGCTGGCCGCACTCCTGGACGACGTTCGCCAACTCCATGAAGACGTGGGCGTACCGCCAGGACCAGCTGCCGTCCACGCACCCGATCATGGCGGACATCCGGGACCTCGACGACGTCCTGGTCAACTTCGACGGCATCACGTACGCCAAGGGCGCGAGCGTGCTCAAGCAGCTCGTCGCGTACGTCGGCATGGACGAGTTCTTCCGGGGCGTGCAGGCGTACTTCAAGGCGCACGCGTTCGGCAACACGCGCCTTTCCGATCTGCTCGGCGCCCTTGAGGAGACGAGCGGGCGCGACCTCAAGACGTGGTCGAAGAAGTGGCTTGAAACGGCGGGCATCAACGTCCTGCGTCCGGTGGTCGACGTCGACACGTCGGGCAAGATCACCTCATTCGCGGTCAAGCAGGAGGCCCCGGCGCTCCCGGCGGGCGCGAAGGGCGAGCCGACCCTCCGCCCGCACCGCATCGCGATCGGCCTGTACGACATGGACGACGAGAGCGGCAAGCTGCTGCGCACGGACCGCGTGGAACTGGACGTGGACGGCGAACTGACGGCGGTGGACGAGCTGGTGGGCCGCGTGCGCCCGGCCGTGATCCTCCTCAACGACGACGACCTCTCCTACGCGAAGGTCCGCCTGGACGCGGAGTCGCTGGCGTACGTGACGGACCACATCGGTGACTTCGAGGCCTCGCTGCCGCGGGCGCTGTCGTGGGCGTCGGCGTGGGACATGACGCGGGACGCGGAACTGCCGACGCGGGAGTACCTGGCGCTGGTGTTGTCGGGCATCGCGAAGGAGTCGGACATCGGCGTCGTGCAGTCCCTGCACCGTCAGGTGAAGCTGGCGCTCGACCTGTACGCGGCGCCGTCCGGACGCGAGGAGGCGCTGGCCCGCTGGACCGAGGCGACGCTCTCGCACCTCCGCTCGGCGGAGCCGGGCAGCGACCACCAGCTGGCGTGGGCACGGGCGTTCGCGGCGACGGCGCGTACGGAGCAGCAGCTGACGCTCCTCGAGGAACTCCTCTCCGCCAAGCAGTCGATCGAGGGCCTGGCCGTCGACACGGAGCTGCGCTGGGCGTTCGTGCACCGCCTCGCGGCGACGGGCCGGCTCGACGAGGCCGGAATCGCGGCGGAGCTGGACCGCGACAAGACGGCGGCGGGCGAGCGGCACGCGGCGTCGGCGCGGGCCGCTCGCCCGACGGCTGCCGCGAAGGCCGAGGCATGGGCCTCGGTCGTCGAATCGGACAAGCTCCCGAACGCGATCCAGGAGGCGGTGATCGGCGGCTTCGTCCAGACGGACCAGCGCGAACTTCTGGCCCCCTACACGGAGAAGTTCTTCGCGGCGGTCAAGGACGCGTGGGACTCCCGTTCGCACGAGATGGCGCAGCAGATCGCGGTGGGCCTGTACCCGTCGCTCCAGGTCTCCCAGGCAACCCTGGACGCCACGGACACATGGCTCTCCTCGGCCTCCCCCTCGGCGGCCCTGCGCCGCCTGATCACGGAGTCCCGCGCGGGCGTGGAGCGGGCCCTGCGGGCCCAGTCAGCCGACGCATAGCCCTCCGCCCGGGCGGGGCAGCCGACACACCGGCCCCCGCCCGGCCGGCTTCCTCCTGAGCGGAGGGCCTCCCGACTTCGGCTGCGGTCCGTATCCCCCTCACCGCGCTCCGCGCGGATCTTCCCCGCGCACCCACCCGATTGCCCCTAGGAGGAGGCTCCCCCGCTGCATTGCCGCCAGCAAGCGACAACGCAAACGTAGCGGCGCATCACGCAACGCGCGCTCCCCCCTTCTACCAGAACACTACTTTTCCAAAGTAGGTCCCCCACCCCCACCTCTCGACCGGGAAGCGGCGGCCACCCCGGAAGATCCGGTCGGTAGACGCTTGACGAGACCGGCACCGACCCCCGAACCAGCCGCGCACGCCTCCCACCCCTTCAGCGGGCTGCGCTGCTACGAACTAGTCCGCACCCGGCCGCGAAGCCGGATGACCCATCCGGTGGTCCCCGAGAGCCCCGCTTCCAGGGCCGCCCGGTCATCTCCATCGTGCGGTGGAGGGGTGGGTGTCAAGGGTGAAGCGAAGCGGAATCGGCGCAGCCGACGCGACGAAGGAGCGCCCTTTACACCCGGCCCGGAACCGCCAACCTCAGGACAACCGGGCGGCCCCGGCAAGAACACCACCACCGGCCCAGCAAAGACCCCGCGAGATGCCCGGCCTGGAGGGGGCGGGTGGGTGGGGACATGGCGGCGCCGCGTGACGCGGGGAAGTGCACCCCCGGCGGCAGGCCAGACAAGACAGAGGTCCCCCCTCCCGCGCAGCCGACACGACGCCAGGAGCCCCCTTCACGCCCGGCCCAGAACCACCAGCCGGGCGGCCCCGGCACCAACCAACGCCGCAGGCCCGGCAGAGCCGCACCGCGGATCGCCCAGCCTCCAGGCCCCGGACGACGCTCCGGGAAAGGCGGGGGCGGGTGGGTGGGGAAGAGGCGGCGCCGCATGGTGCAGGGCGATGACGCCCCAGGCAAAGGGTGGGTGGGGGCGAGGCCGCGGCAGTCAGGCGCCGGGGGCGGGCGCCGGGCTACGGAACCCGCGTAGGGACCGCCTCGCGGAGAGCCGTCAGGACTCGGGAGACGGCCGCCCCCGCAGCGGCCCCCCGGCGCACCGCCGCCACCACATGGCGGCGAGGCCGGTCGGCGGAGAGTTCCCGCATCGTCACGCCGTCACGGCTGGCCGCCGCCATCCTCGGGACCAGCGCCACCCCCATCCCCGCCTCCACCATGGCGAGGATCGCCGTCCAGCCGGACGCGGAGTGCGCCTGTTCCGGCGAGAAGCCCGCCCCCTCGCACGCCGCCCGCGTGATCTCGGACCACGGCCCGCTCCCCCCGAAGATCCACGGCTCGCCCGCGAGATCGGCGAGCCGCAGCCCCTCCGCCGACGCCAGCGGATGATCCCCCGGAAGCGCCACGTCCAGCGGGTCGGCAAGCAGCGACTCCCGCGTGAAGCGCGTGTCCGCGTCGGGCGATGCCGGCGCCTGGACCGCGAGGGACAGCGCCACGTCCACCTCCCCCGCCGCGAGAAGCTCGTACGCCTCCGCCGCCTCCGCCTCCCGCACCCGTACGGAGATGCCCGGCGCCGCCGCCCGCAACGCCCGCACCGCCGGCACGACGAGCGCGGGCACGGCGGTCGAGAACGCCCCGACCCGCACCTCCCCGGCCTCCCCGTGCGCATACGCCGCCAACTCGGCGTCCGCACGCTCCAGTTGCGCGAAGACCGCCTCCGCGTGCCGCAGGACGAGATGCGCCGCGTCCGTCAGGCGCACCCGGCGCCCGTGCGCCTCGAGCAGCGGCACCCCCAGTTGCTTGGCGAGGTTGGACAGCTGCTGCGACACCGCCGACGGCGTCATCCGCAGCGTCTGCGCCGTCGCGGTCACCGTGCCCCGCTCGCTCAACGTACGCAGGATCTGCAGTTTCTTGATGTCCCACTCGCTCATGGAAGCCAACGTACCTACCGGGCCGCGCCCGTCAGCCCGCAGCATCGCCCCGCACCCCCGCGCGGCGCCGCGTCACTTCGCCCTGCCGGCGGAGCCGAGCACGACCCCGCCCAGGATCAGCCCCATGCACATGACCTGCAGCCACCCCATCGCCTCGCCGAGCACCGCGAAGGACAGCAGGGCCACGCACACCGGCTGGAGGTAGTAGATGACTCCGGCACGGGCCGCGCCGATGATCGAGATCGCCTTGTTCCAGGCGAAGAAGGCGACCGCCGACGACACCACACCCACGTACAGGAGCGGGGAGACCGTGCCGACCGTCGGCTCGAAGCCGCCCTGGATCACATAGCTGGCCACGAACACCGGAAGCAGCATCAGCGCACCGAGCCCGAACGCCGCGAAGAGGAACGGCAGTCCGCCGATCTCCGCGGGCTTGCGCTTGAGCAGCGCGCTGTACGAGCCGAAGGAGATCGCCCCCGCGATCACCCACAGGTCACCGACCGCGAAGTCCATGGAGAGGGAGCCCCCGGAGACAAGGATCAGGACGCCCGCGCAGGCGATCAGCATGCCCGTCACGCGGCGCGCCCCGAGCCGGGTACCGCCGACGCGTTCGTACACCGCCATCAGGACCGGCGAAGCGGCCATGATCATGCCCATGTTGCCCGCGGTCGTGGTCATCGCCGCCTGGTTCACCAGGGTGTTGTAGACCGTGATGCCCAGGAAGGACGCCAGGAGCAGGAAGCGGAAGTGCCTGCGGAGCAGGGCCCGTTGCCGCCAGGTCTGCCGTGCCGCGAACGGCGCGACGGCCACGATGGCGATGATCCACCGCCAGAACGCGTGCTGGATGGGCGGCACGCTGTCGTGCAGGGCCCGGGAGGTGACGAAGCTGCCCGACCAGACGACCGTGGCGAGCGCCGCGAGGGCGAGGCCGACGCCGATCGGTCGGGCGGCGCGCGGCGCCCGCTTCGGCTCGCTCGTCGTCGCGGTCGACGCGGTGGTGAGGGAGGTCCGGTCCAGGACAGTCACGTTGTATCCCTTGTCTCTCTCCCGGGCGGCCCGGGGGTTGATTGAGGGACTACCGTCGCACCCGCCGACCAGTCAGGTCCATCGAAACTTTTCGACCATTCCATTAAGGAAAATAGAATGGTCATCGTCGGTGAGCGGCTCGGACCTTGAAAACGCGTAGGGGGCGCCCCTCATCGACGTACGTACGTACGCATGCGTCGCGTACGTCGATGAAGAGCGCCCCCTACGGAGAGCTCAGGAAGTGCTCAGGAAGTGAAGTGCGGCGTCAGCCCTGCTTCTCCTGCTTGCGGGTCTTGTCACCGACCATCACGAGGCCCGCGATCACCAGGAACAGCACGATGGGCGCCACGACATAGAGGCCGAGCGTGTCGATCACGCTCAGGCCCGGACCCGGGTCGTCGCCGTCGTCGCGTGTGAGCGCGAGCGCGGGGGACGACATGAGCAGCATCATCAGCGTCGTACCGGAAGCCAGGGCGCCGGCGCGCAGGGCGTTCTTCTTGTCCACGGTGCCAACGTAGCGAACGGCTAAACGGGGCGCGCGCCCGGGGGTGCCGTACGAGTGCGATCGCGGCCCTGGCCGCGGCCGCGGAACACGTCCATGAACGTGTGCAGACGGGGTGCCGCGGTCAGTTCCTCCAGGGTGACGGGGCGGCCTTCGGCGTCCGCGATCGGCAGCCGCCAGTTCGGATATTCGTCCAGCGTGCCGGGCAGGTTCTGCGGGCGCCGGTCGCCGACCGCATCCGGCAGCCAGATGCCCACCATGCGGGCCGGGGTTGCGAGCAGGAAGCGGTGTACGGCGCGGATCTCGTCCTCCTCGTGACCGCCGCCGCCCGGCAGCATGCCGAGCCGGGCGAGCAGCCCGAGCCACTCCCGCACGTCGGCCGCGGCCGCGGCGCCCTCCACCTCCGCCGGGCGGGTCAACAGGCCCAGGAGATAACGGAGTTGGACGTGCTCGCCGGTGATGCGGGCCGCGGTGGACGGCAGATCGTGCGTGGTGGCGGTGGCCAGGCAGTCGGCGCGCCACCGCTCGGGCGGCAGCGGCCGCCCCGTGCCCTCCCAGTCCCGCTCGAACCAGAGCACGGAGGTGCCGAGCACGCCGTGCCCGCGCAGGGTCTCGCGGACGCCGGGCGCCACGGTGCCGAGGTCCTCGCCGATGACGAGGGCGCCCGCGCGGTGCGCCTCCAGGGAGAGGATCGCGAGCATCGCCTCCGCGTCGTAGTGGACGTACGTCCCGTCCGTGGGCGCGCGGCCCTCGGGGACCCACCAGAGGCGGAAGAGCCCCATCACGTGGTCGACGCGCAGGGCGCCCGCGTGCCGGAGCAGTCCGCGCAACAGGGCACGGTAGGGGGCGTACCCGGACTCGGCGAGGCGGTCGGGGCGCCAGGGCGGCAGGCCCCAGTCCTGACCGCGCGCGTTGAACGCGTCCGGCGGGGCGCCCACCGACATGCGGGCGGCGAAGTGCCGCTGCTGTGCCCACGCGTCGGCGCCGCCCGGGTGCACGCCCACCGCGAGGTCGTGGACGAGGCCGATGCCCATGCCCGCGTCGCGCGCGGTGCGCTGCGCGGTGGCGAGCTGGGCGTCGGTGAGCCAGGCGAGGCGGCTGTGGAAGTCGACGCGGTCCATCGCGTCGCGGCGCGCGCGGGCGGTCGGGGACGAGACCGGGTCCCGCAGCGGGGCGGGCCAGGCGTGCCAGTCGGGGCCGTGCAGCTCGGCGAGCGCGTACCAGGTGGCGTGGTCTTCGAGCGCCTCGCCGCGCTCGGCGATGAACTCGTTGTAGGCGGCTCTGCGTCCGGGGCCGAGCGGGACCCGCGCGATCAGTTCGAGGGCTTCGAGCTTGAGCGCCCAGACCGCGTCACGGTCGATCAACTCGCCCTCGTGGAGGACCGATTCACGCAGGCGTGCGGCGTGGCGGGAGAGCGCGTCGACCCGGTCGCGGGCCTCGCCCCGCAGGTACGCGTACTCGGGGATCTCCTCGATGCGCAGATGTACGGGATCGGGGAAGCGGCGTGACGAGGGGCGGTACGGGGAGGGGTCCGACGGCCCGCCCGACGGTTTGGGGACCGCGGCGTGCAGGGGGTTGACCTGTACGAATCCGGCGCCGACGGCCCGCCCTGACCAGGCCACGAGCTCGGTCAGGTCGCCGAGGTCGCCCATGCCCCAGGAACGGGCGGAGAGCAGTGAGTAGAGCTGGACCAGCAGGCCGTGGGTCCGCTCGGGCGGGGGCGGGAGGCGGTAGGGGGCGACGATGAGATGCGCGCCCGCGCTCTGCCCGCCGGGGACGGTGGCCCGCATCCGGTGCACGCCGTGCGGCAGCGGTCGCGGAGGCTCGCCCGGCGTCTCCCACTCCAGGCGCTCCCCCTGCTCGGTGCGGACCGCCATGCGCGTACCGCCCGGCAGGCCTGCCCAGGGCTTGGCCTGCTCCGGCCCGCCGTGCTCGGACGCGCCCTGTTCTGGCCCGCCCTGCCACACCACCACCGTCGGCGGCAGCAGCCGCGCCCGCCGACCGGTCTCGTACGCCGTGAGGGCGTCCCGGATCGCGTCGGGTGTGCTCGCGTCCACGTCGAGGGCGGCCAGGGCCGCGACGACGGCGGTGTCCGCGGCCGGGACCGTGCGGTCCGGAGACGGGGAGTAAGAAGTCGCCACGCCATGACAGGCGGCGAGGCGTGAAAGCCCGGAAGGTTCGCCGGCGGCAGCTCCGGGTGGGGCCATCTAGACCCCCATGTAGTCCAGGCCCGAGGCCGTGCCGGTGGAGGTCGGCTCGCTGGTCAGCGGCGCGGCGTCGGCGAGCGGCGGCTCGCTGGTGAGGGGGGCGGCATCCGCGAGCGGGGGCTCGCTGGTCAGGGGCGGTTCGAGGCAGCCGCAGGAGCAGGATCCGTCGAGTCCCGAGTCGGGGTCCGAGACCTGTTTGGAGAGGGCGGAGAGGAGGAGATTCGCCGAAGCGGCCACGTGGGAGCTCCTTTTCAGGGGGCAGGTCATCGCAGCCCTACCCAGTGCGCGGGTTCGCAGACATATCCGTTGTGTGAACGTGCGCGTACTCACATTCGTTTCCCAAAAGCGCACACCCCCCGCAAGATCTTCCTTTCCGGGGCGGCACCGCAGCCGCGGGGCCGGAGAAGGGAGAAACCCCCCACAACCCCCACCGCCGTTGACACCCCCGCCACCCAGGTGGTGGGCTCAGTGACACCCTGAGACAACCGACGCACCACATGTGATCATCACCTCACTCGTGACGAGCACAAGGGACAACAAGGAGAGGGCCGTGCAGCTGCGGCGCAGGAAGGGCGCGGCCGCCATCGCCGTCGCCGTCATCGCAGGCGCACTCAGCGGCGCCCCCGGCGCCGTCGCAGCCCCGGGCATCCCCGGACAGCCCGGCGCCCCCGCCACCACTCCGGACGACGACCGGGAGTCCGACGGCACCCTCCCCCCGGTCTGGCCCCGCCCCCAGTCGATGACCGCCGCCGGAGCACCGGTCACCGTCACCGACGAGGTCGTCCTCGTCACGGCAGCGACCGGCGGCCGCGCCCCGGACCCGTACGCCATGGAAGCCCTCCGCACCCTCCTGCGGGACGCGGGCGCCCGCCGGATCACCGAGGTGCAGGACGGGGAGCGGCTCCCCGCAGGCGGCAACCGTCTGGTCGTCCGCGTCGACGGCACCGGCGCCGACCAGACCCTGCGCGCCCTCCGCGCCCGCGACCGCAGGGACCTCCCGTCCGGCGGCTACCGCCTCGCGGTGGGCCGCGTCGCCGGGCAGGAGACCATCGCCCTCTCCGGAGCGGGCGACGACGGCCTCTTCCACGGCGTACAGACCCTGAAGCAGCTGCGCTCCGGGAAGACCGTCCCCGGCGTGAACATCCGCGACTGGCCCGGCACCGCGGTGCGCGGCATGACGGAGGGCTTCTACGGCACCCCCTGGACCCGCGAACAGCGCCTGGACCAGCTGGACTTCATGGGCCGCACCAAGCAGAACCGGTACCTCTACGCGCCCGGCGACGACCTCTACCGCCAGGCCCGCTGGCGCGAGCCGTACCCCGCCGACCAGCGCGCCGACTTCCGCGCCCTCGCCGACCGCGCCAAGCGCAACCACGTGACGCTCGCCTGGGCCGTCGCCCCCGGCCAGGCCATGTGCATGTCGTCGGACAAGGACGTCAAGGCCCTCAACCGCAAGATCGACGCGATGTGGGCGCTGGGCGTGCGCGCCTTCCAGCTGCAGTTCCAGGACGTCAGCTACAGCGAATGGCACTGCGACCAGGACGCCGAAACGTTCGGTTCGGGGCCCGAGGCCGCCGCGAAGGCGCAGGCCCGGGTCGCCAACGCCGTAGCCGCGCACCTCGCCGAGCGCCACCCGGACGCGAAGCCGCTCTCCCTCATGCCGACCGAGTACTTCCAGGACGGCTCGACCGCGTACCGCGACGCCGTCGCGGCGGAACTGGACCGCGGCATCGAGGTCGCCTGGACCGGCGTCGGCGTCGTCCCCAAGACCATCACCGGGCGCGAACTGGCGGGCGCCCGCGAGGCGTTCGGCTCGCACCCGCTGGTGACGATGGACAACTACCCGGTCAACGACTTCGCACAGGACCGGATCTTCCTCGGCCCCTACACGGGCCGCGAGCCCGCCGTGGCCACCGGCTCCGCGGCGCTGCTCGGCAACGCGATGGAGCAGCCGTCGGCGTCCCGCATCCCGCTGTTCACCGCCGCCGACTACGCGTGGAACCCCCGCGCCTACCGCCCGCACGAGTCCTGGCTCGCCGCGATCGACGACCTCTCGGGCGGCGACGCGAAGGCGCGGGGCGCCCTGCGCGCCCTCGCGGGCAATGACGCGTCGTCCGTGCTCGGCGCGGACGAGTCGGCGTATCTGCGGCCGCTCATGGACGGCCTCTGGCGCTCCCGCACGACGACCGACAAGGCCCGTATCGAGAAGTCGGGGCAGGCGCTGCGCGACGCGTTCACCGTCATGAAGGAGGCGCCGCGGCGGCTCGCCGACAGCGGTCTGGACGCCGAAGTCGGGCCCTGGATCCAGCAGTTGGCCCGCTATGGCGAGGCCGGCGAGACAGCGGTCGACATGCTGCACGCGCAGTCCAAGGGCGACGGCGCCGCCGCCTGGCGTGCCTCGCGCACCCTGGCCGGACTCCAGAAGGAGCTGAAGGCCGCGCAGGTGACGGTCGGCAAGGGCGTCCTCGACCCCTTCCTGGCGCGGGCGCAGAAGGCGTACGGCACCTGGGCGGGGCTCGACAGCGACCAGGCGTCGGACCGAGCGACGGTCCGCATGCCCCGGGCCCGCCCCCTCGCCGCGGTGACGGCGCTGACCGACCCCGGCACGAAGGGCAGCGTCGAGGCCCATGTCCCGGGCGAGGGCTGGCGCCGCATCGGCGCCCTGTCCGGCAGCGGTTTCACGGAGGCCAGGGCGAAGGACGAGCGCGCGGACGCCGTCCGTGTCACGGTCACCGAGGGCACCGTCCGCCATGTCGTGCCCTGGTACGCCGACGCCCCCGCCGCCAAGTTCTCGCTGGCCCGCACGGAGGCCGACGCGGAGATCGGCGGCGGCCCGCAGCGCGTCACGGCCAGGCTGCTCTCGCTGCGGCCCGGGGACGTGCGGGGCGAGGTCACGGCCAAGGCCCCCAAGGGCATCGAGGTCCGCACCCCGGAGAGGTCCACGCTGCCGCGCGGCACCGAGGTGGAGGTCCCGGTGGATGTGACCGTCCCCGCGGGCACGCGCTCGGGAACGTACGAGATTCCCGTCACGTTCGACGGCCAGACCAAGACCGTCTCGATCCGCGCTTATCCGCGCACCGGAGGCCGCGATCTGGCGCGCGGCGCGAAGGCGTCCTCGTCCGGCGACGAGACGAAGGACTTCCCGGCGTCCGGCGCCAACGACGGCGACCCGAAGACCCGCTGGTCGTCCCCGGCAAAGGACAACGCCTGGTGGCAGCTGCAGCTGGCCGAGCCGGTCCGTCTCGGCCAGGTGGTCCTTCGCTGGCAGGACGCGTACGCGGCGGGCTACCGCGTGCAGACGTCGGCCGACGGCAGGACGTGGCGCACGGCGGCGACGGTGAAGGACGGCAAGGGCGGCCGCGAGGCGGTCCGCATGGACGCGCGTGACACGCGTTACATCCGCATACAGGGCGACAAGCGGGCGACGCGGTTCGGTTACTCGCTGTGGTCGGTGGAGGCGTACGCGGTCGCCGACGACTGACGACCGCACACACCCACGTACAACAAAGGCCCGGATCGATTGCTAGGCAGAAATGCCGTCGATCCGAGCCATCGCGTCGTCCGCGCCGAACGGCTGCAAGTACGGCAGCCAGCGCGGATCCCTATGCCCGGTCCCGATGATGCGCCACGCGAGCCCCGAGGGCGGCGCGGGCTTGTGACGCAGGCGCCATCCCAGCTCCAGGAGGTGCCGGTCGGCCTTGACGTGATTGCAGCGGCGGCACGAGGCCACCACGTTTTCCCAGGCGTGCGGGCCGCCTCGGCTCTTTGGAATGACGTGGTCGACGCTGGTTGCGACGCCACCGCAGTACATGCACCGACCGCCGTCGCGGGCGAAGAGCGCCCGCCTGGTCAGAGGAACGGGCCCCCTGTAAGGGACCCGGACGAACCGCTTGAGGCGGACCACGCTGGGTGCGGGGACAGTGCGCGTTGCGCTGTGCATGAAGGCGCCGGATTCCTCGAGGCAGAGAGCCTTGTTCTCCAGGACGAGGACGAGCGCGCGGCGGAGCGGTACGACACCCAGTGGCTCGTACGACGCATTGAGGACCAGGACGTGCGGCACGGATGCCTCCTTGTACGCCGGCGGCGCGTGGCTCGCGCCGGGACGATCTGTAGCCAGTCTCCCCTCATGCCTGGTCCAAGCGCCACCATGTGCCGGTAACGGGCTCGGAGTGTTTTCGACCACACCTGTGCGTCACCCTCAATCTTCCCCAGGTGAGCACCGTCTCTCCCTCGAACATGACAACGATCCACACACAATGCCCCGTTAGTGTGGTGTCTCTGCCCGGCGCATCTCCTGGGCAGACCGCTATGCCTGGAGGTACCTGCCGTGCTCTTGTCCGTCCTGTCAGCGGCCGGATCGGACCCGGACGACAAGTCGACGAAACCCCCGACCCTGGAAGACGCCCAGGAGAGCGCGACGAACGCCGCGAGCTGGGTGGAGCAGAACTGGTCGACCTGGCTCAGCATCGGGCTCCGCATCCTGCTGATCGTCGCCATAGCGGTCGTCCTGCGGGTCCTGATCCGGCGCGCCATCACCAAGCTGATAGACCGCATGAACCGCACGGCGCAGGCCGTCGACGGCACGGCGCTCGGCGGGCTTCTGGTGAACGTGGAGCGCCGCCGCCAGCGTTCGCAGGCGATCGGCTCGGTCCTCCGCTCGGTGGCGTCGTTCGTGATCCTCGGCACGGCGGCGCTGATGATCCTCGGCACGTTCCAGATCAACCTGGCCCCGCTGCTCGCATCCGCCGGTGTGGCGGGCGTGGCGATCGGCTTCGGCGCGCGCAATCTCGTCACCGACTTCCTCTCCGGCGTCTTCATGATCCTGGAGGACCAGTACGGCGTGGGCGACTCGATCGACGCGGGCGTCGCGTCGGGCGAGGTGATCGAGGTGGGCCTGCGCGTGACGAAGCTGCGCGGCGACAACGGCGAGATCTGGTACGTCCGCAACGGCGAGGTCAAGCGCATCGGCAACCTCAGCCAGGGCTGGTCGACAGCGGGCGTGGACGTGACGGTCCGTCCGGACGAGGACCTGGAGAAGGTGAAGGCCACGCTGACGGAGGTCGGCGAGACCATGGCGAAGGACGAGCCGTGGAACGAGCGTCTTTGGGGGCCGGTGGAGATCCTGGGCCTGGACAGTGTGCTCCTGGACCAGATGGTGGTGCGCGTCTCCGCCAAGACGATGCCGGGCAAGGCGCTGGGTGTGGAGCGGGAGCTGCGCTGGCGCATCAAGCAGGCGTTCGACGCGGCGGGGATCCGCATCGTGGGCGGCCTGCCCCTGCAGGCGACGGAGGAGACGGCGCCCGACCCCTCGGCGGGAGTCGCGGCCCCTTCCGCGTACGCGTCCTCGACGTCGCCCCAGTCCCTGGCGGCTTCGCCGATCGCACCGCCGCCGAATCTTTCGAAGTAGCGGGGGCTTTGCTGGGCCGGTGGTTGATTGGCGCCGGGGCCGCCCGGTTGTCCCGAGGTTGGCGGTTCCGGGCCGGGTGTAAAGGGCGCTCCTTCGTCGCGTCGGCTTCGCCGATTCCGCTTCGCTCCACCCTTGACACCCGTCCCTCCACCGCGAGAAGCAAATTGACCGGGCGGCCACGAAACGGGGCTCACGGGACAGCGGGGATGGGTCATCCCGCTTCAGCGCCGGGTGCCGACTAGTTCGTAGCAGGCACCGTGAGGCGGAAGGGCGCGCGGCCGGTCCGGGGATCGATCCCGGTCTCGTCAAGCGTCTACCGACCGGATCTTCCCGGTGACCGTCACGGTCATGGGCAGGTGGGGGGGGTGGGGGACCTACTTTGGAAAAGTAGTGTTCTGACACAAGGGGGGCGCGCGGCACTACGAAACGCAACTTTGCCGAAGTAGGTTCCCCACACCCCCCTCTCTCCCGGCCGAGACCGGAAGATCCGGTCGGTAGACGCTTGACGAAGCCGGGACCCATCCCCGAACCGACCGCGCACCCCTCCCACCCGGCTGCGCTGATACGAACCAGTCCGCACCCGGCCGCGAAGCCTGATGACCCGACCGGCGGTCCCCGTGAGCCCCGCTTCGTGGCCGCCCGGTCATATGGCTTCTCGCGGTGGAGGGGTGGGTGTCAAGGGTGGAGCGAAGCGGAATCGGCGAAGCCGACGCGACGAAGGAGCGCCCTTGACTCCCGGCCCGGAACCGCCAACCTCAGGACAACCGGGCGGCCCCGGCGCCATCTTCAGCGCAGGCCCAGCAAAGCCACCCCCAGGTAACGACTTGGTTGCCACCCCCACCCCCGCTATTGACGCCCCCGCCACGCCGGAATTACCTTCCTCACACCCAATAGGAAAGTTTCCTAACAGTGCGGCGCCGGTACGGTCCGTACAGGCAAGTTCCGTACTGACGCAGGGGCGAGGAGCAGCTCATGGGTGGCTCGACCGAGAGTTCGGCCCGCGGCGCGACCGGCGCCGGGTCCACACCCGGCACCCCGCGGGTCCTGCGCGCCATGAACGACCGCGCCGCCCTCGACCTGCTGCTCGCGCACGGCCCCCTGTCACGAACGAAGATCGGCAAGCTCACCGGGCTCTCCAAGCCCACGGCTTCCCAGCTCCTCGCCCGCCTCGAAGCGGCCGGGCTGGTGAAGGCCACAGGGACGACCGAGGGCCGGCCCGGGCCCAACGCCCAGTTGTACGGCGTCAATCCGACCGCCGCCTACGCCGCCGGACTCGACGTCAACCCCGACCGCATCCGCGCCGCCGTCGCCGACGTCACGGGCAAGACCGTCGGCGAGTTCCGGCTCCCGACGCCCGGCCGCCGCGCCGAGCCCGTCGTACGCCAGGTGACCGAGGCCCTCGACGGCGCGGTGAAGGCCGCCGGGCTCGCCCGTTCCGACGTGCACCGGCTCGTCATCGGCACCCCCGGCGCCTTCGACCCCAACACCGGTCGCCTCCGGTACGCCTCCCACCTGCCCGGCTGGCACTTCGCCACCCTGCTCGACGAGCTCGCGGCCGCGCTGCCGATGCCCGTCGAGTACGAGAACGACGTGAACCTCGCCGCGATCGCCGAGCAGCGGCTCGGAGCGGCGAGAGAGCATGAAGACTTCGTGTTGCTGTGGAATCAGGAAGGGCTCGGCGCCGCCCTCGTCATCGGGGGGCGGCTGCACCGCGGCTGGACCGGCGGCGCGGGCGAGATCGGCTTCCTGCCCGTCCCCGGCGCCCCTCTCGTACGCCAGGTCACCAGGGCCAACAGCGGTGGCTATCAAGAGCTTGCGGGGTCGCAGGTCATCCCGAAGCTCGCCCGCGACCTCGGGATCTCGCCCATCCCCCACGGTCCGTACGCCGATGTCGCCGCCGCCCTCCTCGCGCAGGCCGCCGCCGTCGACGACGGGCCCCACCGGCAGCTCCTGGAGACGTACGCGACCGGCCTCGCCACCGGCCTCGCCTCACTCATCGCCGTATTCGACCCCGAACTCGTCGTGCTCAGCGGCTCGTTGCACACCGCGGGCGGCGAGCCGCTGCGTCAGCTGATCCAGGCCGAGCTCGACGAGCTGGCCGTCTCACGTCCCCGTCTCGTCGTCGGGGAAGTCGCCGAACACCCCGTGCTGCGCGGCGCGTTGGAGAGCGCGCTCGCCGCCACCCGCGACGAGGTCTTCGACACCTCGCGCTGATCCCCTCCCCGCACCCCCTGACGTAACCCCTCGTCCGAGCCCGTCCTGCCCAGGGAGTACTCCGTCATGCCCGAAAACCGCCGCGCGACCGCTGTCGCGCTCGCCGCGACCGCCTCCATAGCCCTGCTCGCGACCACCGCCTGTACGGGGCAGAGCAGTTCGGGTGCGGACGACGACGCTTCCAAAGAGACGACAATCAACTTCTGGCACGGCTGGAGCGCGCCGTCCGAGGTGAAGGCCGTCCAGGCGAATGTCGACGCCTTCGAGAAGGCGCACCCCAACATTCACGTCAAGGTCGTCGGGAACATGAACGACGACAAGATCAATCAGGCGTTGCGTGCGGGTGGTTCGAAGGCCCCGGACGTCATCTCCTCCTTCACCACCAACAACGTCGGCAAGTTCTGTTCATCGGGTGCTTGGGTCGATCTCGATCCCTTCTTCAAGAAGGATGAGATCGATCCGGAGAAGACCTTCCCGAAGACCATGAACGAGTACACGCAGTTCGAGGGCAACCGCTGCGCCGCACCGCTCCTCGGTGACGCGTACGGCCTCTACTACAACAAGGACGAGTTCAAGAAGGCCGGCATCAAGAGCCCGCCGAAGACCTGGTCCGAATTCACCTCCGTCGCCAAGAAGTTGACCAAGGCGAAGGGCGACTCGTACGAGCAGCTCGGGTTCATGCCGAACTATCACGGCTACGAGACGAAGACCGAGCACTACTTCGGGCAGTGGTCCCCCACGTACTTCGACAAGGACGGCAAGTCGAACGTCGCCAAGGACCCGGCCTTCGCGGATGGATTCACGTATCAGAAAAAGCTCGTCGAAGAACTCGGCGGCTATCAGAAGCTGGAGAAGTACCGGTCGACGTTCGGTGACGAGTGGGGTGCCAAGCACCCCTTCCACACCGGGCAGGTCGCGATGCAGATGGACGGCGAGTGGCGGCTCGGCATGGCGAAGGAGGCCAAGGTCGGATTCGACATCGGCGTCGCACCGCTGCCCGTTCCCGACGACCAGAAGGAGACGTACGGCAAGGGCTATGTCATCGGAACCATCGCCGGTATCGCCGCCACCAGCGAGAAGCAGAACGCCTCGTGGGAGCTGGTCAAATTCATGACCACGAACACGGACGCCGTCGTGGACTTCGCCAACGCCATCCACAACGTGCCGTCCACGCACGACGCCCTGAAGTCGCCGAAGCTGAAGTACGACCCGCGCTTCAAGACGTTCTTGGACATCGCCGAGAACCCGGACTCGACGACGACTCCCGCGTCGGTCAACGGTGGGCCCTACCTCGTCTCCATCCAGAATCTCGGCTACGACTTCGAGAAGGGCAAGCAGAAGGATCTGAAGGCCGGTCTGGAGAAGACCGCCGACGAGATCGACACGGACATCGAGCAGGCGAAGTAGCCGTCGCCCGATGAGTACCTATACGTTGCGCTCGAAGCGGCGTCGTTCGGCGCTGCGGACCGCCGCCTTCATGTCGCCCTGGTTGATCGGCTTCGCCGTCTTCTTCGCCTATCCGCTGATCTCGACCGTCTATTTCTCGTTCATGCAGTACGACGGCTTCAAGCCGCCGACCTGGACGGGGACGGACAACTGGTCTTATGTCTTCGCGGACTACCCGATGTTCTGGCCCGCGCTGCGCAACACGCTGTGGCTGGTCGTCGTCATGGTGTCCTGCCGGGTCGTCTTCGGCATCGGCATCGGGTTGCTCATCACCAAGATCAAGACCGGTGCGGGTGTCTTCCGGACCCTCTTCTATCTGCCCTATCTCGCGCCGCCGGTCGCCGCCACCATGGCGTTCGCGTTTCTGCTCAACCCCGGTACGGGGCCGGTCAATTCGCTGCTCGGCGACCTCGGCCTGCCCACCCCGGGCTGGTTCAACGACGCCGCCTGGTCCAAGCCCGCCCTGACGATGCTCGCCCTGTGGGGCATCGGCGACCTCATGGTCATCTTCATGGCCGCGCTGCTCGACGTGCCGAAGGAGCAGTACGAGGCCGCCGAGCTGGACGGCGCGTCCTCGTGGCAGCGGTTCCGCTTCGTGACGCTGCCGAACATCTCGCCGATCGTGATGTTCGCGGTGGTCACGGGCGTGATCCAGACCATGCAGTACTACACACAGCCCTTGGTCGCGGGGAAGGTCGCGTCCGGCGTGATCGGCGGCTCCGGGCAGCAGTTCGAGCCCGGCTACCCGGACAAGTCGACGCTGACCCTGCCGCAGCTCGTCTACAACCTCGGCTTCCAGCGCTTCGACTACGGCTCCGCCTGTGTGATCGCGCTCGTACTCTTCGCCCTGGCCATGGCGTTCACCGCGCTTCTGATGCGGCGGCGCGGCGGCCTCATCCAGGCAGGTGACTGACCCACCATGACCCAACTACTGGAACGCAAACCTGAGTTGAGCGAAGGCGCCATCACTCCCGCCGCCCGCACCGCACGCCGCAAGGCGTTCCTGCACTGGATCGCCGTGCACACGCTCGGCGTCACCG
Organism: Streptomyces sp. NBC_01381; assembly: GCF_026340305.1. Lineage (NCBI taxonomy): Bacteria > Bacillati > Actinomycetota > Actinomycetes > Kitasatosporales > Streptomycetaceae > Streptomyces > Streptomyces sp. NBC_01381. The sequence goes on along the minus strand of NZ_JAPEPI010000001.1, from coordinate 2,295,580 downwards.
TGGCGCTGTTCTTCCTGCTGCCGTTCGTCTTCCTCTTCCTCACCTCGCTGATGAACGACCAGCAGACGCTCACCCGCGATCTGATCCCGGACACCTGGGAGTGGTCGAACTACAGCAAGGTCTTCGACACCCCGGGCTTTCTGACCTGGTGGCGCAACACCTTGCTGTACGCGGGACTTGGCACCCTCCTGACGGTCGTGTCCTCGCTGCCCGTGGCGTACGCGCTCGCCAAGTTCCGCTTCAGGGGCCGCAATCTCTCCCTGATGCTGGTCATCTCGATGATGATGCTGCCGCCGCAGGTGATCATCATCCCGATGTATCTGTTCTGGGCGAAGCAGCTCGATCTGTCCGGCACGCTGTGGCCGCTGATCATCCCGATGGCGTTCGGCGACGCGTTCTCCATCTTCCTGTTGCGGCAGTTCCTGATGACCATCCCGAACGAGTACGTCGACGCCGCGAAGGTCGACGGCTGCGGCGAGCTCAGGACCCTGCTCAGGGTCGTCGTGCCGATGGCCAAGCCCGGCATCGCCGCCGTCGCCCTGTTCCAGTTCTTCTACGCCTGGAACGACTACTTCGGGCCGCAGATCTACGCGTCCGAGAACCCGGGCGCCTGGACCCTTTCGTACGGCCTCGAGTCGTTCAAGGGCGCGCACCACACGGATTGGAATCTGACCATGGCCGCGACCCTGCTGGTCATGGCCCCTGTGATCCTCGTGTTCTTCTTCGCACAGAAGGCGTTCGTCGAGGGTGTCACGCTGACCGGAGTGAAGGGCTGAACATGAAACTCGCCGTGGTGGGCGGAGGATCCACCTACACCCCCGAACTCATCGACGGATTCGCCCGGTTGAGGGACACGCTCCCCATCGAGGAGCTGGTGCTCGTCGACCCGGCGGCCGACCGCCTCGACCTGGTCGGCGGTCTGGCCCGGCGGATCTTCGCCAAGCAGGGCCACCCGGGCCGGATCGTCACCACCGCCGACCTGGACTCGGGCGTGGAGGGCGCCGACGCCGTGCTGCTCCAGCTGCGCGTCGGCGGTCAGGCCGCGCGCAACCAGGACGAGACGTGGCCGCTGGAGTGCGGCTGCGTCGGCCAGGAGACGACGGGCGCGGGCGGCCTCGCGAAGGCCCTGCGGACGGTGCCGGTGGTCCTGGACATCGCCGAACGCGTACGGCGTACGAATCCGAACGCCTGGCTGATCGACTTCACCAACCCGGTGGGCATCGTCACGCGGGCCCTCCTCCAGGCCGGGCACAAGGCGGTCGGCCTCTGCAACGTGGCGATCGGCTTCCAGCGGAAGTTCGCGAAACTGCTCGACGTGACCCCCGGTGACGTCCATCTGGAGCACGTGGGCCTGAACCACCTCACCTGGGAGACGGCGGTGCGCCTCGGCGGCCCCGAGGGCGAGAACGTGCTCCCCAGGCTGCTCGCCGAGCACGGCGACGCGATCGCGGCGGACCTGCGCCTTCCGCGCCAGATCCTCGACCGGCTCGGCGTCGTCCCCTCCTACTACCTGCGCTACTTCTACGCCCACGACGAGGTCGTACGCGAACTGCGCACCAAGCCGTCACGGGCCTCCGAAGTCGCCGCGATGGAGAGTGAATTGCTGAGGATGTACGGCGACCCGGCCCTCGACGAGAAGCCGGAGCTGCTCGCCAAGCGGGGCGGGGCCTTCTACTCGGAGGCCGCGGTCGACCTGGCGGCGGCGCTGCTCGCCGGCGGGGGCAGCCCCTACCAGGTGGTGAACACCTACAACCGCGGCACGCTGCCGTTCCTGCCGGACGACGCGGTCATCGAGGTGCAGGCAGCGGTCGGCACGAAGGGCGCCACGCCGCTCGCCGTGCCCGAACTCGATCCGCTGTACGCGGGGTTGACCGCCAACGTCACCGCGTACGAGGACCTGGCACTGGAGGCGGCTCTGCGGGGCGGCCGCGACCGTGTCTACCGCGCCCTGCTCGCCCACCCCCTGATCGGCCAGTTCGAGTACGCCGAGCAGCTCACCGATCAGCTGATCGCGCACAACCGGGAGCACCTCGCGTGGGCATGAGCGGTTCCGTATCCGGGTCGGTTCTCGCGATCGACGCGGGCAACAGCAAGACCGACGTCGCGCTGGTCGCCGCGGACGGCACCGTCGTCGCGGCGGCGCGCGGCGGCGGGTTCCAGCCGCCGGCGGTGGGCGTCGAGACGGCCGTGGACGTCCTGGAGTCGGCGGTGCGCGAGGTGTTCGCAGCCGCCGGGGCCGCCGGGGCCGACCATGTCTCTGCGTGCCTGGCCAACGCCGATCTCCCGGTGGAGGAGGAGCAGTTGGCGTCCGCCCTTGACGCGCGCGGCTGGGGCGCGAGCGTGGCGGTGCGCAACGACACCTTCGCGATCCTGCGGGCTGGGGTCGCCGAGCCGCGCGGGGTCGCCGTGGTGTGCGGGGCGGGCATCAACTGCGTGGGCATGCGCCCGGACGGCCGCACGGCCCGCTTCGCCGCGATCGGGCGGATCTCCGGTGACTGGGGCGGCGGCTGGGGCCTCGCGGAGGAGGCCCTGTGGCACGCGGCCCGCGCGGAGGACGGGCGCGGCGGCCCCACGTCTCTTGCGCGCACTCTTCCGGCGCACTTCGGACTGCCGTCCATGTACGCGTTGATCGAGGCGCTGCACCTGTCCCGGATCGACGAGCTGCGGCGGCATGAACTGACGCCGGTCCTCTTCGCCACGGCGGTCGAGGGGGACGCCGTGGCGCGGTCCATCGTGGACCGCCTCGCGGAGGAGGTGGTGGCGATGGCGGGCGTCGCCCTGGCCCGGCTCGGCCTCCTGGAGGAGGAGACGCCGGTGCTGCTCGGGGGGAGCGTGCTGGCTGCCGGCCACCCTCAACTGGACGACGCGGTCCGCGCGTTGCTGGCGGCACGCGCCCCGAAGGCGGTCCCTCGGGTGGTGTCCGTACGCCCCGTGCTGGGGGCGGCGCTGCTGGGGCTTGACCGTGTGGGGGCGTCGGCGGGGGCGTTGGAGCGGGTGCGAGCGCACTACGAGGGTGGCCGTTGATCACCGGCTCCGCCGAGTTCGTCCTCAAACGCCGGACGGGCTAGAAATTTCGCCGACGTCGGCTGAGGAAGCGTGGCCGATTCGGGTGGGTGGGCAGCTGCGGGGCAATCGGGTGGGTGGGCGGGAAAGGATCCGCCGCGAAGCGGCGGGCTTGAGCGGGGTCTGGGGCGCAGCCCCGGTACAGAGCCACGGGCGGGGTCCGGGGCGGAGCCCCGCTTTCGGGAAGGGGCGGGGTTGGGGAAAGAGAAGAAGCCCCGGGGGAACGAATCGCAGCCCCGGCTCCTCTGCAGGGTGACCGTCACTCATGACGTACGCCCCCGCAGGAGGCCCCCATGCCACGCCACCCCGCAGCCACCCTCATCGCCGCCGTCCTCACCACCGACGCCCTCCTCCACCTCTACTGGGCCACCGGCCAGACCTGGCCGGCGGCAAGCGAGCAGTCACTGTCGTACGCGGTGCTCGGCGCCGACGTCCCCTTCACCCCGCCCATCCTGATCCCCCTCGCCACCCTCCTCCTCACCGCCTCGGCCCTCGTCCTGGCGGGAAGCCGTCCCGGCACCCTCGCCGTCGCCGCGGGGCTCTCCCTGCGGACGCTCGCAGGCGTCTACTGGCTCTTCGCCAAGGAGACGGACACCGCCTTCTACTGGCTGAACCTGGGCCTCTACACGCCGCTCTGCGCCATCCTGTGCGCGGCGGCCGTACGCGTCGCCCGCAGGGAGGAAGCCGTACGTGTCCGATGAGGAGACAGCCCGCCTGGTCCGCGCGGCGCAACGCGGCGACACCCTCGCCATGGCGAGTCTGCTCGACCAACTCACTCCCTACGTAGGCCGCATCTGCGGATCCATCGCTCTGGAGCAGGGCCCGGACGCCGCCCAGGAGGCCCTGGTCGCCGTGTTCCGCGCCCTGCGCACCCTGAAGGAACCGGCCGCCCTGCACGGCTGGGTGCGGGCCATCGCCGTACGCGAGGCGGTCCGCCTGGCCAAGCGGGCGGCCCGCGCCGTACCGGCCGACCTCAGCACGCTCCCCACGCGCGGTGACCCCCAACTCGCCGCCGACATAAGGGACGTACTGGACCGGCTCTCCCCCGAGCACCGCGCGGTGCTCGTCCTGCGTGACGTGGAGGGCCTGGACGAACGCGCCGCCGCCGAGCTGCTCGGCATCCGCGTCGGCACCGTCAAGTCCCGGTTGCACCGGGCGCGCGACACCTTCCGGAAGGCGTGGACCTCATGACGAACCAACAGCCGGACCGAGGTTGGCCCGCCGCCGACCTGGACAACGTACGCAAACTGCACGTCCTCGCCGCCGGCATCCGAGGCGCGCACGTCACCGAGGGGTACGTCGACGCCCCGTTCGACCGCGTGCGGGCCCATCTCGCCGATCTGGAAGGTGATTTCGGGCGGATCGTCCCGGACATGCGGCGGCTGCGCGTCCTGCGTACGGACGGCGAGCACATCGAGGCCCTGGCCCGCAGCCGCTACGGCATGCGCGCCCTGCTGCGCGGCGTGCGCCGCCCCGGCTGGTGCTGGCTGCAGAGCAGGTTCCTGCTGATCGGTGTGGCGGCGGCGCCCGAAGGGGCGGGCACGCGGGTCGCGTTCACGGGCGGCGTACGGATTCCGGGACGCGCCGCGCTCGTGCCCATCGGGGTGCGGCGCGAGGGACGTGGGAGCCTGGAGCGGCTGAGCACATTGGCAGGGCAGGGAACCGAACTGTTCTGAATCGCGTATTCAAGGGCAGGGGTGGTGCGCGATCTTCGCGTTGCTCGAGGGACGGTCGTCCGGGCGGGCTGATCCGAACAAGATCCAGTCAAGGCCTGTGCGGATGTCAGTCCCTGCGGCAATACTTGCGGCCGTGCACTTCCTCCCGCGCCGCGCACGGCGGGCGGAGGTGACCGTCCGATGACCGAGGGGGAGGTCGAGGTCAAGGTGACATACCCGCCGAACGGCAGCGCCGCGCCGCCAGGGCAGGCAGCGCCGACGATGCCCGCCGTCCCGCCTCAAGCTGGCTCCGCGCACGCTGTGCCTGCCGCGCAGTCGACGGTTCCCGCGCCCCCGCGCAGGCCCGCGTGGGTCGAGGGCCGGGACCGGCTGCGCGCCGCCGCGACGACGGAACCGGGCAAGCTGCGCATCATCGGCGCCGTGCTCGCGCTGCTCGTCGTGGCGTTCGGCGCGGTCACCACCTGGCAGATGACCAGCCGTTCGGACGCCGCGAACAGCGTGCTCAACCGCAGCCAGCCGCTGAGCGCCGACGCCGCCGCCATCTACCGCTCCCTCGCGGACGCCAACACGGCGGCCTCCAGCGGCTTCCTGGCGGGCGGCCAGGAGCCTGCCGACGTCCGCGACCGGTACAACCGCGACATCAAGAGCGCCTCCGAGAAGCTGGCGACCGCCGCGTCGAACGCGGGCGCGGGCTCATCGGCGGCGACTTCGGTGAGCGAGCTGAACAAGCTGCTCCCGGAGTACACCGGCCTGATCGAGCGCGCCCGCGCGAGCAACCGCCAGGGCCTCCCGCTCGGCGGCGCCTATCTGCGGTACGCGAACGACAAGATGCAGAAGCAGATGCTCCCGGCCGCGGAGAAGCTCTACACCGCGGAGAACCAGCGGCTGAGCGCCGACTACGACGACGCGAAGCCCTACCCCTGGTTCGCCATCGCCCTCGGTCTGCTCGCGCTCGCCGCGCTCGTCTTGGCCCAGCGGCGCAACTACCGCCGGACGAACAGGGTGTTCAACCACGGCCTGGTCGCCGCGACGGCCGCCTCCGCGGTCGTGCTGCTCTGGCTCGTCGCCGGGCACACCTTCGCGCGGTCGGGGCTCAGCGATTCGTACGACCACGGCGTGAAGTCCCTGAACGTCCTGAACGACGCCCGCATCGACTCCCTCAAGGCCCGCGGCAACGAGAACCTGACCCTGGTCAGCCGGGGCGCCGAGACCGTCGAGGTCGGCTCGGGCGACGAGGTGGAGATCAAGGACAAGTTCGACGTCGACTACCAGGCGTCGATGAAGCGGCTCGGCACGGCCGAGAGCGGCCTGCTCGGCAAGGCCGTGGCCATCGCCGACGACGCCGCGGGCAAGAACCCCGTCAAGGACGCCGCGAAGAACGTGTCGGTCTGGAAGGACCGCCACAAGACCGCGCGGGACATCGACGACGCGGGCAACTACAAGGGCGCGCTCGACAAGATCGTCGGCGACAAGAAGGACGAGCCGACCGGCGAGTGCTTCGACAACGTCGACGACGCGCTTGAGGTCGCGCTCGCGCACGAGCAGCGCGAGTTCAAGCAGGCGGCCGATGACGGCAAGAGCGCGATGGCGGGCCTTCCGGTGGGTGCCGCCGTGCTCGCGGTGCTCGCGGCGGCCGGTGCCGTGCTCGGCATCGGGCGCAGGCTGTCGGAGTACCGGTGAGAGGGGGCGAGCGGACGATGCGTACGCGAGGACTCGCGAGGCTGCGCGGCTGGGGCGGAGCTGCCTCCATGGCGGTGGCCTGTGCCCTCACGGGCTCCCTCGTCCTTGTGCTGCCCGAGGCGGGCGGCGCGGCCGGGGACGGTGCCGGCCGCGCGGGCCACGGCTCGTCGGCGGCCGCTCCCGCGCGTGCCGAGGAGTGCGAGAAGCCGGAGGCCAGCCTGTCGCCGGACGACAAGGACGGCCCGACGATCGACGCGATCCGGGCCCGCAAGGTCAAGAAGCTGATCATCGGCGTCGACCAGAACAGCTACCGCTGGGGCTATCGCGACCCGAACAAGAAGACGGCGACGCTCGAAGGCTTCGACATCGACCTGGCGCACAAGATCGCCGAGGAGATCCTCGGCGACCGCGACGCCGTCCTGTTCCGCGCCATCCCGACCAACCAGCGCGTCAAGGCGATCCAGAGCGGCCAGGTCGACATGGTCGTACGGACGATGACGATCACCTGCGAGCGCGAGAAGGAAGTGGCCTTCTCCACCGCCTACTTCAAGACCGGCCAGCAGGTCCTCGCCCCCAAGTCCTCTGACATCACCGGGTTCGACGACTCGCTGGACGGCAAGAGGGTCTGCTCCGCGAAGGGTTCCACGGCGCTCACCAAGCTGGAGGAGCTCAAGAAGAAGGGCCTCGATGCCGACATCGGGACTACGGTTCCCAACCAACTCGACTGTCTGGTACGGCTCCAGCTCGGTGAGGTGGACGCCGTCGTGACGGACAGCGCGCTCGCCGCGAGCCAGGCCGCCCAGGACCCGACGGTCGAGCTGAAGGGCGACGCGCCGCTCAACACGGAGTACTACGGCGTGGCGATGAAGAAGCCGGAGAAGGGCGCGGACGACCTGGTGCGGCGGGTCAACCAGATCCTTGTGGACTACCGCAAGAGCGGCTGGCAGAAGTCGTACGACAACTGGCTCAAGCCGGCGCTCGGCGAATCGGCGGGACCGCCCGCACCGACGTACACCGACTGACCCCCAAGTGAACGGCAACGCAGAGCGGAGAGGTGATCGATGAGCGTCGCGGGACCCCCCGGTCCTGTGATGGACCGGGACGAGGTGGACCGTGCGCTGGCGCGGCTCGACGCCGAGCACGAGGCGATCGAGACCTCGCTCCTCGCCCTGCAGGATCACGCGGGCCGCCGCCTCCTGGAGGGTGCGGGCCTGACCGGCACCACCCAGGAGCGCTGGACGGCCACAGAGCGGCAGATCACCCTGCTCTGGGCGTACTTCGACGCGTACGCGGGTGCGCTGCGCACCGCCCGCGACATCCGGGCCCGCAGACGCTGGCCCAACCGTGACGACCTGACGGAGCTCACCGAGCTGCTGCGCGGGGAGAGCGTCACGGTCGCCGGCGGCGCCGCCCCCGCGCCGTCGTCGATCACCGGGCCCGCCAAGCTGACCGAACGCTTCACGCTCAGCGACCTGGTCGCGCGGATGAACGACCTGTACGCGCACTCGCTCGACATGGTCGTCGCCGCCGACGCGGTGTGGTCCGCGCTGCCCGCCCGGATCGACCTCCTGGCGGCGGAGCTGCACCGCACCCGCCAGCTCGCGCACTCCGTGGGCGTACGGCCCGGCGAGCATCCCGCGGGCGACGACCTGGAGCGGATCACCGCCGAGCTGACGCTGCTTCGCGAGCAGGTGGTGACCGATCCGCTGGCCTTCTGGCAGCCCGCGACGGGCAGTTCGGCCCCCGGCGGCGGCCGCCCGCACACCGAGCGGTACGACCGCGAGGCGCGCGCCCTGGAGGACGTACGCCGGGAGATCGACGCGGTGCTCACCGTCCGGCAGGACGCGGAGCTGCGGCTCGGCAGGCTGCGCGACGTGCTCTCCCGCGCGGACCGCACGCTCGCCGAGGCGCGGTCCGCGCGCGGGGAGGTCCTCGCCAAGATCGCCGCCTCCGAAGTGCCCGCCGTGAGCGGCCCGCCGACGGTGCTGCAGGAGCAGCTGGCCATGGCGTCCGACTACCGCAGGCACGCCCAGTGGCACCGGCTCTCCCCGCTCCTGGAGTCCCTTGAGCAGAAGGCCGAGGACGAACTGCTGCGTGCCCGCGAGTCGTTGACGGCCGTCACCCAGCCCCTCGCGGTCCGCGCCGAGCTGCGCGGCCGCCTCGACGCCTACAAGGCGAAGGTCGCCCGGCTCGGCCACGCGGAGGATCCGCTGCTCATCGAGCGGTACGACGCGGCGCGCCGGATGCTGTGGAGCGCGCCCTGCGATCTGCGCGTGGCCGAGCAGGCAGTCCTGCGCTTCCAGCAGGCGGCCGCCGAAGTCCTTGCACCGAGGGTCCCGCAACAGGGCGGTCCCACCGACCGGAGGGGGGAAGCATGAGCGAGCAGCGGAAGTGCCAGCGACCCGGATGCACAGGGTCGTACGAGGACATGGGCGGCGGCGAGCTGTACTGCGACACCTGTGGCCTGGCCCCGGTCGTCTCGCCGAACGGCATGGTGTCGTCGCCGCCGACCGGCCTCACCAGCGGCGGCAAGGGCTCCAACAGCAGCAGCTCCAGGTCGAGTTCGCGCGCATCGTCCCGTTCCTCGTCGCGCTCCCAGTCCTCGCGCCGTTCGGTTTCGGGGCGGCTCTCGCGCTCCCTGTCCGGCAGCCTTTCGTCCCGTTCGGTGTCGGTGCGCAGCTCAGGATCGGCGGCGGGCTCCTCGGGCCGCAGCAGGCTGGGCATGGGCCTGGTGCAGGTGCCCGAGGTGCCGCGCCCCGACCCGCGCCAGGCGGTGCAGGAGAACCCCGAGGTGCCCGAGCGGAAGCGGTTCTGCTCGCGCTCCGACTGCGGGGCGCCGGTGGGCCGCGCCCGCGGTGACCGGCCGGGCCGCACGGAGGGGTTCTGCACCAAGTGCGGCCACCCGTACTCGTTCGTGCCGAAGCTGAACCAGGGCGACATCGTGCACGGTCAGTACGAGGTCGTGGGCTGTCTGGCGCACGGCGGCCTCGGCTGGGTCTATCTCGCCATCGACCGCGCGGTCTCCGACCGCTGGGTGGTCCTCAAGGGCCTGCTCGACACGGGCGACCAGGACGCGATGGCCGCCGCGATCTCCGAGCGCCGCTTCCTCGCCGAGATCGAGCACTCGAACATCGTCCGCATCTACAACTTCGTCGAGCACCTCGACCAGCGCACGGGCTCCATGGACGGCTACATCGTCATGGAGTACGTCGGCGGAAAGTCCCTGAAGGAGATCGCCAACGGCCGCCGTACGGCGGAGGGAAAGCGCGATCCGCTGCCGGTGGAGCAGGCCTGCGCGTTCGGCATCGAGGCCCTCGAGGCGCTCGGACATCTGCACAGCCGCAATCTTCTGTACTGCGACTTCAAGGTCGACAACGCGATCCAGACCGAGGACCAGCTCAAGCTGATCGACATGGGCGCGGTCCGCCGGATGGACGACGAGGAATCGGCGATCTACGGCACGGTCGGCTATCAGGGCCCCGAAGTCGCGGAGGCGGGGCCCTCAGTGGCCTCGGACCTCTACACGGTGGCGCGCACCCTCGCGGTGCTCACCTTCGACTTCCAGGGCTATACGAACGTGTTCGTGGACTCCCTGCCGGACCCCGACAACATCGAGGTCTTCCGCAAGTACGAGTCGTTCTACCGCCTGTTGGTGCGCGCCACCGACCCGGACCCGGCCCGCAGGTTCGCCTCCGCGCAGGAGATGGCGGAGCAGCTCACGGGCGTCCTGCGGGAGGTCGTCGCGCTGCAGACGGGACGGCCCAGGCCCGCGCTCTCCACGCTGTTCGGGCCCGAAGTCAAGGTCACGGACACGGAGTTGTTCACCGAGCTCACCGGGGACGTGTCGAGCCTCGGGGCGCGTGCGCTGCCCACCGGGCGCCGCGAGCTCACCACGGGCAACGGCGGTCCGCCGCCGGTCCCGTCCGCGCCGCCCGCCCGCATCGTCCGCCACCTCGACGCGTCCGCGACGTCGCTCGCGCTTCCGGTGCCCCGCGTCGACCCGAACGACCCGAACGCCGGCTTCCTCGCCGGGCTCATGGCCTCCGCGCCCGCCGAGCTGATCACCGCTCTGCGGGCGGCGCCCGCCGACTCGGTGGAGCTGCGGCTGCGCGGCCTGCGCGCCCGGCTCTCCATGGGTGAACCGGATTCGGCCGCCCAGGCGTTGGCGGAGCTCGAGGTGCAGCATCCGGACGACTGGCGGGTGGTCTGGTACCGGGGCATCGCCTCACTGACGACCGGTGACCACGAGACGGCGGCGCTGTCCTTCGACGCCGTGTACGACGCGTTCCCCGGCGAGCCCGCGCCCAAGCTGGCCCTGGGCGTCTGTGCGGAGGTCCTTGGCCAGCTGGACAACGCGGCCGAGTACTACCGCCTGGTGTGGACCACCGACCCGAGCTATGTCAGCGCGGCGTTCGGCCTGGCCCGCGTACAGCTCGCGGCGGGCGACCGGCGGGGCGCCGTGAGCACCCTGGAGTCGGTGCCGGAGGCCTCGATCCACTACACGGCGGCCCGGGTGGCCGCGGTCCGGGCGCGGCTGCGGGCGCGACTGGCGGGGGACACCGCGCCGCCGCCCGGCGGCGCCCTGCTCGACTTCCTTGACGACCTGACGGCGGCCGCCGGGCAGGTGGAGGCCCTCGCGGGCTTCGGCCTCGACGCGGTGCGCAGGGAGCGTCTGTCGACCGAGGTCCTCGGCACGGCGCTGGACTGGGTACTCTCCGGTAGTCACTCTGGTCACGCCGCCGCGCCGCCAACGGCGTCGTCGGGCTCGCGGACCGTGCTCCTTGGCAGCGACCTGGACGAGCGCGGACTCCGCTTCGGCCTCGAGCGCTCGTACCGAACGCTTGCCCGGCTCGCCCAGGGTGGCGAGGAGAGGATCGAACTGGTGGAACGGGCCAACCGATTCCGCCCCCGGACGTGGGTGTGAAGATGTCGCAGATGCACCAGCAGACTGCCGGGGCCGCCGGTTCCACGTGCCCCGGCTGCGAAGAGCCGCTGGAGGCGGGTGACCTCTTCTGTGGCGCCTGCGGGTACGACCTGTCGGCGCAGCCGGTGGGCGCGGCCGACGGCGGCGACCATCCCACGATCGCGATCAACGGCGCTGCGCCACAAGCACCGCCGGCGCCCCGGGCGTCCGACGCCTCGTCCGCGGACTGGCCCGTCGCCCCGGACGTGGACAGCTCGGACATGCCGGTGCCCGCGCACCTGCCGACCGATCTGCCGGGCACGGACTCGGCGGGCGGGGAGCTCTCGGTGGACGCGCAGGTCGCCCCCGCCGAGCCGGACGAGTACCCGCTGCCCGCGCCGGGAGCCCGCCCGGAGCCCGAGCCCGCCGACCCCCGTACGGCGCTGCCGGAGCCGACGCCGCCGGCCGGCACCAAGCTCTGCGTGGCCTGCCGTTCGGGCCGTGTCGACCCGGACGGCTACTGCGAGAACTGCGGGCACGCCCAGCCCCGCGAGCGCGACCACATGGAGCAGGAGCTGGGCGCGGTCGCCGCGGTCAGCGACCGCGGTCTGCGCCACCACCGCAACGAGGACGCGTTCGCGATCTCGTCGGCCGCGCTGCCGGACGGTTCGCCCGCCGTCGTCGCGATCGTCTGCGACGGCGTCTCCTCGGCGACCCGCCCCGACGAGGCCTCCCTCGCCGCGTCGCGCGCGGCCAACGAGTCGCTGCTCGACGCGCTGCCGCGCGGCACGCATCCGCAGCAGGCCATGCACGACGCGATCCTCTCGGCGTCCGAGGCGGTCAACGCCCTTGCCGCGGAGCCCACTCAGGCCAGGGAGCACGCCCCGCACCAGAACGCGCCCGCGTGCACGCTCGTCGGCTCGATCGTCGCCGGCGGCCTGCTCGTCGTCGGCTGGGTCGGCGACAGCCGTGCCTACTGGGTCCCCGACGACCGCAGCGGCCCGACCGTCCGCCTCACCGAGGACGACTCGTGGGCCGCGCAGATGGTGGCGGCGGGTCTGATGAACGAGGCGGAGGCGTACGCGGACGAGCGCGCGCACGCCATCACGGGCTGGCTCGGCGCGGATGCGTACGAACTGGAGCCGCACACCGCTTCCTTCAAGCCGGACCGTGCGGGTGTAGTGGTGGTGTGCACGGACGGACTGTGGAACTACGCGGAGGGTGTGGAGGAGATGGCACGTGCCGTACCCGCCGATTCCGCCGAGCGGCCGCTGCACAGCGCCCAGGTCCTGGTCGGTCACGCGCTGGACGGCGGGGGCCACGACAACGTAACAGTGGCCATTCTGCCGTTCCGTGTCATGCCGCAAGGGGCAGGATCGGCCTAGAGCAGGCCCCGGCAACGGGCCTCGGGGCACACGCACTTGTCACCCACCGGCTTGGGGAAGCGGGTGGGACGTCTAGGGGGAGCAGGGATCCATGGCCAACTTCTCGAAGTCGAACGTGCCGCAGTTCTCGGTCGACGTGTATCAGAACGAGTACCTCCCGGAGGGCGGCCGCGAGGTCAACGCGATCGCCACGGTGACCTCGACGGGCGGTGGCACGGTCGGTTCCGCGGTCAGCGCCCCGCACCTGTACTCGGCGGGCCAGACCCCGGACGCGGCCGTGGCGATCATGGTCGACTGTTCAGGGTCGATGGACTATCCGCCGACGAAGATGCGCGGTGCCCGGGACGCGACGTCCGCCGCGATCGACGCCGTACGTGACGGAGTCCACTTCGCGGTGATCGGCGGCACGCATGTCGCCAAGGAGGTCTACCCGGGGGACGGCCGGCTCGCGGTCGCCGACGCGCGGACGCGGGGCGAGGCCAAGCAGGCGCTGCGCAAGCTCAGCGCGGGCGGCGGCACGGCGATCGGCACCTGGCTGTGCCTTGCCGACCGGCTGCTCGCCTCGGCCGACGTATCGATCCGGCACGGAATCCTGCTGACCGACGGCCGCAATGAACACGAGTCACCCGGGGACCTGAAGGCCGCGCTCGACTCCTGCGCCGGCCGCTTCACCTGCGACGCCCGCGGCGTCGGCACGGACTGGGAGGTGAAGGAGGTCACGGGCATCGCCTCCGCGCTGCTCGGCACGGCCGACATCGTCGCCGACCCCTCGGGTCTGTCCGCCGACTTCACGCAGATGATGGAGGCGGCGATGGGCAAGGAGGTCGCCGACGTCGGTCTGCGGCTGTGGACGCCGATGGGCGTGGAGATCAAGTTCGTCAAGCAAGTGGCGCCCACGGTCGAGGAGTTGACCGATCGCCGCACGGAGGCGGGACCCCGTGCCGGGGACTATCCCACCGGGTCCTGGGGCGACGAGTCCCGCGACTACCACATCTGTGTCGAGGTGCCGAACGCCGAGCTGGGCCAGGAGATGCTCGCGGCCCGCGTCTCGCTGATCGTGCCGCAGCCGGACGGCAGCGTGCAGACGCTGTCGCAGGGCCTAGTGCGGGCGGTGTGGACGGACGACATGGCCGCATCGACGTCGATCAATCCGCAGGTGGCGCACTACACGGGCCAGGCGGAACTGGCACAGGTGATCCAGCAGGGCCTCGATGCGCGCAAATCGGGAGATGTCGACGGAGCAACGGCCAAACTGGGCCGTGCCGTTCAGCTCGCGAGCGCTTCGGGGAACACGGACACCGCCAAGCTGCTTTCGAAGGTGGTCGACGTGGTGGATGCCGTGGCAGGTACTGTTCGATTGAAGGCGAGGGTCGCCGAGGCCGACGAGATGACTCTCGAGACGCGGTCCACGAAGACTGTTCGCGTGAAGAAGTAGCACCGCCAGTACTGAGCAATAGCCCAGTAACTCAACGTAGTAGCCCCACCAACAGCACGTACGGCCCTCGGGCCGGAGAAGGAGAGGGGGAAGCGCCGACATGCCGACCTGCCCGAACGGACACCAGTCGGGTTCCGACGACTGGTGCGAGGTCTGCGGTCACCGCATGGCCGGTGCCGTGCCGCCGCCTCCCCCGCCACCGCCCCCGGGCGCTCCCGGCTACGGCTATCCGCCGCCGGGCCCCGGCCAGGACCCCGGCTTCCCGCAGCCCGGCCCCGGACGCCCGCATCTGGCCGCCGTGCCGGACCAGGGTGCCGAGGCCGAGCTGTGCCCGCAGTGCCGCACGCCCCGCGAGGCGATGGCGCCGTTCTGCGAGGAGTGCCGCTGGAACTTCCTGACGAACACGGCGACCTCGTACACCCCGGCCGCCCCGCACCCGCCGGTGAACCCGGCCCAGCAGTTCCAGCAGCAGGGCCCGCCGGGACCCCCCGCGGGCACCCAGCCGGGTCAGGACCCCTTCGGGTACCAGGGCTCGCGGCCCTCGCAGATGAACCGCCCCGCCGAGCCGATCCCACCGTTCGGCAACGGCGGCAACGGCTCGGGTCAGGTCCCCCCGCCGTACGGCGGCGAGGCGCCCGTACCGCCGCCCTTCAACGGCGGCGACCCTTCCGGTCAGCCCCCGCAGCCGTTCCAGCAGCAGGGTCCGCCCGCGCCGCCCGCGTTCCCGCAGGAGACCGGCACCCCGCCGCCTCCGCAGGGACCCGGTGCTCCCGGCCCGTCGTTCGGCGACGACTGGGTGCTCCCGCCGCCCTCGTCGGCGGCCCCGCAGGCTCCCGAGCAGGGCGACTGGGGTCAGCAGGCTCCGCAGACGCAGCCGCCGCAGGGCTTCCAGTCGGTCCCCGGGCCCGGTGTCGGCACCGTCTCCTGGACGGCGACGATCGGCCCTGACCGCGAGTACTTCATGGCGATGATGCACCGCAGCGGCCCCGAGGCATCGGGCCTGAACCTGCCCGCGTACTCGCCCGAGCAGCAGCGTCCGCTGGTCGGCAACCAGATCACGATCGGCCGCCGCCGCCACTCCACGGGCGACACCCCGGACATCGACCTGTCGGTGCCGCCGGAGGACCCGGGGGTTTCGCACCAGCACGCGGTCCTGGTCCAGCAGCCGGACGGCACCTGGGCGGTCGTCGACCAGAACTCGACCAACGGCACGACGGTCAACAACGGCGAGGAGCCCATCCAGCCGTTCGTCCCCGTGCCGCTGCAGGACGGCGACCAGGTGCATGTGGGCGCCTGGACGACGATCACGATCAGGCACGGCTAGAGCACGGGATCAGAGCGGCCAGGCGTACGGCCCTTCGGGGTCGTCCAGCCAGGCCCACTCGTGCGGGCCGCTCACGCTGACGCCGTACCGCTCGCGCACCGGCCGGCCCTCGCGCTGCCACAGGGCAAGCGCCTCGTAAGGGTTGAGGGTGCCCGCGGTCAGCTCGAGCAAGAAGCGGAACAGCTCGTTCTGCAGGGCCCTGCGGGGCAGCCCGCCCAGCGGCTGCTCCTGCGGGGCCCTTGTGCTGCCGCCCCGCAGCGGCACGAAGTACGCGGGGGTGTGCAGGAAGCGCCCCTCGGCGTGCTCGGCGTCCCGCACCGTCAGCGTGATCAGACCGGTCGCGAGCGGCGCGAGAACGTGGGCGCCGGGCCTGCACTGGGCGAGCCAGGCGCGCGGCACCGAGCTCAGGGTGCAGGTCGCGATGATCCGGTCGTACGGGGCGCGCTCGGGGCAGCCCGCGGCACCGTCGCCGGTGACCACGGCCGGGTGGTAGCCGGCGGTCGCCAGATGCCGCCGTGCGGACTCGGTGATCTCCGGGTCGAGATCGACGGTGGTGATGTGCTCATCGCCAAGGCGGTGGGCGAGCAGGGCGGCGTTGTAGCCGGTGCCCGCGCCGATCTCCAGGACGTCGCAGCCGTCCGGCGGCAGCGCGAGCTCCGCCAGCATCTTCGCCATCAGGGAGGGCTGGCTGCTGGACGAGAGCAGCTCTCCGTCGCGTACGCGGGTGGCGAGCGGGGCGTCCGCGTACGCGCCGTCCAGCCAGCGCGCCCTGCGCAGGGGGTCGGGGTCCTCGCCCCAGAGACGTTCATAGCCGCCGCCCGTCGCCGCCACGTAGTAGTACGGCACGAACAGATGGCGCGGGACCTGTGTGAACGCCGTCAGCAGCGCCGGATCCCCGGCGCAGGCACCGCTCGCCTCGATCTCGCGCACCAACGCGGCCCTGGCCCGCGCGGCGAGCGGGGTTTCGGCTTCGGATCCCATACAGCAACTGTGCTGCCGTACGGCCCGCGATGCGAGCGGCAGGGGCCCTCCGCGATGGTCAGGACCTAAGTCTTCCGTACTCGGCCGCCCCGTCTGAGAGCATGGACCATGTGAATGAGATCCCGCGCGGCACGCTTCAGGAGCAGACCTTCTACGAACAGGTCGGCGGCGAGGAGACCTTCAGGCGCCTGGTGCACCTCTTCTACCAGGGGGTTTCGGAGGACCCGCTGCTGCGGCCGATGTACCCGGAGGAGGATCTGGGCCCGGCCGAGGAGCGTCTCGCGCTGTTCCTGATGCAGTACTGGGGCGGCCCGCGCACCTACAGCGACAACCGCGGCCACCCCCGGCTGCGGATGCGGCACGCCCCGTTCACCGTCGACCGGGCCGCGCACGACGCTTGGCTGAAGCACATGCGGGCCGCCGTCGAGGAGCTGAAGCTCTCCGAGGAGCACGAGCGGACGCTGTGGAACTACCTGACGTACGCGGCGGCGTCCATGGTCAACTCCGAGGGCTGAGCCCCGGCCTGAATCCGGTGTTCTGACCGGATCCGGCCCTCTCTGACCCCTTCCGCAACTGCCTGCCCTCTGAAAGCATCCGTTCAGACTTTCGGGGGACGTACGGCGTACAGCGCGGGGCACGGGGCACGGGGGGCGACCGGGTGTGACGGGGTTCATATTTCTGCGCGTGCGCGCGCACCGGCTGCTGCTGGCCGCCGCGCTGCTCGCCGTGCTCCTCACCACGGCGGTCCTCGCCACCCTCACCGCGTTCTCCGGCTCGATCGGCGACGCGGCACTGCGGCACAGTCTCCGCACCCGCTCCGCGGCGCAGGCCTCGCTCGTCGTGGGGGCCCAAGTACCGCCCGGCGCACGGGAGTCGGCGGACCGGGCGGTGCGCGAGGGCGCGCGGCGCACCTTCGACGGGCTGCCGGTGGGCCTTCGCTCGCTGGCCCGTTCGGGGCCGTACGCGCTGCCGGG
Source organism: Streptomyces sp. NBC_01381 (assembly GCF_026340305.1). Classification (NCBI taxonomy): domain Bacteria; kingdom Bacillati; phylum Actinomycetota; class Actinomycetes; order Kitasatosporales; family Streptomycetaceae; genus Streptomyces; species Streptomyces sp. NBC_01381. The sequence goes on along the minus strand of NZ_JAPEPI010000001.1, from coordinate 2,278,159 downwards.
CACCGCGCGGCAGGGCGGCGACCCCGACCTCACGCACTTCGCGGCGCTCGACCGCTCCAGGATCCGCCTGACGAAGGGGAGTTGGCCCTCCTCGTACGCAAAGGGCGGCCCGGTCGAGGTCGCGCTCCCCGAGGCCGCCGCCGCCCGGCTGAAGCTCGGCCCCGGCTCCGCCCCGCTCACCCTCACCGACCGGCTGACCGGGCCGAAGGTCACCGTCGAGGTGACCGGCGTGTACCGCCCCGCCGATCCCACGGAGCCGTACTGGCAGCTGGACGAGCTGGGCGGCCGCGGGGTGCGCGAGAGCGTCTTCCTGACGTATGGACCTCTGCTCGCCGATCCGACGGCGCTGGGGGAGGTCTCGGCGGGCCGTACGCAGTGGCTGGCGACGGCGGATTTCCGCGGGGTGACCACGGAGCGGGTCGGCGACTTGCGTTCGGCGGCCGCCGACGGACCCGCCGCGCTCGCCAAGTCGGCGTCCCTGGGCGGCAGTCCGAGCGCGAGCACCGCGCTGCCCGAGGTGCTCGACCGGGCCGAGCGCGCGCTGCTCGTGTCCCGTTCGACGCTCCTGATCGTCGCCCTTCAGCTGATCATGCTCGCCGGGTACGCGCTGCTGCTCGTGGCCCGGCTGCTCGGCACGGAGCGCGGCGGTGAGACGGCGCTGCTCATCGCGCGCGGCGGCTCGCGCGGCAAGGTCGCCTGGCTCGCCACGGTCGAGGCCCTGCTGCTCGCCCTGCCCGCCGCGGTGCTCGCGCCGCTGCTCGCGGGCCCGCTGACCGGGCTGCTCGCGGGGCACGGCGCACTGGCGAGGACGGGGGTGCGGCTCGACACGTCGACGGGCACATCGACGGGTACGGAGGTGTGGCTGATCGGCGTGGCCACGGCCCTGGGCTGTGCGCTCGCGGTGGTCGCGCCCGCCCTCGCGTCGAGCACCGGGCCGCTGCGGCGCGCCCGGTCGGCGGCGCTGCCCGCCCCGCTGCGGGCAGGCGCCGACGTGGGGCTCCTGGTGATCGCGGCGGTGGCGTATTGGCAGCTGGACAGCAGGACGTCCGGTGCGGGCGCGCTGAGCGGTGACGGCGCGGGCGGCCTCGGCATCGATCCGCTGCTCGTGGCCGCGCCCGCGCTCGCCCTCCTGGCCGGCACGGTCGTGACGCTGCGGCTGCTGCCGCCCGCCGCACGCCTCGCCGAGCGCAGGGCGGCGCGGGGGCGCGGGCTTCCGGGTGCCCTTGCCGGCTGGCAGCTGAGCCGCAGGCCGTTGCGGGGCGCGGGGCCCGTGCTGCTCCTGGTGCTCGCGGTGGCGCTGGGCCTCCTCGCGATCGGCCAGGGGGCCTCTTGGGACCGCTCGCAGGAGGACCAGGCGGACTTCCGGGCCGGTACGCAGCTCAGGGTGCTCGCCAGTCGCGTACCGGAGAAGGAGCAGGCCGAGGTGTACGCGTCGCTTCCGGGCGTCCGTGATGCCGCTCCCGCCGCGCGCTCCACGATGGACCTCGCCGACGACCGGCAGGCGACGGTGCTCGCGCTCGACGGTGCGCGGGCGCTGCCGGGCCTGCTGATCAGGGAGGACCGCACCGACCGTGCGGCGCTGGCCGAAGCCCTGCGGTCCGGGAAGACGGGGGCGGTCGCCACCGAGCAGTTCCTGCGCTCCAGCGGGGCGGCCGTGGGCTCCCGGGTCGATGTGCCGGTGACCGGCGGCTCGTTGCGGGTGACCATCGTCGAGGCGGTGCCGGAGCTGCCGACGACCGATGCGGCCGATCCCGGGACCGACGGGGGCGCGCTGCTCCTGGACCTGCCGGGCGTGAACGCGGTGCTCCAGGCGGACGGCGGGAAGCCGCTCACCCCCACCGAGTGGTGGCTCACCACCCGCCCCGGCGCCTCCGCCGACGCGGCCGCCGCCCTGCGCGCCCGCCCCGACATCGACCCCGAACAGGTCCTGGTCCGCGACGAGATCGCCGCGGAGCTGCGCGACGACCCGCTGGGCGCGGGCCCCCAGTCGGCGCTGCTCGCCGTGGCGGTGGCGGCGGCCCTGCTCGCGGCGGTGGGCTTCGCGGTGAGCGCGGCGGGGTCGCTGCGCGAGCGCTCGGCGGAGTTCGCGGTCCTGCGCGCACTGGGCGCACCGCGCCGCCAGCTGGCCCGCATGATCGCGGCGGAGCAGGGCTTCCTCCTGGCCGTCGCCCTGCTGGTCGGCGTGGCCATCGGCGCGGTCCTGACGCGGGCCGTGGTCCCCCTGATCGTGCTCACCGGAGACGCGGCACGGCCGGTGCCCCCGGTCCTGGTGGAACTGCCGCTCCCCCAGGCGGCCACGCTCCTCGCGGCCATCGCGGCCGTCCCCTTCGCGATCATCGCCGCCCTGTCCGTGAGCCGCGGCGACCCGAAGGTGTCACTGCGCCACGAGGGAGGCAACTGACATGCGCCGCAAAGACCTTCCCTTCCTCCCCTTGCTCCCCATGCGCCCCGTGCCCCCCGTCGCCCCTTGGACCCGCACCCGGCTCCGCGCCGCACCCGCGCCCGCCGTCGCGCTCGCCCTGCTGGTGTTCGCCACCGCGTTCCTCGCCGCCGTCTTCCCACGCGCGGTCGACGCGTACGAGAGCGAAGGGGTACGCAGCGCGATCACCGACGCCGGGGCTACGCGCGCCGGCATCGAACTCACCGCGCCCGCGCCCGGACTTGATTGGGATCAGCCGGAGCGCGGGGACGCGATGCGGGACTCGGTCCTGCGCGGGCAGTACCGCAAGGTCGTGGCGGCCATGCCCCCGCCGATCCGGGTGGACGGCGCGCAATCCACGTACGGCGTCAGAACCGTCAAGCCACCCGCGGGACTTGACCGTTCCCTGCCTCAACCGTACGAGATCCCGCCGCAGTTCACGCTGGCCGCCCAGTCCGGCGTCGACGCGCACGCGCGCGTGCGTGACGGCCGGCTGCCGAAGGCGGACGTGACGGCGGACAGCCGCGAGGTCGAGGCAGCGGTGACGGTCCAGACGGCCCGCGTCATGAAGTTCAGGCCCGGTTCGACCGTCCGTATCGACTCCCTGACCGGCGAGCGCGTGACCGTACGGATCACCGGGATCGTCGAGCCGCGGCACCCCGAGTCCGCCTACTGGTCCTACGATCCGGTCCTGCGCACCCCGTCCCTGATCGACGTACCGGGCAACAACTCCCAGTCGCCGAAGAAGCGTTGGCACGCCGCCCTGCTCCTCGCGCCCGGCGCGGGCGCCTTCCTGCCCGCCGTCGACCAGGTCCCGCAGCAGTACTGGCGCGTCGCCCCCGACTTCGCCGCCCTGACCGCCCGCGACCTGCCGGCCCTGAAGAAGCGCATCGCCTCCCTCGAAGCGGGGCCGCTCCGCACCGAACTGCGCCGCTTCGCCGGCCCGGACGCCCTGGCCTCCACCGAGCTCGACAAGGTCCTCACCGGGTACGAGGGGCTGCGCGGCGCCGTGTCGCCGATCGTCGCGGTGGCCGCGTACGGAGTCGGCGGGGTCGCCGCCGTCGTCCTCCTGATGACCTGCTCCCTGGCCGCCGTACGACGCCACGACGAGCTCGCGCTCCTGCGCTCCCGCGGCGGCTCCGTGCGCGGCATCGCGGGGCGGCTGCTCGCCGAGACATCGGTGGTCGCGGTGCCCGCCGCCGCGCTGGGGCTGCTGCTCGCGGTGCTCGTCGTGCCGGACGCGCCCGCCTTGCCTTCGGTGGCCGCGGCCGCCGGGGTGTGCGTGCTCGGCTGTGCCGCGCTGCCGGTGCGTGCGGCGTTCACGCACCGCAGGCCGCGTGCGCACGAGGGCCGCGACGATCTCCTGACGGCCCGGCCGTCGCGCCGCCGCACGGTGGCCGAACTGGTGCTGCTCGTCCTGGCCGTGGGCGCGGTGGTGACCCTGCGGCGGTCCGGGACCGGCGGTGACTCGGCGGGCGGCGCCCTGGTCAGCGCGGCGCCCCTCCTCGTCGGCGGTATCGCCGCGCTTCTTCTCGTACGTCTGTACCCGCTGCCCCTGCGGCTTCTCACCCGCCCGCTCGCCCGCCGCCGCGGCGCCCTCGGCTTCCTGTCGATGGCCAGCGCGGGCCGCGCGTCCGCCACCCAGGCGCTGCCGCTGCTCGGCCTGTTGCTCGCCCTGACGACGGCGGCGTTCGGCGGCTCCGTCCTGACCGGGGTCGCCGATGCCCGTGACCGCACGGCGCTGCTTGCCGTCGGCGCGGACGTGCGCGTGGACCGCGGCAACGGCACGCTGCCCGCGTCGCTCGCCGCGGAGATCCGCCGGACGCCGGGCGTCGGCGAGGTCACGTCCGTCCACATCGACTGGTACCTGCGGCTGCCGGACCAGTCGACGGTCCCGTTGGTCGCGGTCGACCCGGCGGCCTACTCCCGGCTGACCCGTTCGACGGGCCTCGGGCCGTTCGGCGAGGCCGAGTTGGCGGCGGGCGGTGACTCCCGCGCCGTGCTTCCCGCCGTCGCGTCGCCCGAGGTGGCCCGGCGGCTCGGCAAGGGCCCGCACTCCTTCCGTACGCCCGCCGGGAGCTTCCGGGCGGCGGTCGGTGCCGTCCGGAACAGCACTCCGGCGCTCCCGTCGGGCAGCGCGTTCCTGCTGATCGACCGGCGGCATCTCGAACGGCCGCCGAGCACCGCGCTGTTGGCGACGGGCGCCTCGGGGCAGCGGATCGACACGGCGGCGCTCGGCAGGTCGGCGCGGGCCGCGGGTGACGGCGTCGAGGCGCACTTCCGCACCGCCGAACGCGCCGAACTCACCGACTCGCCCCTCCAGTCGGGCGCCGAGCGCATCTACGGGGCGGCGGTCGCGGCGGGCGCCGGATACGCCGTACTGGCCGTGCTCCTTGCCCTGCTGCACTCCGCACCGCGACGCGCCGCGCTCCTCGCCAGGCTGCGCACGATGGGCCTGAGCACGGGGCAGGGGCGCCGGCTCCTGGTCCTGGAGTCCCTGCCGCAGGCGCTGCTCGCGGCGTGCGGCGGTGCGCTGGTGGGATGGGCGGCGATCGGCCTCCTGTCACCGGGCATCGACCTGGCCCGCGTCGCCCTCGCGGCAGGCGGCCCGCTTTCCGGGCTCGGCGACATGACGCTGCGGGCGGATCCCTGGTCACTGCTGCTGCCCGCCGCGGGTGTGGTGTTCCTGACGGCGGGCGTCGCCTTCGTACAGGCCTGGTGGACGTCGCGGCGCACGACCGCCACCGAACTGAGAACGGGAGACACCCGATGACGACCAACACATCCCCCGCGTCGCTCGCCGACCTGGAGGCGCGGGCCACCGCCCACCGCGACCGGCCCGCCTACGGCCATGACGCCCTGATCACCTGCGACCGACTGGTCCGCGTCTTCTCCACGGACGGCGTCGAGGTGCAGGCGCTACAGGGGCTCGATCTCCTGGTCCGCGAGGGCGAGTTGATGGCCCTGGTCGGCGCGTCGGGCAGCGGCAAATCGACGCTGATGAACATCCTCGCCGGACTCGACGAGCCGACCGCGGGCGCGGCGCGGGTGGCGGGCCGCGACCTCCTCACGATGGGCGCGAAGGAACGCCTCGGCTACCGCAGGGACGTGGTCGGCTTCGTATGGCAGCAGACGGGACGCAATCTGCTGCCATACCTGACGGCGGCTCAGAATGTGGCACTGCCGATGCAGTTGCGGGGCGGCGGCGGCTTTGGCCGTCGAGCCCGGAAGGCTCAACGGGCCATGGAACTCCTGGAGTTGCTGGACGTGGCGGACTGCAGAGACCGGCACCCACGGCAACTGTCCGGCGGCCAGCAGCAACGCGTGGCGATCGCGGTGGCCCTCGCCAACAACCCCTCGGTCCTCCTCGCCGACGAGCCCACCGGAGAACTGGACTCACACACCGCCGAGCAGATCTTCGCGGCCTTCCGCACGGCGAACGAACACCTGGGCACCACGATCGTCATCGTCACCCACGACCAGGCCGTGGCCTCAGAGGTCCGCCGCACGGTCGCCATCCGGGACGGCCGCACATCGACGGAGGTCCTGCGCCGCACAGAGGTGGACGAGACCACGGGCCAGGAATCAGTGATCTCCCGCGAATACGCCATGCTGGACCGCGCGGGCCGCCTGCAGCTCCCGGCGGATTACACAGAAGCCTTGGGAATGCGGGACAGGGTGGCCCTGGAACTGGAACGTGACCACATCGGCGTATGGCCGGACGGCGACAACTGACGGCTGCCGGCGTTGTGCCCCACTGCCGAGCACCGCTCAAGCAAGGGGCCCAGCAACGCCCTACACCGGCGAGACGGAAAGCCCCCCGACACCGGCCCGCCGCACAGCCACAGACCCATAAGACGTACGCAACCGAAGCCAAGCCCCGCTGGACAGCAGGTCCAGCGACTCCCCCCGCAAAAAGCCCAAGGCCTGCGCCGCATGCGCGGCCCGCACAGGAAGCCCCGTATCCCCAATGGACCGGGACCAAATCTCCCGCCCCACCTGATCCAGCTCGGCCCGAACCCGCCGCTCCGCCGGCAGCTCCTCCACCCGAGCCTTGAATTCAGCGACGGCGGCAGCAACAAGCCCCCGCAGCTCACCCATCCCCGGCAGCCCCGCCTCCGACCGCCAGCCCCCGCGAGGCGGAAGCACCCCGGCCCACGGCGGCCCCGTGACGGCCTCCGGCACACCCGCGGAACCCGCGGGATCCACGGACTCCAGAAGCTCACCCGCGGAGACAGTGACATCCATCGAGGTGTCGAGCCCGTACTCGTACGGCTTGGCAAGCCGCGCCGTACGAATCGCAAGCACCTCGAACGACGGCGGCCGCCCGAACACGGCGAGGGTCTCCCCCGCCGCCTGCAGCCGCACCGCCGCGGCCTTGTCGTAGTGGATCAGCCGCGCCAGAAAGGCGGCGAGGTCCGCCGCCTCCCCGGCATCGGCGAAGTGCAGCTGCGCCGTCATGCGACGAGCGCCTCCGCACCACCGGCACTGTCGTCCATGTACCCCTCGAGCACCGCACGCTCCTCGGCGGTGATCCGCCGGGGCCGCTGCGCCTCCAGGTTGAACGGGACGACGATCGTCGAGGCCCGCACATACACCTGCTCGGGGTCCTTGACCTCGTACGCGATGGTGAGCGAGGCAGCGCCTATCTTCGTCACCCACGACTCGATGGTCACCGGCGAGTGCCGGTGGACCAACGGCCGTACGTAGTCGATCTCATGACGGGCCACGACGGACCCGCCCGAGAACGACGGGCTGCCGTCCCCCGGTGCGAGCCGGAACATGAAGTCGATCCGCGCCTCTTCCAAGTACCGCAGGAAGACAGCGTTGTTGACGTGCCCGAAGGCATCCATGTCCGACCACCGGAGGGGGCAGCTGTAGATATGCCGACTCATGTCAGTCTCAGCCCCGGGTGAGCTTCTTGTACGTGGCACGGTGCGGGCGAGTGGCGTCCGCACCCAGGCGGTCGATCTTGTTCTTCTCGTACGACTCGAAGTTGCCCTCGAACCAGTACCACTTGGAGTCACCCTCGTAGGCGAGGATGTGCGTGGCGACCCTGTCGAGGAACCACCGGTCGTGGGAAATGACCACAGCCGCACCCGGGAACTCCAGGAGCGCGTTCTCGAGCGAGGACAAGGTCTCGACGTCCAGGTCGTTCGTCGGCTCGTCGAGGAGGAGCAGGTTGCCGCCCTCCTTGAGGGTCAGCGCCAGGTTGAGACGGTTGCGCTCACCACCGGAGAGCACCCCGGCAGGCTTCTGCTGGTCAGGCCCCTTGAAACCAAAGGCACTGACATACGCCCGCGAGGGCATCTCAACCTGCCCGACATTGATGTAGTCGAGCTCATCGCTCACCACGGCCCACAACGTCTTCTTCGGGTCGATGTTGGCGCGCCCCTGGTCGACGTACGAAACCTTGACCGTGTCGCCGACCTTGATGCTGCCGGAGTCCGGAGTCTCCAGGCCCTGGATCATCTTGAACAGCGTGGTCTTGCCCGCACCGTTCGGACCGATGATGCCGACGATGCCGTTGCGAGGCAGCGAGAAGCTCAAATCGTCGACGAGCACCTTGTCGCCAAAGGCCTTCGACAGATTCTCGACCTCGACGACGATCGATCCCAGCCGCGGACCCGGCGGAATCTGGATCTCCTCAAAGTCCAGCTTCCGCATCTTGTCGGCCTCGGCGGCCATCTCCTCGTAGCGCGCCAGACGCGCCTTGGACTTGGCCTGACGCCCCTTGGCGTTGGACCGCACCCACTCGAGCTCTTCCTTGAGCCGCTTGGCGCGCTTCTCGTCCTTGCGGCCCTCGACCTTGAGACGCGCGGCCTTCTTCTCCAGGTACGTGGAGTAGTTGCCCTCGTACGGGTGGGCGCGGCCGCGGTCGAGCTCGAGGATCCACTCGGCGACGTTGTCGAGGAAGTACCGGTCGTGGGTGACCGCGACGACGGCACCGGCGTACTTCGCGAGGTGCTGCTCCAGCCAGTTCACCGACTCGGCGTCGAGGTGGTTGGTGGGCTCGTCGAGGAGGAGCAGGTCGGGCGCCTCGATGAGGAGCTTGCAGAGCGCGACGCGGCGCTTCTCGCCACCGGAGAGGTTGGTGACGGGCCAGTCGCCGGGCGGGCAGCCGAGCGCGTCCATGGCCTGCTCGAGCTGGGCATCAAGATCCCACGCATTGGCGTGATCGAGATCCTCCTGAAGCTTGCCCATCTCTTCCATGAGCGCGTCGGAGTAGTCGGTCGCCATGAGCTCGGCGACCTCGTTGAAGCGCTTGAGCTTGCCCATGATCTCGGCGGCGCCGTCCTGGACGTTCTCCAGAACGGTCTTCGACTCGTCCAGGTGCGGCTCCTGCATGAGGATGCCGACGCTGTAGCCGGGCGAAAGGAACGCGTCACCGTTGGACGGCTGCTCGAGCCCGGCCATGATCTTCAGCACCGTGGACTTACCGGCGCCGTTGGGGCCCACGACACCGATCTTCGCGCCAGGAAGGAAGCTCAAGGTGACGTCATCGAGGATCACCTTGTCGCCGTGCGCCTTGCGCGTCTTGCGCATGGTGTAGATGTACTCAGCCAAGAGAAACCGTCCGGCAATCAGTGAGTGGGCAGATACACCCCATCTTGCCTGACGGCCACCTCCCGGAGGAAACCAGTACTGGGCGAGGGCCGTGACCTGGACGTTCCTGACACGCGACGGTGAGCGAAGTGTCACCGTCTGTCGTTATCGGTCCGTCCGGTCCCGGCCCGCCCGTTCCCGTCACGCAGCGTCGATGGCGGTGGTGATCTTGCGGGTCATGTCGGTCATGGTGGGGCTGGGGCCGCCCTTGCGGGCCTGGGTGGCCGTTTCGAGGGCGACGGTGATGATGGCGCGGAAGTTGTCGGCCTCGGCCGGGTCCTGCTTCTTGAGGAGGGTCGTGGCTGCCGTCAGGGCGGGCAGGACCGTGTCGGCGAGTTCGGCCACCGACTTGCCGCCGAGGTCACCGACCTTGGAGTTCTCGGCGAGGACGTAGCCGACGGGGCCCGTCGCTGAGGCCAGGGCTATGGAGCCCTGGGTGGCGATCTTGTGGGGGGAGCCGGCTGCGTCGGCGGCGGCCAGGAGCGAGATGGCTCCGTAGGCGGCGGTGCGGAGGGTGAGCTTGTCCTGGTCGGTGAGGGTGATGGACATGGTGTGTGCTCCTTGGGTTGGGCAGGCCCTGCTGGCGTTCCCGGCGGGTGCTTGCCGTTGTTGATGAGCAAGACTCTGCCGGGGGGTCCTGACACCACGCCCACAGCGCGCTGACAGCTGCTGACAGGGGGACTCTGCCGCTGTCAGCAGGCAACGCAAAGGGCGCGTCGCCATGCTTGCGACGCGCCCCGACTGCCCTGCGTTTACTGCTCGTCGGTCGGCGCCTGTGCCGGGGCCTTCTTCTTGCGCAGGAGGAACATCGCCGCGCCGCCCAGCACCACCATGACCACCGCTATCCCGGCGATCATCGGCGTCGCGCTGGAGCCGCCGGTCGCCGCGAGGTCGTCGCCGCCCGTGCCGCCGCCCGCCGACGCGGGGCTCGGGTCGGGGAGGGGCTGGGTCTTGTTGCCGATCGTGCTGCCCTCGGTACGGCAGTCGAGTACGCCCTTGAAGCGCTTCTCGAAGCCGTTCGGCCCCTTGATCGTGAAGTCGTAGGGCTGGTCCTCCTGCAGCGGGATCGTCACCGTCCGCGATGTACCCGCCTCGATGGTGTGCTTGAAGCCCATGAGGCGGAAGGTGAACGGCTGGTCGCCCTTGTTGCTCGCCGTGATGTCCACGCCGCTCTTGGCGCAGTTCTTCTCCGCCGACAGAGCGGGTATCGCGCCCTTCTTGGCCCAGGACGCGCTCGCCGTCGCGGAGACCGTGGACTGGCTGGAGCCCGCCAGGATCTGCGTCTGGCTCCTGGTCTCGGAGGCGAAGGCCCTGCCGACCGGCACCGTGGTCGTCGCCTGGACGGTGAGCGCCGCCGAGCCGTCCGGGGTGCCCTTGGGGACGTCGAAGAACAGCTGGCTGCCGTTGGCCGCGGACGTGACGGGCTTGCCGTTCTTGCCGACGATCTTGACGCCGCTGACCGCGGAGTCGGCGGGCGGTGTCACGGACACGGCGTCCGCGTCGGTGCGCACGGTGACCGGGCCGAGGCGCTCCCCCGCGCGCCCGGAGACCGCGGGCGGGTCGAGCGTCAGGGAGGCCCTGGGCTCCGCCGTGGCGCGGGCGCTCTTGTAGAGGTAGTCCGCGAGCTTCTCGGCCTGCGGGTCGAGCGCGTCCACGTCGGCGCCGTCCGAGTAGCGCCAGATCGCCACCTGGGTGCCGGCCGCCGCCGACTGCTCGGTGAGCGCCCGCGCGCCGGCCTTTCGCGCGAGCGCGGCGAGGTCGTTCACCTGCGGGTAGGAGTTCTGCAGGATCCAGCGGATCCGGCCCGCGTCCTTGTTGCCGTTCAGCGAAGTGCCGCTCCAGGGGGTCTCCTGGTACTTGGCGTCCTTCTGCGTCGGGTTGTGGATGTCGATGCAGTAGCTCTGCAGGGTGCCGCCGCCGTCCACCGACATCTCGAAGAGTCCGGCGGGGACCTGCTGGCTCGTGCCGCCGTCACGGATGACGGCCTGGTCGTACGTCTGGAGCCCGCCCAGCGTCGCGGTGGCGCCCCCCTGGTGCTGCGGGACCTCGTCCGCGGCGGCCGCACCCGCACCGGCTATCGCGCCCGCCGCCAGGAGCCCGGTCGCCAAGGTCAGCGCGGCGACGCGGGACGTGCCCCGTCTGCGCGACGGCTCGGTGCACGCGGAGCCCGCAGAGAAAACAGAACGCGCAAAAGACACAGAATTCCCCTCCGGACGGGACCCGTTCACATCGAGGGGGGTGGTCCCGCCAGCCGGTTGAAAGGGGCAGAATCACCTGCCACCTGCGTGGCATCCACTGCCAACTGCCCCGTGAGCTACGTCCGGCATCCTAGGTACGCGGCAGACCACGATCCCCAGTAGTGCCATTCGATAACCGATCCGAATCGGAATCGTTATCGCCAACACCCCTGCTGGGCTGGGCTTATCGACAAATCAACGGCACCCATTCGCCGATAAGCCGCACATCGGTCGCCCATCTCGACCCCGGCACTGACGGACCATCACCCCACCGGTTCGGGCTCCGCCTCGCGCGCCGACGCCGGATCCGTGAGCGCCGGGTTCGCCTTGAGCACGCGCCGGAACGCCGCCGTGCCGCGCGAGAGATCGTGGCCGACGGTCGTCGCGTCGATGTCCGCCGACGTCCAGTGCTGACCGCCCCGCTCCTCGTCGCGCACCTTCAACCTCCCCTGCACGACGACCGGTTCACCGATCGTCAGGGACGCCTGCACATTCGTCCCGAGCGATCGCCTGGCCCACACCGTGAAGAAGTTGGTATGCCCGTCGGCCCAGACTTTCTGCACGGCGTCGTAGTGCCGCGAGGTCACCGCGAGCCGGAACCGTGACACCGGCCCAGAGGCCAGTTCCCGGAACACGGGCGTCGTCGCGACATTCCCCACCACCGTCACCAAGGTCTCGTTCATGATCCGAACCCCTCCCTCATCCACTCCGCTCCACACCGCCTGCGCGGCTGTGATCTCAGAGTGCACGCGTCCGGACCGGCCCGCTGAGCCCTGTGGTCTACCCACCAGTTGTGGATAACTCCCTCACCCGACCGAGGACCAACCAGGGCCCAGCCGCCCTCCGTTCACCCCACTCCCGCCCCCGTAACCCGCACGTACTGCTCCCGCACCTCCAGATACCGCAGCAGCTCCGCCGCCACCGGATCGAGCACCCGTGCGCGCCCGCACCCGGTGGCCGCCTCCCGCAGTCTTCGTTCCGCGTCCAGGCCATAGCGCCGCGCCGGTCCCCGCGCCGCCATCCGGCTCGCCCACTCCACGCCCGGGCCGCCCACGATGCCGACCAGCATCAGCAGTACCGGCACCCCCAGGTTCGGTGAGGCGACCCCGATGATCTGCGCGACCAGCCAGAGCCCGCCGAGGACTTGGAGCAGCGTCATCGTCGCCTGCGCGAACACCGCGACCGGCCACCAGCCGGGCCGCGGCGGCCGCCCCCTCGGCACCCCGGCCTTCGCGGTCAGCTCGTCCAGCGCCTCCGACAGCCCCTCCGCCCCGCGCACGGCCGCCTCCCGCACGGCCTGCCCCCAGGGCGTGGGCAGCCCCGACGCCGCCTCGTCGGCCACCATGCGTACGGCGTTCTCGACCCGCTGGCGGGCCGTGGCCTCCTCGTCCGGCGGGGGGTCCGGCACCGGCCAGCCGACGTACCGCGGCGAGCGGTGCGCCTCGTACCAACGCCAAAGGCGCAGCCACGGCGTGCCGCACGCCTTGCCCGCGGTGCGCCGCCAGGCCCGTTCCGCCGCCAGCCCGGCGGCCGCCGCGCCCACCGCGTCCGCGAGCCGGTCGGCGAACTCGTCGCGCGCCTCCTCGCTGAGCCCGATGCGCCGCGTGCCCCGCCCGCCGGAAGGACCGGCCGCGTACACCGGCCACAGCCGGTCGGCCGCGGCGTCCAGGTCGGCCTCGATCCGCCGGGCGGCGGCCCCGCGCCCCTGGGTGAACTGGCCGAGGGACTCGCGCAGTTCACCGACCCCTTCGCCGGTCAGGGCGGACAGCGCGAGCACGGTGGCGCCGGGTTCGCCGTGCTCGCCCAGTGCGATGCCGTCCTCGTCGAGCAGCCGCCGCAGATCGTCGAGCACCAGGTCGGCGGCCTCACCGGGCAGCCGGTCCACCTGGTTGAGCACGACGAAGGTGACCTCGGCGTGGCCCGCCATGGGCCGCAGATAGCGCTCGTGCAGCATCGCGTCGGCGTACTTCTCGGGGTCGACGACCCAGATGACCGCGTCGACGAGCCCGAGGATCCGGTCCACGTGCTCGCGGTGCTCGGCGACCGCCGAGTCGTGGTCCGGCAGGTCGATCAGGACGAGCCCCTGCAGCGTCTTCGCGTCGGGCCCCTGGAGCGGGCGCCTGCGCAGCCGCCCGGGGATGCCGAGCCGGTCGAGGAGGGGCGCCGCGCCGTCGGTCCAGCTGCAGCCGATGGGCGCCGCGGTGGTCGGCCTGCGCACCCCGGCCTCCGAGATCGTCACCCCGGCAAGGGCGTTGAACAGCGTCGACTTGCCGCTGCCGGTGGCGCCCGCGACGGCGACGACGGTGTGCCGGTCGGAGAGCCTGCGCCGGGCGGCCGCCTCGTCGAGCACCCGGCCCGCCTCGGCGAGGGTGGCGCTGTCGAGGCGGGTGCGGGAGAGCCCGACGAGTTCCCGCAGGGCGTCGAGCCGGGCGCGCAGGGGCCCGTCGTACGCGGTCGATGTGCTGGGTGTCTGAGCGGCGGACGAGCCGGTTCCGGAAGACCCCGTGTCCGTCGGGGCGTACCCCTCGGTGGTGCTGCCCGCCCCCCGTTCGGGGCCGCGGCGGGCGATGAGCCCGTCGTCCCACACGCCTTCGGAGCCGCGGCCCGTGTCCGCCGAAGCCCCCGTCTCCTCGGGCCCTGCGGAACGCTCGTCGTGCTCACGCTCGCGCTCGGGGTCGTCCTCGCGCTCATGCTCGTGCTCAGTGTGATCCGTGACGGCAGTCACCGCGGTCACCTCTCCTTCTGCAGTACGGACAGCGCGGCGATCAGTTCGGCCTGGGGTTCGGGGTTCACGTCGAGGGCGTCGAGGGGGGCGAGGCGTCGTTCCCGTTCCGCGCCGAGGACGGTGTCGAGGTAGCTGGTGAGCAGGCGCCCGCCCCGGTCCCGCAGCCGGAGCGCGCCATGGGCGCCGATCCGTTCGGCGAGCGTCTCGCCCGCCGAACGGCCGCGGCGGCCGCCGAGCAGGGCGGTGGCGAGCAGGGCGGCCACCGACTCGGGGTCGGGGACGAGGTTCTTCTCCAGCCTGTCGAGCCCGCGGACCTCGTCCTCGGCGTACTCCTCAAGGACGCGCCGCCAGCGCCGCACCGCCATGCCGATGCGGTCCTCCGCGCTCTCGGGGACACGGACACGGTCCATGAGCCCGGGGGCGCCGGCGGCCGGCTCGCGCCGCCACGCGTCGTCGATCCGCTCGTCGGCGGCGGTCACCGCGCACAGCAGCAGCGCCTCCAGACTCTCGCCGACGGCGTCGAGCAGCTCCCCGGCACCGCAGTCCAGGGGATAGCTGCGCCAGCGCTTCAGGGCGTCCCCGGCGAGCACGGCCCCGTCCTGCAACCGCCCCCGCACGCGCGCGTGCTCGCTCTCGTACGCCTCATCGACGGCGGAGGTGAGCCGCAGGGCGGCCGCATACTGCGCGGCGACGGCTCCGGCAAGCTCCGGCAGCCGTACGTCGAGGGACTGGATGACGCCGCGCGCGGTCCGTGCGATCGCCTGCGTACGGGCCCTGGGCTCCTGCGACCGGTGGGTGAGCCAGGCGCGCAGGGACGCGACGGCGGTGACCGGAAGCAGCCCCCCGCCGCCGGCGGACTCGGGCAGCTCGGGCACGGTGAACAGCGGCACGTCGCCCAGGCCCGCCTTGGTGAGCAGCGCCGCGTACTGCCGCGAGACCTCGTTCACCAACTGGTGCGGCACCCGGTCGAGGATGGTGACGAGCGTGGCGTCATGCTCCTTGGCGGTACGCAGCAGATGCCAGGGCACGGCGTCGGCGTACCGGGACGCGGTCGTCACCATGACCCACACATCGGCCGCGGAGATCAGCTCGGCGGCGAGGATCCGGTTGTCGGAGATGAGCGAGTCGATGTCGGGCGCGTCGAGGAGCGCGAGCCCCTTGGGCAGGGTCTCCACGGTCTCGATCCGCAGCGCGCGCTCGCCGTCCGCCCCGAGCGGCGCGAGGAGATCGTCGGCCTCTTCCTCCCCGTCGGCGGGTTCCGGCCGGGGCACCCACACGCGCGTGAGTTCGGGCAGTACGCGCATTCCGGCGAACCAGTGATGGTCCTCCGGATGGCATACGAGGACGGGCGTACGGGTGGTCGGCCGCAGCACCCCCGCCTCGCTGACCCGCCGCCCGACCAGAGAGTTCAGGAGGGTCGATTTCCCCGCCCCGGTGGACCCCCCGATCACCGCGAGCAGCGGCGCTTCGGGGGCCCGCAACCGGGGCACCAAGTAGTCGTCGAGCTGCGCGAGTAGCTCGTCGCGGTTGGCACGCGCGCGTGGCGCCCCCGCGAGGGGGAGCGGAAAGCGTGCGGCGGCGACACGCTCGCGCAGGGCGGAGAGTGCGTCGAGCAGTTGAGGCGGTACGTCCAAGGTCACCACATGCGAAGAATGCCCAATTTTGGCGGCTTTCTGAAGCATATGGACGTCCCTGCGCGCCGATCGGACACAGGGGACGGAAGGGGCGACTGGGGCGCAGGCATAACGAGTGCACAACACCCGGGGCGCGAGACGCCAAAAGCGATGCAGGATTCGTACCTGCCTGCGATTATCAGGACCGCTTCACCGAACCTCCACATAGTGCCGCGGAGGCGAAGCACCAGGGACAAGGACCCCGGAGCCCTATCCTTGTCCCCGGCAAGGTCACGGCTCGTCCCACCCGGGCTCCAGGCCACCGGCCACCACCCGGCCCCCGTAGCTCAGTGGATAGAGCAGGCGCCTTCTAAGCGCTTGGCCGCAGGTTCGAGTCCTGCCGGGGGCGCACACACCCTCTCCCTGCGGAAACGCGTGAGGGGTTCTTTGATGTCCGGATGCACATCGCTGTGAGACCAAGCGCCTTGACTGTCCACGATCGTGGATACACACCCCGACATCGGGTTGCAGTTCGAGCCGACGGATGCCTGGCTACCGCTCCCCGCCCAGCACCTGGGCAGCCGCGCGTGGGTCCATGAGGTTGGACCACGCCTGTTCGGCCGGGAGCAGGTCTCGCTCAGGCAGGGCGTACTCCGGATACCAGCCCTCAGCCTCGCAGCCGGGGACGTTGCGCAGGATCAGCACGGTCAGGTTCGGCGGTACGGAGCCGGTGATCCGGACGGCAAGGTAGGTCTCGTGGCCGTCGTCCGCACGCACCTGGAGGCCAAGAGTGAAGGTGTCGAACTCGCGTGTGTGCTCACGGCCGTCGCGCAGCGTGGCGTGCGCCAGGTCCAGCAGAGTCGCCCGCAGGCGGCGCACGAAGCGGACACCGGCCTCGGCGCGGTACCGGACATGGTCCTCGCGTGCCGGCAGGAGGTGAGCGGTGTGTGTCGCGGTCTTCAGGCCGTCGGAATGTTCCGCGTTGTAGCGAGCCCGGACGGCGCGGCCGTCGGCCTCCAGGGCTGCATAGAAGTCATCGCCCGAGCCGTCCTCGCGCCGACCCGCCGCGACCAGCCACGGCAGATCGGCGTCCAGCCATACCGCGCCGCGCCATCGCTGCACCTTGACCTTGAACAGGACCTGGTCGTCCACGGACCGGATGCGTTCGTGCTTGCCGTCCTCGTCCGCGAACTGCTCGGACGCCTTGGCCAGCACCGGGTGGTCGATCTCGTCCAGCGGCACCGTGACCGGCGGCACCTTGAGGCACAAGTCCTCGCGTAAGCAGCGCAGCGTCGGGCGGGCCGGGCGCAGCGGGCCGGGTCCGCTCATTCCTCGATTCCCCCGACCGCGTCGATCTCCTCCGCGGTCAGCCCGGTCAGCAGCATCACATCCGATTTCAGCGAGCCATCCAGCACACTGAGCGCCTCCACCATGCCGGACCGCAGATCCTCACGGCGCTGCTCCAGATACACCCGGACCGCCTCAGCCACCAGGTCCTTCTTCGTCAACCCCAGGAAATGAGCGCCCTGGCTGATCAATTTGTCCGTCGCCGGGTCCACCTTCAGCGGGGACTGGCGTACCGACTTCGCCGCCGTCGTCATCGTCAACACCTCCGCCGCCATAGTACCTAAATACCTCACGGTCTAGTTGTTTCGGCGTCACCGCTGTCGAACGCCCTGGCTCCGGCCGACGGCACGCGCCTTCGCCACCCGAGACGACCATCGAGCAGGAATCCCGGAATCGACAGCAAGCGCCTTGACGATTTTCGTTCGTGGGCGACCTGCGAACACGCGGGTGAGCACATCGCTTAGGCCCGCGTACCTTCTAAGCGCTTGGCCGCAGGTTCGAGTCCTGCCGGGGGCGCTTTGCGCGAAGGCGCCCGGCCAGTCCTCGATGCCGGCCCCGGGTCAGCCCTCGATGCCCCCAGGTCACCCCACGAAGGACTCGGGGCCGAAGCGGCCCCAGGCCACGAAAGCGGCCAGGGCCACGTAGATCAGGTCCACCGCCACCAGCTTGTTCTCGTGGCGGCGGATGCGGACTGTCGCCGCCCCGATCATCAGCAGCACCAGGCCGAGTGCGGCCAGCGGCACCAGGATCGGGGCGATGTCGAGCGCCGCGGGCAGGATCAGGCCCACTGCGGCCAGGACCTCTACGGCCCCGATGGCCTTGACGCCGCCGTCGCTGAAATCTTCGACCCACCTCGCGCTGGCCCCACTGGCGGCTATCTTCTCCTTCGGCGTGATCACCTTGAAGCCGCCGCCGAGCAGGTAGGCGACGGCGAGCAGTCCGGTAACGATCCACAGGGCGAGGTTCATGGCTTTGTCCTTGCAGGGTTGTCGGGCCAGTTGTTCGCTGTTGCTCCTCTAAGACAGGGCACCCCGGCAAGCTGTGACGGCGGGGGGTGTGACGTGCGTCTCACCAAGGAGGGGTTGGGGTCCGTGCCGGGATCAACGGATGCGATGGGTGGGGCGGATGTGATGGATGGGGCCGACGCGGGTGGTGCGGGTGGCTACCGGGCGTTGATGTTCTCCATCGCCTACGGGATGACCGGGTCGGTGGGCGACGCCGAGGACATCGTGCAGGACGCCTTCCTCGGGCTGACCCGGGCGCACCAGGCAGGTACCGCGATCACCGCCCCGAAGGCGTACTTGACCACCGCGGTGACGAGGCTCGGGATCAACTACCTGAGTTCGGCGCGGGTGCGGCGCGAGACCTACGTGGGGAACTGGCTGCCCGAGCCGGTCGTCGTGACCGCCGAGCGGCCCGGGCCGGCCGAGCACGCCGAGCTGGCCGACTCGCTGTCCATGGCGTTCCTCGTGCTTCTTGAGAACCTCTCCCCCGTGGAGCGCGCGGTGTTCATGCTGCGCGAGGTGTTCGGGTACGGCTATCCGGACGTGGCGAGCAGCACCGGCAAGTCCGAGGCGAACTGCCGGCAGATATTCGCCCGGGCCAGAAAGCGCGTCGCCGCCGGGGCGCCGGATGCCGGCAGCACGCCGGCCCCGGCGCGGCGCGCGGAGGGCGAGGAGCTCGCCCGTAGGTTCTTCGCGGCCGCCGAGGGCGGTGACCTGGACGCGCTGCTCGGCATGCTCGCGCCCGAAGTGGTGTTCCACGGGGACGGCGGCGGCAAGGCGCGGGCGACCAGGAACCCGGTGACCGAGCCGCGGCGCGTCGGACAGTTGTTCGTCGGCGGGGTCCGCCGGGTCAGGAAGCTCGGCGCCGCCCTCCGGCCGGCCCGGGTCAACGGGCGGCCGGGCGCGGTGACGTACGACGCCGAAGGGCGCGTCGCCAGTGTGGTCGAACTCGATATCTCCGACGGCGTGGTCCGGGCGATCCACTCCGTTTCGAACCCCGACAAGATCGGCCATCTCGGGCCGGTGTCCGGGATCGGGCGACTGCCGGTGGAATAGCCCATAGCCCCTCGCCACGACTCGCCACGACGCGTCGGGATTCGCCACGAACTGGGCGTCGTCAGCCCGGCGGTCACTCCTGGACGTACCCCACCAGCAGGTCCGCCAGCTCCTTCGGCCTGCTGAGCGCGACGCAGTGACCGCCGCCGATCTCGTCGGGCGTGATGCCGAGCCGCGCTCGTGCGAGGCCGCGGAAGAACTCGGGCGGGAAGAAGTGGTCGTCCTTGCACACGATGAACTTCGTGGGTACGTCCGGCCAGGCCGCCAACGGCCAGGGCTCGTTGCCTGCCCGAGAGGATTCCTCCCGTTCCCTGCGCATGGACTCCTCTGCCAGGCCGCGCGGAACATCGTGGTAGAAGCTCTCGAAGGGGTCCTCGATGGCCGCCAGGCCCGCCGTTTCCCGGGCCTCGTTGCAGCCGGTCGTCTCCCACCAGTCGTCCGGCCGTTCGCCCGGCGCCGGGATCATCCCGGCCAGCAGGACCAGCACGCCGGCCCGGAGCCGCTCGGTCACCAGCGGCGCGGTGAAGGCTCCGTAGGAATGCCCGACGACGACCACGGGATTCCGCCGCTCACCGACGGCCTCACCGACAGCCTCGACGACCGCATCCGCGTAGTCGCCGAGGCCCGCCGACGGCTGGTCCGACGGCAGGTCCGGGGCGACGGTCTCATGGCCCCGGGCGCGCAGCTCGGCTTCGAGGAGATGCCAGGCCCAGCCGCTGTCGCCGCCGCCGTGGATGAGTACGAAGGTTGCCATTCCCCATGTATAGCTCGGGAGTTGGGCAGTTTCGGCTCTGCCCGGTGATCCGCTGGACAACGCCGCCCTGGAGAGGCTGGGCGGGCCGCTGCCCGACGACATACTGGCGGGCATCCAGGTCAGGACGCGGCACTGGATGGCCGATCCGGCCACCGGCGAGCATCTGACCACCACGAGCCGGATGGCGGAGAGCGCCGCCCGGCAGGCCCTTGACCGGGCAGGCCTCGAGCCCGGCGACGTCGATCTGCTTGTCGTCTCGACGGCGAGCCCGGAGCATCTGCTGCCGAACGTGGCGACCACGGTGCAGCACTACCTGGGGCTCGAACGCTGTGCGGCCATCGAGGTACGAGCCGGCTGCGCGGGGGCGGTGCAGGCCCTGGACATCTCCCGCAGGCAGCTCGCCGACGGCACCGCGCGCACGGCCCTGGTGATCGGCAGCGAGTCGATCTCCCCGCCACTCGCGCCGATCTACCTGGGCAAGGACCCGCAGAGCGTACGGATGCGCGACCGGCTCACGCTGTACACGTTCGGCGACGGTGCGGGCGCCGTGCTGCTGTGCGCCGAGCCGGCCGGTGAAGCGGCGGGCGCCCAGGGCGAGTTCGCCTTCGTCAACGACTGCATGGGCGGTCTGCGCAAGCCGGGCATGCAGATCATCGGCGGCGGTACGGATGTCGCGCAGGCCGAACAGCAGCGCCGCAAGCGGCTGTTGGAGATGAAGATCGACGTGCCCGGCACCTCGACCTTCGGCCCGAAGGTCTTCGTCACGGCCATCCATGACCTGCTGCGGCGCTCCGGCTGGTCGCTCGACGAGGTGGACGCCTCGTCCTGCCGGAGGGCGACGCGGAGTACTTCTCCAGCGAGTTCGGGGAGGCAGGACTGTCGGCCGCGGGCTACGAGACGCTGCAGGGCCGGATCGTGGAGAACCTCACCGAGGTGGGCGCGACCGGGTCCGCGGCCGTGCCGCTCTCGCTCGACGCGGGCTGGGTGTCGGGCCGGATCCAGCCGGGACAGCGCCTGTTCCTGCTCCGCATCGAGGCGAGCCGCTACGTCTACACCGGGCTCTCGGTGACCTGGCACGCAGAAGCTCCGCGGGCGGCCTGACGTTGCCCGCGGTCACCGGGGAGCGTCCCCCGCGCCCCGTCGCCTCAGACGCGGGGGACGCTCCTGGCCACGAAGCTGTCCACGAGGGCGGAGAGGCGTTCGTCCGCGAGGCCGGGCCGCAGCCGCTCGCCCCAGGTGAGGCTGGCAAGGCCGTGGCAGGCGGACCACAGGACCTCGGTCTGCAGCTCGGCGTCCCCGTCCCCCACCAGGGGCCGGACCGCCGACATGATCTCCCCGAAGGCGTCGGTCATCTGCTGCGGAGTCTCTTCCTGGGCGAACTCGAGGCCTACGGAGAGCGTGAACATCGCCTGGTAGAGCATCGGGTTGGCGGCCGCGAAGTCCAGATAGGCGCGGGCCGCGCGGCGCAGGGCTTCCTCGGGGCCCTCGCCCGCGAGACGGGCCTCGCGCAGTCCGGCGGCGAGTTCACCGAAGCCGTCGAGGGCCACCGCGTGAACGATCGCGTCCTTGTTCTTGAAGTGCTGGTAGAGGACCGGCTGGCTGTACTCGATGTGATCCGCGAGACGCCGGGTGGTCACCGCGTCCCACCCCTCGGCCTCGGCGAGTTCCCGGGCCGTGGTCAGGATCAGCCGCCGGCGTTCCGCCTGTTCACGCAGTCGACGCTCTCTGGGAGTCATGCGATCGACGTTAGCATATATAGCGTCGAAAGATTTGTTATCAATGATAGAATCCAATTCGGCACTTCGGACGAGGCGGAGGCGGTCAGGACCGTCCACCGGGCGCTCGAACTGGGCGTGAACCTCCTCGACACCGCGGACATGTACGGCCCGCACACCAACGAGGAGCTAACGCCTTTATGCCCAGGGCGGTGAGCACCTCGGGGGGCAGCTCGCTCGGGTGTATGTCGCCGCCCTGCGACTCAAGGAAGGCTTGACCGCCGGCTGCTTCGATGAACGCGTCGGGGACGGAACGACCTGCCGTCACCGGCTCCAGGCCCACGGCGCTCAGGATCGGATGGAACTGCTCGCCCGTGGCGAACCGGACCTCGCGTCCGGCCGACCGCACGGCCAGCGCCAGGGGAAGGAGGGGGTGCACGCGACCGAAGTTGCCGACGCCGGCGAAGAGGATTCTCGTACCGGTCGGCCATAGGGGTATCGACGACCCAATGTCTAGTGTTGATAGAAAATCTAGTATAGACAAACCATGGTCACTAACATGGCTGCCGGCGGCCACTCCGGCCGGATGACGGACCGATCACTTGGAGTGAATACGGCATGGGAACCGTGGAACTGGCGCGCCTTCAGTTCGCGTTAACGGTCGGCGTGCACTACCTGCTCGTCGCGCTGACGCTCGGGCTCGTGGTCATGGTCGCGATCAACCACACCCGCTGGGTGCGCACCGGCGACCCGGCACTGAAACAGGCGACGAAGTACTGGGGCACGCTCTACGTCATCAACTACGCGGTCGGCATCGCCGCGGGCATCGCCATGGAGTACCAGCTCAGCGCCAACTGGTCGGGCCTGGAGAACATGGCGGCCAGCGTCTTCGGCGCCCCGCTCGCCGTGGAGACCGTGGTCGCCTTCTTCGTCGAGTCGACCTTCCTCGCCCTGTGGATCTTCGGCTGGCAGCGGCTTCCCGCCAAGGCCCACCTGGCCTGCATCTGGATCGTCGCGGCGGCCGCCTACATGTCGGCGATCTGGGCGCTGCTCGCCAACGGCTTCATGCAGAACCCGGTCGCGTACGAGATGCGGGGCGGCGAGCTCCATCTGGACGACCCGCTGGCCCTGTTCACCAACGCCAACGCCTGGATCGCCGTACTGCACGTCATCGGTGGAGCCATCGGCGTCGGCGGCTTCTTCATGCTCGGCGTCTCGGTGCTCCTTCGCCGCCGCGGCCGGGCCTCCGACGAATTCCTGCGGCACTCGATGCGCATGGGCGCGCACGCAGCGCTCTGGGGAACCGTCCTGGTCGGCGGCAGCGGTGCGCTCCAGATGGAGCGCGTCGAGATGGAACAGCCCATCAAGCAGGCCCTCGTCGACGGCAAGGACGCCGAACTCGCCGATTTCCAGCAGGCCTTGGTGAAGCGCTTCGGCGACGGCGTCGAGCTGCCGTCCGGGCCACTGGTCCAGATCAGCGCCTTCTCGATGATCATCATCGGGCTCGTCCTGCTGGTCGTCGCCATCTGGACGCTGATCTCCCTGCGCGACGACCGGATGCTGACCAGGCGGGGGCTGCAGCGGACCCTGGTGTTCGTCATGGCGCTGCCCTTCGTCGCCAACATCGCGGGCTGGGTGCTGCGCGAGTACGGCAGGCAGCCCTTCGTCATCGACGACATCCTCACCACCGAGCAGGCCCTGACCCCCTCGCTCACCACGACCCAGCTGACCGTCTCCCTGGTGGTGCTCGGACTGCTCGTCACCGCGCTGCTCGTCCTCGACTGGTGGCTGCTCGGCAAGACGGCGATGCGCGGCCCGCAGCGGGCCGACCTCTGGGAGCAGGCGCCGGAAGAGGCCGGGTACGAGGACGGCGAGCACGATGACAGCGGGCGCGGCGACGGCGGGCGCGACGACGAGAAGCGCGACGGCGTACTGATCTAGCGGCAGGAACCGGCCGGTCCCGGCCGCCCCGGCCACCCCGTCCGCCCCGGACACCCTTCCCCCAGACAAGGAGCACCCTGGCCATGAGTTACCCGACCCTGTGGACGATCGGGTTCATCGCCCTGTTCACCGGTTATCTGATGCTCGCCGGCGCCAATTACGGGGTGGGGTCGACCCTCCTGGTCACCGCCCGCACCGACCGCGAGCGCAGGACCGTGCTCGGCGGGCTCGGCCCCTTCTTACTCGGCAACGAGGCCTGGCTGCTGGTCTCCGTCGGCATCCTGGTGGGCACACTCCCCGGCCTGAAGACCCAACTCCTGGTCGGCGCCGCCCCGTTCGCGCTCACCGCGCTGAGCGGCGCGCTGGTCCTCACCAGCGCCGTCATGCTGCGCAGCAGGCACCCCGACCTGGCGGTGCGGCGCCGCTGGGACGTGGCGATCTGCGTCGCCGGCATCGCCGCCGCCTTCGGCTGGGGAGGGTTCCTGACCGCCGTCGCCGGCGGACTCGACATCGACGGCGAGGGCCATGTCACCGGCAGCGGTGCCTCGTTGAGCCCGGTGTCGCTGCTCGGCGGACTCGCCGCGGTCGCGCTGTTCGCCGCGCACGGCGCGGCCTTCACCGCCGCCCGCACCACCGGGGAGAGCGCGGCCCGCGCGGCGCGGATCACCGGGCCGCTGGGGGCCGCCGGCGGAGCGCTGGCCGCCGTCACCGTCCTCGCGGGCCTGGCGGGCGGGCACTTCGACGGCGACGCGCTGCGCAGGCCCTGGATCGCCGTGTTCCTGATGGCCGCCGCCGGGGTGGCCCTGTTCGCCGCCCACCGCCGGATGTCCGGCGGCAGCCCCTGGCAGTCGTTCGCGGCCACCGCCACGGCCGTGGGGCTGCTCCCGGTGGCGGTCTTTGCCGCCAAGTACCCCTATCTGGTGACCCCTTCGGACTCCGGGACCGCGGCCACGGCGGTCCAGGACCTCGCCGCGGACAGCACGTCCCTCGCGCTGATCACGTGGACCGCCGGGCCGGTGCTCCTCCTTGTGATCGCCGTGCAGATCCGGATGTGGTGGCTGTTCCGCACCACCGAGGAGCGGGCGGCCGCGCCCGCATTCCACTGAGGCGGGGGCGGTCGCGTGAAGGACGGTACGCAGAGGGGCCGGGGCGGCGGGCGCGGTAGGCAGGGGAGCCGGGGCGGCGGGCGCGGCAGCACGGACGGTACGCGGGGCAGCGGGCCGCTCGATCCGGAGCTGGTCCGCATCCACCCCGGCATCAAGCGGTATCTGGCCGTGTGCACGGTCTCCGCGGCGCTGGCCACGCTCCTGACCGTCGCTCAGGCGCTGCTCCTGGCCCAGCTGCTCGCGGACCTCTTCGCCGTCGGCGCCCGCCGGGCGCTCGCGTCGTTCCCGCTGCCCCTGGCGGCCGGGGTGGTCGTCGGCCGGTGCGCGCTCGCCTGGTGGGACCGCTGGTATCCGGCGACGGTGGCCGCCGAGGTGAAGCGCACCCTGCGGGCCGGCCTCACCGAGGCAGCGGGGCGCGGCCGGATCCGCGGCACCGGCCCGCCCACGGCCGACGTGGTGGCGCTGCTGACCCGCGGCGGCGACGCGCTCGACGGCTATGTCGCCGGCACGGTGTCCGTGCTGCCGCACGCCGTGCTGGCGCCGCCCGTCATCGTGGGCACCCTGCTGTTCCTGGACCTGCCGTCCGGGCTCACCGTCCTTGCCACCCTGCCCTTCGTGCCGCTGCTCCTCGCCCTGGTCGGGATGCACACCAAGGCGCGTACGGAGCGGCAGTGGGCCCTGCTGCTCCGGCTCGGCGGGCACTTCCTGCAGGCGGTCTCCGGTCTCGCCACCCTGCGCGTCTTCGGGCGGCAGGACGACGCGGCCCGGCGGATCCGCTCGGTCTCCGCCGAGCACCGGGTGGTCACCATGGCCACCCTGCGCCAGGCGTTCCTCTCCTCGTTCGTCCTGGAGACGATGACGACCCTGGCGGTGGCGCTGATCGCGGTACCCGTCGGATTCCGCCTCCTGTCCGGCAGCATGGAACTCTCGGCAGGGCTCGCGATCCTCCTCCTCACCCCGGAGGCGTACCGGCCGCTGCGCACCCTCTCCACCCGCTTCCACGCGAGCCAGGACGGCAAGACCGTGCTCGCGCAGGCCCGCCGTATCCGGGAGGCGTCACCTGCCCCCGCCGAGCCGTCGTCCCCGCGACTGCCCGGCGCCCCCGACCCGGCCGGCGTTCCGATCGTCCTGGACCGGCTGACGGTGGGCTTCTCTGCCGCGGCCCCGGCGCTCACCGAGCTCTCCCTGGTGCTCGAACCGGGGCGCTGCCACGCGCTGACCGGCCCGAGCGGCGCGGGCAAGACCACGCTCCTTCGCACCCTCGCCGGGCTGCTCCCGCCGCTCGGCGGCCAGATCCGGGTCGGGGGAACCCCCCTGTCCCCCGTGCCGGGCGACGCGTGGACCGCGCACCTCGGGGTGGTGCCGCAACGCCCGTACCTCTTCGCCACGTCACTCGCCGACAACGTACGCCTCGGCCGGCCGGACGCGACCGACGCCGAGGTGGAGCGGGCGTTGGAGGAGGCGGGCGCGACCGGTTTCGTCCACGCGCTCCCGGACGGCACGGCGACCAGACTCGGCGACGGCGGACTCCAGCTCTCCGCCGGCGAACGCCAACGCGTAGCGCTCGCCCGGGCGTTGCTCCGCCGCCCGGCCCTGCTGCTGCTCGACGAACCGACCGCACGCCTCGACGGCGAGACGGAACACCAGATCCTCGCCGCCCTGCACGCACTGCCGGGCACAACGGCGCTGGTGGTCACGCACCGCCCCCGCGTCATGGAGAACGCCGACACCGTGATCCGCATCGGCGACACCACGCCCGAACCCCTCACCGCCTTGGAAGGACGGTCCGTACGGTGACAGCCTCCGCTCCTGGGTGCGGTCTGGCGGGGTGGCCGGTGCCGCGCCCCAACGAACCGACCGCACGCCCGGACTGCGAGACGGAGCACCAGATACCCGACGCCCCGCACGCCCTGCCGGGCACAACGGCGCTGGTGGTCACACACCGCCCCCGCGTCATGGAGAACGCCGACACCGTGATCCGCATCGGCGACACCACGCCCGAACCCCTCACCGCCTTGGAAGGACGGTCCGTACGGTGACAGCCTCCGCTCCTGGGTGCGGTCTGGCGGGGTGGCCGGTGCTGCGCCCCGACGAACCGACCGCACGCCTGGACTGCGAGACGGAGCACCAGATCCTCGCCGCCCTGCACGCACTGCCGGGCACAACGGCGCTGGTGGTCACACACCGCCCCCGCGTCATGGAATACGCCGACACCGTGACCCGCATCGGCGACACCACGCCACAGCCCCGCCCCGCTTTGGAAGGACGGTTCGTACGGTGACAGCATCCGTTCCCCGCAACGGCCTGGCGGGGCCGCCCGCGCCGCGACTCGGCGAACCGAAGAACCGCCCCGACGGCGAGACAACACGCCAGGTCCTCACCGCCACGGAAGGACGGTTCACGCGGTGAAAGCATCCGCTCCCCGCAGCGGCCTGGCCGAGCCCATGCTGCGGCTCTCCCTCGCCGCTGTCGCCACCGCCCTGTGCGAGGCCGCCGCGGTCGCGCTGACCGCCACCGCGGCCTGGCTCATCTGCCGTGCTTCGGAACAACCCCCGCTCGCCACCCTCTCGTTGGCGGTCGTCGCGGTGCGCGCCCTCGCCATCGCGCGCGGCGCGCTGCGCTACACCGAGCGGCTCGCCGGGCACGACGCCGCGCTGCGGATCATGGACAGGGTGCGCGGCCGCTTCTTCGACGTCCTGGAGCCGCTGGCCCCCGCCGGGCTTCCCGCGTTCCGCAGGGGCGATCTGCTGACCCGGATGGTCGCGGACGTGGAGGCGGTGCAGGACGCCACGGTGCGGGTGGCGCTTCCGGCGCTCGCCGCGCTCGTGGTCGGCGGCGGCGTCACCGCATGGGCGTCGCTTCAGCTCCCCGAGGCCGGACTCGCCCTGGGCGTCGGCCTGTTCATGGGTGTAATGGTCCTTCCCCTCCTCACGGCCCTGACCCTCGACCGGGTGCGGACCCGGCTCGTGGCCGCCCGCGCGGAGCTCGCCGTGCGTGGCGTGGACGCCATCGAGGGGCGCGAGGACCTCGCGGTGTGCGGGGCGGCCGCGGCAGCCGCGGCCGAGCGGCGGGAGCAGGACGCGGCCCGCGACGTCGCCCGCCTTGAACGCTCCGCGGCACGCCGCGGGGCCACGGTCACCGCGGCGGGGCTGCTGACCCAGCTGGCGACCACGGCCGCGGTCGCGGTGCTCGCGGCGCGGGCCCAGGCCGAAGGACGCCTCGGCCCCGTCGCCGCCGCCGTCCTCACCCTGGCCGCGCTCACGGCATTGGAGACGGCCGTGCCCGTGCAGGCGGCCGCCGAGAAGTTCGGCGAACTCGGCAGCGCGCTGCGGCGGTTGAGGGCGGTGCTTCGGGCCAGGCCCGCCGTGCCAGAGCCGGACGATCCGCTGCCGGTGCCGGAAGGCCCTCTCACCCTGGAGTTCACCGGCGTCACCGTGGTCCACCCGGGGGCGGTCAGGCCGGCCCTGAGCGACTTCGGGCTCACGCTCACCGCCGGGCGCCGGGTCGCCCTGGTCGGGCCGAGCGGTTCGGGCAAGAGCACGGCGCTCGCCGTCGCGCTGGGCTTCGTCCCGGCGTCGGCCGGACAGGTACGCCTCAACGGGGTCCCGGTGGACCGGATCCCCGGACGGGAGCTGCGGCCGCGCCTCGTCTCCGGACTCACCCAGGACCACTACGTCTTCGCCGGCACCGTCCGCGCACATCTGCTCCTCGGCCGCCCGGACGCGGACGAGGCACGGCTGTGGGACGCCCTTGAGCGGGCGGGCGCGGCCGCGTGGGTGCGGGCGCTGCCCGCCGGGCTCGACACCGAAGTGCGGGACGACGCCGCCCAGTTGGCGGGAGGCCAGCGTCAGCGCCTGGCCCTGGCCGCCGCGCTGCTCGCCGACCCCGCGGTGCTGGTCCTCGACGAACCCACGGAGTCGCTCGACCCGGCGGCCGCGGGCGCCGTGCTCGCCGACGCACTTGCCGCGGCAGGCCACCGCTCGCTGCTCCTGGTGAGCCACCGCATCCTGGGGCTCGAGGAAGCGGACGAGATCGTGGTGCTCCGCGACGGCCGCATCGCGCAACGCGGCACCCACCGCGAACTGCTCCAGCAGCCGGGCTACTACCGCGAGCAGTACGCGGCGGAGTCCGCCGCGGCGGAGCACGGACCCCGCCCCGCGCACCTCACCGAGGCCACCGCGCCGATGCGGTCGTAGACGTCGTCGCCCGTGGTGTGCAGGGGCTCCGGGTTGCCGCCGGTGCCCGCGTTGTTGAAGGCGCCGTCCAGCTTCCCGTGCCGCTCGACGGCCGCGTCGACCGCGCGCTGCGCGTCCTCGCCGCGCCCTCACGGGCAAAGACTCCCGCGGCAGCGGCGCCGATACCGCTGCTGGCGCCGGTGACCAGTATGACCTTGCCCGATAGCAGTCCAGCCGATGCAAACATGCAGGCCAGTCCGCCAGCGGACAAGGTCGTACCAGCCGATGGGCCGACCTCAGGACAGGCTATCCACGGTGGCCTCGCTCCGCTCGGGAGTCGCCGCGGGGCCGCCCATGGCGACCGTCACGCCCTTCTTCCTCTCGGACAGCATCACGTAGATCGCCACCGAGAGAAGCGCGCAGATCACGGCGCTCGCCCACAGGACCGCCTGCCAGGCGCCGGTGAAGCCCTCGCTCACGAAGTCGAAGAAGCTGGGCTGCACCTTCTCCGGCAGCTTCTCCAACGGCCCGCTCAGATCACCGGAGTTGACGCTGTTGGCCAGGTCGGCGGGATCGCCCTTGTACGCGGGGAACTTGTCGAGGCCGTCGTTCAGCCAGTTCTGTACGAGGTTGACGAGCGCGGAGCCCACCGCGGCGATGACCACGGCCTCGCTGCCCAGGCGCAGGGTGTTGAGGAACCCGGCCGCCGTGCCGGTGGCCTCGGGGGCGACCACCGTGAGGACCGCGCCGTCGACCAGGCCGAAGTTCAGGCCGAGGCCGATGCCGAGCAGGATCAGCGGTCCGGCGAGGGCTCCGAGGCCGATGCCGGGCTCCAGGACGACGGCGAGCCAGGCGACACCCAGGGTCAGACAGGCCAGGCTCAGCGCGAAGACCGAACGCGGCGACCAGCCCCACTTGACCAGACGTCCCGCGAGCAGCGGCGTGGGCAGGATGGGCAGCGTCATCAGGAGCATGGTGCTGCCCGCCGCCTGACTGGTCGAATTGTTCGCGACCAGCAGGTAGTTCGGGAGCAGCGGCAGCAGGATCACGAAGGCGAACGTGACCACGACGGGGATCAGGCAGAGCGCCATGAACCTGGCGTTGCGCAGCAGCGACAGATCGAACATCGGGTGCGGCCGGCGCTTCTCCACCAGGACGAAGACCGCCATCAGGAGCACCGCGCCCACCAGGCAGCCGAGCACGCCCGGGCTCGCCCAGCCCCACTGCGGGCCCTCGACCATGCCGAGCATGAGCAGGAAGAGGCTGCCGACGAAGGTGGCCGTGCCCGGCCAGTCGACCTTGGCGGCGGACTCGCTGCGGGACTCCTGCATGAACGGCACCGCGAAGAGCACGAGCAGCATGAGCACCGCGTGCGCGCCGTAGAAGGAGCGCCAGCCGAGGGTGTCCGCGAGGACGCCGGCCACCATCGCGCCGAGCGCGAGACCCGCGCCCGTCGCGATGCCGACGGCGGCGAACACCCGGGTGCGGGCGGCGCCGTCGAAGCTGGTCGCGAGGATGGAACTGCCGCTGGTCAGGAGACCCGCGGCGCCCACACCGGCCACGGCACGCGCCAGATCGAGTACGTAGATGTCGCTGACCACCGCGCTGACCAGCGAGGCCACCGTGAACAGCACCGCACCGACGGCGAACACGCGCCGCCGCCCGAGCAGGTCGGCCAGCGCGCCGCACGCCAGCATGAAGCTCGCGAAGGTCAAGTTGTAGGCGTGCACCACCCATTGCAGGGCATCAAGGGACGCGTCCGTGTCCTGGCCGATGTGTGGCAGGGCCACGCCCGACCCGGTGACCGAGGTGGGCAGGATCAGCAGGGTCAACAGGACCGCGATCAACGTGACTTGGGGGTTCGATCCCCGGGTTCGCCCACCTGAACGGGAAGACAACTCTTGCGCTCCTTAGTGCGAGTGCGAGTGCTTGTGCGCCACGGGTGCCGGTCACGCGGGGATGGAGTTGGCGACGCCGCCGTCGACGAGGAGGTCGACTCCGTTGACGTACGACGCGTCGTGCGACGCGAGGAAGGCGACGGCGGCCGCGACCTCCTCCGGGGTGCCGATGCGCTTGAGCACCACGTCCTGGCGGCTCGCCTCGCGGGCCTCGTCGGTCGGCACCGACTCGCGGAACATGTCGGTGTCGATGTAGCCGGGGCTGACGGCGTTGACGCGGATGCCGCGGTCGGAGAGGTCGCTGGCGAGGGTCTTGGTGAGGTTGGCCGCGGCCGCCTTGGTCGCCGCGTACAGGGAGCCGATGGCCAGGCCCTTGTGGTGGGTCCACGAAGCGTTGATCACGATCGAGCTGCCGTCCTTGAGCAGCGGGAGCGCGTGCTTGACGGTGAAGAAGACGCCCTTGAAGTTGGCGTCCACCACGCTGTCGAAGTCCTCCTCGGTGAACTCCTCGATCCGCTTGAAGACGCCGACACCGGCGTTGGCGAACACCACGTCCAGGTGGCCGAAGCGCTCCCGCACCGCTCCCATCAGCCGGTCGAGGTCGGCCGGCTTGGCGACGTCGGCGGGCAGCGCGAGCAGCCGGTCGCCCGCGTCGAGGCGCTCGGCGGCGCGCTTGAGGCGGTCCTCGCTGCGGCCGGTGATGACGACCTTCGCGCCCTCGTCGAGCAGGCGCCGCGCGGTCGCCAGACCCATCCCGGTGGCGCCACCGGTGATCAAGGCCACCTTGCCTTCGAAACGGGCCGCGTCGAAGCCTTCGAAACGGGCTGCGTCGTACGTGTTCTGCGTCATGGAATCCCCGGCAATTCAAGCAATGGATACGAATGGACATGAGCTGTCGGCCGTCTGGACATGAGCTGTCGGCCGTTCGCGCTCACCTGAAGATGCTGCTCTCTGTTGCCGGGAGGTGCGGAGAGCCAACTTATGGTGGTGTCATGACCACCACCCACGACACGAACTCCGATCGCGCGGTTCACGACCGGCGGCGAAGGGAGGATCTGCGTGACTTCCTGCGTTCGCGTCGCGCCAGGGTGATGCCCGAGGACGTCGGGCTTCCGGGCCGCGGACTGCGGCGGACTCCGGGCCTGCGCCGTGAGGAGGTCGCCACGCTCGCCGGGATCGGCATCTCCTGGTACACCTGGCTCGAACAGGGCAGGGACATCCAGGTGTCGGGGTCGGTCGTGGAGTCCATCAGCCGCGTCCTCGGCCTCGACGCGGCAGAACGCGGGTACCTGCACCGCCTTGTGGGGCTCGTTCCGCCGCCGGCCGTGGCGCCCGCGGAGGCACCTGAACTGCCCGAGCTCGAACGGCTCATGGATTCATGGCTGCCGTATCCCGCCTATGTACTGGACCGTTGGTGGAATTACGTCCTGACGAATTCATCGGCTCAGGCGGTCTTCGGAGTTCCGCGCAGCGGCGAGAACTGCCTGGTGCTGTTCTTCAGCGAACCTCGATACCGGTCCTTCTTCGCCGACTGGTCCGGTCTGGCACCGCAGGTCGTGGCCGACTTCCGCAGCGCGGCCGCCGCGTTCCCCGGCGATACGCGATTCACCGCGATCCAGCGCGAGCTCTACGAAAACAATCCGGAATTCGCGCGGTTGTGGGACCAGCACGACGTACGTTCCGAATCCCATGGAACGAAGTCGGTGGTCCACCCGGTCATGGGCGAGATGACCTTCGATCACCTCGTCATGCACCCCGCCACCCGGCAGGATCTGCGCGTTTCCGTGCATCTGCCGCGGGACAGCGAGGCACGGGGCAGGCTGGAACGGCTCCTCTCCAAGTAGTCCGAGCAGGCCCTCACTCCGGCAGCCGCAACATCGCGCGCTCGGCCTGCGCGGTGCGAAGGGCAGGGACGGCCCGCGGCATGGGCGTCACGGCAGGCGCGCACGGCATCGTTGAACACGACGCGGGCGCACCCGAACGCCCGCGCCAGTGCCCTCGCCTGGCCAGGCTCCGGGTACAAGCGAAACGCGTACCGGAGCTGCCCACCACCAGCACATCGAAGTCGTACGCGCCCCGGGAGACCCGTGACCCTTCACTCGCCGTAGAGCGCCTCGATCTCGCCCGCGTACGCCGTCGCCACCGCGTGCCGTTTGATCTTCAGGGATGGCGTGAGCAGCCCGTTGTCCTCGGTGAACTCACCCTCGACGATGACGAATTTACGGACTGACTCGGCGCGCGAGACAGCCGAGTTGGCGTAGTCCACGGCCTTCTGGACCTCGGCGATCATCTTCGGGTCCCGGCAGAGTTCGGCGAGCGGGGTGTCCTTGGGGCGTTTGCGCACGGAGAGCCAGTGCTCGACGGCCTCCGGGTCCAGCGTGATGACCGCGGCGACGTAGGAGCGGTTGTCGCCGACGACGATGCACTGGCCGACCGGCGCCCGGCTGCGCAGCCGGTCCTCCAGGATCGCCGGGGAGACGTTCTTGCCGCCGGAGGTGACGATGAGGTCCTTCTTGCGCCCGGTGATGGTGAGATAGCCGTCGTCGTCGAGCGCCCCGAGGTCTCCGGTCGCGAACCACTCGTCCCGCAGCACGGCGTCCGTGGCGGCCGGGTTGTTCCAGTACGAGCCGAAGACGATGCCGCCCTTGATGAGCACCTCCCCGTCGTCCGCGATGCGGATCGCGGTGCCGGGCACCGGCAGGCCCACCGTGCCGGGGCGGGGCTTCAGCGGCGGGGTGATGGTCGCGGCGGCGGTGGTCTCCGTCAGGCCGTACCCCTCGTAGATGACGATCCCGGCGGCGTAGAAGAAGAGGTTGAGGCGGCGGTCGAGGGGTGAGCCGCCGCTGATCGCGTAGCGCAGCCTGCCGCCGACCTCCTTGCGGATGCGCCGGTAGACGAGCAACTCGTAGAGCGCCCAGCCCAGATAGAGCCCGATCGAGGGTCCGGGCCCGCGCTTGTCCAGGAACTTGTTCAAGTACGCCTCGCCGAACCGCACCGCGATCCCCTCGGCCCGGTCGAAGGACGCGCCGCGCCCGATCTTCTCGGCGGTCGCGCGCCCCGTGTCGTGGATCTTCTCGAAGAGATACGGGACGCCGACGACGAACGTGGGTCTGAAGGACCGGAGTTCGGGGCGGAGCTCGTCCGGTTTGATGCTCGGGCAGTGGCCGAGTTCGATGCGGGCGAGCATGCAGGCGATCTGGATGGTGCGGCCCAGGATGTGGGCGAGCGGCAGGAAGAGGAGCGTCGACGCGACCTGGCCGGTGATCTCCTTGAAGACGGGGTGGAGGAGGTCGACCGTGTTCGCTGCCTCGGCGTGCAGATTGCCGTGGGTGAGGACGCAGCCCTTGGGCTTGCCCGTGGTGCCCGAGGTGTAGCAGATCGTGGCGATGGAGTCCGGGGTGAGTGCGGACCGCCGCTTGGTCACTTCCTCGTCGGACAACTCCCGGCCGCCCTGCACCAGTTGGAGCACGGCTCCGTCGTCGATGCACAGGACGCGCGGCGGCTCGGCGAGGTCCGCGACGGCCGCCTCGGCCGTCGCCACGTTCTCCGGGTTCTCCGCGATCAGCAGTCCCGCGCCCGAGTCCCGCACGATCCACTCGATCTGCTCGGCCGCCGATGTCGCGTACACGGGCACGCTCTGCCCGCCCGCCGCCCAGATCGCGAAGTCGAGGACGGCCCACTCGTACCGGGTACGGGACATCAGCGCGACACGGCCGCCCGGTTCGAGTCCCGCGGCGATCAACCCCTTGGCGACGGCGGTGACTTCCCGCGCGAAGGCCGCCGCGGTGACCGGCCGCCACTGGTCGCCCTGCTTGCGGCGCAGGACGACGGCGTCGGGCGCCTCGGCGGCGTTGGTGAAGGGGATGTCGGCGGTACTGCCCGCGGTGGCCGTCGCCGCGAGCGGGGCGACGCTCGCCTCGCGCACGATCCCGTGCTCGTCCCGGACGATCTCGACGGTGGTGCGCTCCGCCAGCTCGCTGTGGCGTTGTGCTCTTTTCAGATCCTTGCGTACGCCCATGACGGCTCCCGGCTCCGGCTACCAGCTGACGTGCAGAGGTGATGCGGTGCGTTGCGTACTTACTGGGAGGTCAACTTACTCAAGCGTAGGGAAAATTCAATGGCGCGGACAGCGAAGAACTGGGCGAGCCCCGGGAGCTCACTCCCGCGCCGGCACCCAGACCTCCCCCTCCAGGACGCGGCCCATCCCGACCCACACCATGTTCATCAGCCGCAGCGTGACCCCCTCCGGGGACTGGTCCGGGTGGCTGCCCATCCAGTCGGTCAGCGAGTCCGCCGCGCCGACCAGCGCATGGGCGACGAAGTCCGCGTCCTCGTCGGAGAGTTGAACCCGCGGCGCGCCGCCGCCGCTCTCCGTGATGCCGTCCCAGACCAGGCCCGCCACCTGCGCCATCACCGCCCGGCGGGCGTCGGCGACGGCGGCCGCGATCGTCTCGCTCAGCTCCGACGCCTGACGGTGCAGGACGACCCAGCTGTCGCGGTGCTCGGCGACAAAGGCGAAGAACGCCGAAAGACCCGCGTGCAGCCGCAGTTCGGGCGCCGCGCCCCCGGCCCGCGCGGCCCCCTGGAACGCGGCGACGAGCCGGTCGGCCTCACGGCGCAGGCAGGCGAGGAAGAGGCCTTCCTTGGAGTCGAGGTAGAGATACACCATCGGCTTGGAGATTCCCGCGAGTTCGGCAATCTCGTCCACGGACGCGGCGTGATAGCCACGCTTGGCAAAGACCCGCACCGCCACGTCGATGATCTGCTGCTCGCGCTCCTTGCGCGGAACGCGCCGCCGACGTCCCTCGGAACTCCTGTTCACCGTCACCCTTGCCACCCTCTCAGGTCGGGCCTATCTTACCCAACAGTAAGTTTACTAAAGAGTAAGGAGATTGCCATGGCGGACAACGGCACCGGCGGCATCGGCGGCACGGACGGAATCGCCGGTCTGGACTTCGCGAACGTCACCCCCGAGGAATTCGCGAAGATCGTGAAGGGCCTGTCCGGCAAGGAGATCACCGAGATCGCCCAGGACGGCGAGCTGCGCGCCCGCGTCCTCGCGGAGGTCTTCGCCCGCATGGAGCGGCAGTTCAAGCCGGACGCGGCGGGCTCGCTCAAGGCACTGATCCGCTGGAAGATCACGGGCGTCGACGAGATCGTGTACGAGACGGAGATCGCGGAGGGCACCTGCACCGTCCGCGAGGGCCGCTCGGACGCCGAGCCGCGCGTCACGCTCATCATGTCCGACGCCGAGTTCCTCAAGCTGGTCTCCGGCAACGCGAGCCCCGTGACGATGTTCATGATGCGCAAGGTCAAGATCGCCGGCGATGTGGCGCTCGCCTCCGGTCTGACCCGCTACTTCGACATCCCGAAGGCGTGAGGTGACCCGGCGATGCCCTTCTCCTTCGAACTGACCGAAGAGCAGCGGGACTTGCGCGACTGGGTGCACGGCTTCGCGGCCGGCGTCGTGCGTCCGGCGGCCGCCGAGTGGGACGAGCGCGAGGAGACGCCCTGGCCCGTCATCCAGGAGGCGGCGAAGATCGGCCTCTACGGCTTCGAGTCCCTGGCCGACCTCTTCGGCGACCCGTCGGGACTCTCCCTCCAGATCGCCAACGAGGAGCTCTTCTGGGGCGACGCGGGCATCGGCATGGCCCTCTTCGGCACATCCCTCGCGGTGGCCGGGATCTTCTCCGCGGGCACGCCGGACCAACTGGCGGAGTGGGTGCCGCAGTGCTTCGGCGACGAGGACGACCCCAAGGTCGCGGCGTTCTGCGTCTCGGAGCCCGAAGCGGGCTCGGACGTCTCGGCGATGCGGACGCGCGCGACGTACGACGCGGCACGCGACGAGTGGACCCTCAGCGGCCAGAAGGCGTGGATCACCAACGGCGGCATAGCGAACGTGCACGTCGTGGTCGCGTCCGTCGACCCCGCCCTCGGGTCGCGCGGGCAGGCGGCGTTCATCGTGCCGCCGGGCACGCGGGGCCTCGAAGGCGCCC
The DNA here is from genome assembly GCF_026340305.1 of Streptomyces sp. NBC_01381. NCBI lineage: Bacteria > Bacillati > Actinomycetota > Actinomycetes > Kitasatosporales > Streptomycetaceae > Streptomyces > Streptomyces sp. NBC_01381. The sequence goes on along the minus strand of NZ_JAPEPI010000001.1, from coordinate 2,241,567 downwards.
GGAAGATCAAGAAGCTGGGGCTGCGGGCCTCGCACACGGCGGACGTCTTCCTGGACGACGTACGCGTGCCGGGACACTGCCTGCTCGGCGGCAAGGAGCGTCTGGACGCGCGGCTCGCGCGGGTCCGCGAGGGCGGCGGCAAGGGTCGGGGCCAGGCGGCGATGGCGACGTTCGAGGTGAGCAGGCCGACGGTGGGCGCGCAGGCGCTGGGCATCGCGCGGGCCGCGTACGAGTACGCGCTCGACTACGCCGGCTCGCGGGTCGCCTTCGGCCGCCCCATCATCGAGAACCAGTCCATCGCCTTCGCCCTCGCCGATCTGCGGACCGAGATCGAGGCGGTGCGGCTGCTGATCTGGCAGGCGGCCTGGATGGCACGCAACGACAAGCGGTTCGACGCGGGCCAGGGCTCGATGTCCAAGCTGCGCGCAGGCGAACTGGCCGTCGCGGCGACCGAGAAGGCGGTGCAGGTGCTCGGCGGCGCCGGGTACAGCAGGGAGCATCCGGTGGAGCGGATGTACCGGGACGCGAAGATCTACACGATCTTCGAGGGGACGAGTGAGATCCAGCGGCTCGTGATCGCCAGGGCCATCTCGGGGCGGCAGATTCGCTGAGCCGGTTCCGGCCGTCCGGTCGTTGAGACGAGACCCGGCCGGGGGAATCTCAGCCCGTCCGGCGTTTGAGGACGAACTCGGCGAAGCCGGTGATCGACGGTAAGAACATGACGCCGACGCACTCCTACAGCCGTGAGCCGGACGCCGCCCTGGGGCTGCTCAACAGCAACCGCGGCGGCCCCCTGACCACCCCGCGACCCTACGTACGCGTGGCACTCTGTCTGCTCCCCGCCCTGCTCATCGCGGTCGCCGGGTTCCGGCGGCGCTGGATGTCCGACGACGGGCACATCTATGTCCGTACGGTCCGTCAGATCCTGGCGGGCAACGGACCCGTCTTCAACGCGGGCGAACGCGCCGAGTCCTCCACCGGCACCCTCTGGCAGTGGCTGCTCGCGCTCGTGGGACTGCCCGGCATCGACATCGCGACGGCGGCGATGTACGGCGGGCTGCTGCTCACGGCTGCCGGGTTCGCGTTCGCCTCGCTCGGTGCGCTGCGGCTGTACTCGACGGCCCGGATCCTCCCCCTCGGCTGCCTCGTGCTCCTCGCGCTGCCGCCCGTCTGGGACTTCGCCACCTCGGGCCTGGAGACGGGCCTTGCCACCTGCTGGCTCGCGGGGGCCTGGCTGCTGCTCGTATCGCGGCCGTACTCGGTCGCCACCAGCGTGGTGCTCGGCCTCGGCCCGCTCGTCAGACCGGACCTGGCGCTGGTATCCGCCGTGTTCCTCGGCGCGCAGTGGCTGATGGTGCGTCCTTCGCGGTGGGTGGCGCTCGGCGGGCTCGGCGCGGCGATGGCGCTGCCTCTCGCGTACGAGATCTTCCGGGTCGGCTACTACGGGCAGTTGATGCCGCTGCCGGGCGTGACCAAGGAGGCCTCGCAGAGCCTGTGGGTCCGCGGGGTGTTCTACCTCACGGACTTCGCCGGGCCCTATCTGCTGTGGATGCCCGCCCTGCTGATCGTGGTCGCGGTCCTCCCGTCGGGCCGCGGGCGGGCCGTCATGCCGCCGCTGGTCCCCGCGCTCGCCCCCGTCGTCGCCGGGCTGCTCTGCTGGGCCTACGTCATCAAGGTGGGCGGCGACTTCATGCACGGCCGGATGTTCCTGCCGGGCCTGCTGCTCATGCTCCTGCCCGTCTTCCTGGTGCCCCTCACGCGCGCCTGGGCCATGGCGACGCTCGGCGTCGCCCTGTGGGCCGTGGTCTGCGCGGGCTGGCTGCGCGTTCCGTACGCGGGTCTGATCGGGCCCGGCGGAGTGGCGGACGAGCGCGGTGTGTACGTACGCCAGAACGCCGCCCCGCACCCCCTCCACCACAGCTTCGCGGGCTACGGCGCCAACGCCGACTACGCCCGTCTCGTCCGCGACGCCGCCCGCGCAGGCACGCCCACGCTGTTCCTCGCCAGGACCCCCGTCACCGCCAACTCCCCTACCGTCACCGGCGTCTACAGCACCCTCGGCTTCAGCGGCACGGTCGTCCCGCTGAACGGGGCGGCGCTCGACCCGATCGGGCTCGCCTATCCCCTGGCGGCCCACTCGGAGCGGATCCCCGGCCGGGTGGGCCACGACAAGCGGCTGCCCGACGCGTGGATCTTCGCCGACCGGGGCGACGGCGAACTCCCCGCCGGCCTCGACCCGACGGGCGTCGCCGCGGCCCGCCGGGCACTGGGCTGCGGGCAGCTAGCCGAGCTGCGGGCGGCCACACGGGACCCGATGACGCCCGACAGGTTCTGGCGCAACATCACCGGCTCCTGGGAACGCACGTCCTTCCGCTTCCCGAACGATCCGGTCCGGGCGGAGAAGGAGCTGTGCCGGGGCTGACCGGAAGCGACCGCTCACTCCCGCATCTCACCGCTGCCTCCGCCTCCGTGCCCTCCGGTCAGGCGGTCGGCCTGCTGGACGGCCGTGACGAGATCACGCACGGCCCGGCTGTCCGCGCCCGTGGGCAAGTCCTCGGCGTGCCGGGCGAGTTCGCTGAGGTCGGGTGCGCCGGGCAGGGGCTGCCCGGTGCCGGACGTGTACCGGGGCTCCGGTGTGGGACCGTCCGTGGACGTCGACGTGCTGGTGCTGCTGTCGGGCCGCACGGCTGGGTCGCCGGGCTCGGTCGCCCCCGAGGTCCCGCGCCGCAGCGCGTCCGCGAGGTAAGCGGCGACCGCAGCGGTCCGCAGCCCACCGTCCGCACCCCAAAGCTCGCCCTCCAAGTCCCCCGACTCGATCTGATTCGACTCCTCGTGCGGGGCACGGCTGTCGGGGTCGAGCCAGCGGACGTTGGCGGTCGCCACGTGCCCGCTCGCGCCGGGCTTCATCTGTACGGCATACAGCGCGGTCACGGTATGTCCGGGCCCGACCTCGCCGCCGTCCACGCTGTCGTCGCGGAAGTCGTCGTCGGCGACGTCTCGGTTCTCGTACCCGATGAGCTTGAACCGCTCGACCGTCTCGGGATCGAAGGCGACCTGCGCCTTGGCGTCGCGGGCACGCAGCTCGATGTTGGCCGGCAGCTGCTCGCAGAAGACCTTCTCGGCCTCCTCGCTGTCCGACACGTAGGTGGTGTGCCCGTCCCCCTTGTCGGCGAGGCGTTCCATCAGGGCGTCCCCGTAGTCACTGCCGACACCCACCCCGAAGAGCGTGATGCCATGCTCGCGACGGGCGTCGGATATCCGCTCGAGGATGCCGTCGGCGCTGGTCTCACCGGTGTTGGCGAGGGCGTCGGAGAGCAGCACGACACGGTTGGTGGCACCTTCGCGCTGACCGCGCACGGCGGTGTCGTACCCCGTCCGGATGCCCGCCTCAAGATTGGTGGACTGGGTGGGCTCCATCCGATCGACGGCCGAGTGCACCTTGCCGCGATGGCCCCCGAGACGGGTCATCGGCAGGACGGTCTCCGCGCTGTCGCTGAAGGTGACGAGCGCGACGGAGTCGTCGTCGCGGAGCTGGTCGGTCATGATGCCGAGCGACTCCTTGACGAGGTCGAGCCGCCCCGGCTCGGCCATGGAGCCCGAGACATCGATCACGAAGGTAAGGGCGGCGGGCGGCCGTTCGCCCTGCGACTCCCCGGCACCGGTCGCGAGCCCCACCCGCATCATCGACCACCCATCCGCGTCAGTGCGGGCCCCATCCACATTCACGGAGAACCCGTCGCCCTCGGGCCGGGGATAGTCCTGCCGAAAGCTGTTCACGAACTCCTCCGGCCGCACGGTCGACGGGTCCGGGAGCCTGCCCTCCGCGAGGGTGCGGCGGGCGAAGCCGTAGGAGGCGGTGTCGACATCGAGGGCGAAGGTGGAGAGATAGTCGGGCGGCGGCGCGAAGTCCCGCTCCGCACCGTCCTCCTGCCGCTGGTCGCCGTCCGGCGCGGAGGGCATGGCAGGCGCGGGCATCGGCCCCGTGGCACCGCCGCTGCCGCGGCTCTTGTCCGCGCTGTCGGAGGCACGCTCGCCCCCGCCGCCCCCACTGCATCCGGTGATCAGCAACCCACCGGCCACGGCAGCGGCAACCAACGCCTGCCGTATCTTCCAGGTCCGCATGGTGGTCCCCCTTGCTTCGTCAGCACTCGTGACTGTGACGCCGGGGGCGGGCGGCGGGATCGCTCGGGGATGTTGCGGAAGCGTCTCGATGTGGCTACGACGAGCCGGGCCATGACGATCCTCACCCGCCATGCGCGGGGTCCTGCGGGAAGAGGCTCAGGGGTCGCAGCGGCGGCGCGTCCTGTGCCGGGAGCACTCCGGCGGCTGCCGCGTCGAACCCTCGGGGCCAGACCGTGGTGGTGTCGGCCACGGCACCGGTGAGCATGGCCTCGGCCAGGTTGGTGCCCGTCAGAACAGCGCCGCGCAGATCGGCCATCTCGAATCGCGCACCATCGACGACTGCCGCCGTCAGATCGGCATTGCTGAGGTCCGTGGCCCGCAGGTCGGTGCCGTCGAGCCGGGCGTGACACAGCAGTACGGACCGCAGAGAGGCCTGCCGCAGGTCGGCTTTCATGAGAATGGCTCTGACCAGCCACGTTCCGGACAGGTCGACTCTCTTCAGATTGGCGCCCTGTAGGTGCACGTTCGTCAGATCGGCATAGTGCAGGTCCGCATCGGCGAGATTCGCGTAGTCCAGCATCGAGCGCCGTAGATCCACTCGCTGAAGACGCAGTTCCTGACCCTCGGGTCGCGGAGCACGTCCGAGCACCGTGACCGCAGCGTGCACATCCGGGGAACGCACGACCAGCAGGGAGTCACCCGCGTGCGCCAAGGCCACTTCATGGCTGTGCGCGATGTCGCGGGGGGTCGGACGGGCATCGAGCGGTGTGGCGAGCGCGTTGCGCTGAGCGAAGAGGCAGAGCACCTCGGCGACGGTGGCGCGGTCGTCCCGGGAGTCGACGGCGACCCTCTCCAGGGCGAAGACCGCGCCGATGCGTACCTCCACGCTCGGACTGCCCAGCTGCTCGACCGCGGCGGTGAATCGGTTGCTGAGCTGCCCGTATCGCGTCACCTGCAGTTGCCGCCAGGTGAAGAACGCTCCCACCAGCAGAGCCATCCCGGCCAGCCCTTGGAGCAGGGTGGTCCGAATGTCGTTGATCGCCTTCGCGCGGTCCGGGACACGAGCCCCGGCGGTGTCCCAGCCCAGCAGATGGCGCGGCGCCAGGACGACGATCAGCACGACGACGCTCACGCTTGCGACTGCCGCGCCGACGCCCAGCAGCCACGACCGGTCAGGGCCTTGCGCCGCAGGTTCCGGCGCTTCCCGCACCCGGTGCCCGGGCAGGACTTGGGGCTGCCGGCCCCGTCCCCTTCCCCTTGTACGCGCCATCCCTACGAGGTTACGTTCCGCGTGGTGTGCGGTGGGGGGCTTTGCCGGGCCTGTGGCTTTGATCGGCGCCGGGGCCGCCCGGTTCTCCCGAGAGTGGCGGTTCCGGGCCGGGAATCAAGGGCGCTCCGCTGCGCTGCGCGTCGGCTGCGCCGATTCCGCTGCGCTCCACCCTTGACACCCAACCCTCCACCGCGAGAGGCGAATTGACCGGGCGGCCACGAAGCGGGGCTCACGGGGACGGGTCCGTGGGGTGTCCGGCTTTCCTGCCGGGTGCGGACTAGTTCGTATCAGCGCAGCCGGGTGGGAGGGGTGCGCGGCCGGTCCGGGGATCGGCACCGGTCTCGTCAAGCGTCTACCGGCCGGATCTTCCGGGGTGACCGTCACGGTCATGGGCAGGTGGGGGGGGTGGGGGACCTACTTTGGAAAAGTAGTGTTCTGACACAAGGGGGGCGCGCGGCACTACGAAACGCAACTTTGCCGAAGTAGGTTCCCCACACCCCCTCTCTCTCCCGGTCAGGGCCGGAAGATCCGGTCGGCAGACGCTTGACGAAACCGGCCACCCATCCCCGAACCGACCGCGCACCCCTCCCACTCGGCTGCACTGATACGAACTAGTCCGCACCCGGCCGCGAAGCCTGATGACCCGACCGGCGGTCCCCGAGAGCCCCGCTTCCAGGGCCGCCCGGTCATATGGCTTCGCGCGGTGGAGGGTTGGGTGTCAAGGGTGGAGCGAAGCGGAATCGGCGCAGCCGACGCGACGAAGGAGCGCCCTTTACACCCGGCCCGGAACCGCCAACCTCGGGACAACCGGGCGGCCCCGGTACGAACACCACCACAGGCCCACCAAAACCCCCGGCAGGGAACCTCAGCTGACCACGTCCTTCCGCGCAAACCCCCGGAACGCCAACGCGAACAGCACCACCGCGTACGTCACCGAGACCGCCGCCCCCTGAATCATCCCGCCCCACTCCGGCCGAGGCTGAATCGCGTCCGCCCACGCGAACTGCCAGTGCGCCGGCAGGAAATCGCGCCAGCTGCCCAGCGCCGTCACCGCGTCCAGGACGTTGCCCACGATCGTCAGGCCGACCGCCCCGCCGACCGCGCCCAGAGGCGCGTCCGTCTTCGTCGAAAGCCAGAACGCGAGCCCGGCAGTCACCAGTTGGGACACGAAGACATACGCCACGACGATCACGAGGCGCTGCGCCGCCGTGCCCGCCGGCATCGTGCCGCCGGTCGGGATCTCCAGCGGGCCCCAGCCGTACGCCGCCGTACCGACCGCGAAGGCGATCAGAGGGAGCAGGATCATGGCCGCCGCGCTCAGGCCCAGCGCGACGGCCAGTTTGGACCAGAGGAGGCGGGCTCGCGGTACGGGGGCCGCCAGCAAGTAGCGCAGGGACGACCAGCTTGCCTCTGAGGCGATCGTGTCTCCGCAGAACAGGGCCACGGGGATGACCAGCAGGAAGCCCGCCGACACGAACAGACACGTCGCCGCGAAGTTCGCGCCGGACGCGGTGGCCGTGTCCATCAGCGTCACCCGGCCGTTCTCGGCGCCCGGCGACCCCGCGACGGCGAAGGCAATGAGCAGGATGAACGGCAGCAGGCCCATCACCGCGCCCATCACCAGCGTGCGGCGCCGCTTCAGCTGGCGTACCGCCTCGACCCGCAGCGGCAGCGTCCGCCCCGGGCGGTAGCCGGGCGCGGTCTCGACGAGCCTGGGCCCAGCCGTGGGCACGGGCTCTTGCTCAGTGATGGCGCTCACGCGGAGTCCCCTCCGATCAGGGTCAAGAAGGCGTCCTCAAGGCGGCGGTGCGGGCCGAGGGCGTCCACGGGCAGCTCCAGGCGCACCAGTTCGGGCAGCAGCCGTGCGGCGCTCGCGCCGTCCGTGCCGTCGAGCCGCACCAGGAGGCCGCCGTCGGCGCGGACCGCCGAAGCCACGCCGGGCAGCGCGGCGACCTTGTCGACCAGCGGGTCGGAGATGTCGTCCGCGAGGCCAACGAGCAGGGTGTCGCCGGAGCCGACGATCTCGGACACCGGGCCCGCCTGGACGAGACGGCCGCGGTCCATGACCACCAGGTGGGTGCAGGACTGTTCGACCTCCGCCAGGAGATGGCTGGAGACGATGACCGTGCGGCCGCCCTCGGCGTACCGGATCATCACCTCGCGCATCTCGCGGATCTGCGGCGGGTCGAGGCCGTTGGTCGGTTCGTCGAGGATCAGCAGGTCCGGCAGGCCGAGCATCGCCTGGGCGATGGCGAGCCGCTGCCGCATGCCCTGGGAGTACGTCCGCACCGCGCGGGCAAGCGCGTCGCCGAGCCCCGCGATCTCCAGCGCCTCGTCCAGGTGGGCGTCCCCGGCGGGGCGTCCGGTGGCCTTCCAGTACAGCTCCAGGTTCTCCCGGCCGGAGAGGTGCGGGAGGAATCCGGCGCCCTCGACGAAGGCGCCGACCCGGGAGAGGACGGGGGCGCCCGCCCGGATCGCCTGCCCGAAGACGCGGATCTCGCCCGCGTCGGGGCGGATCAGGCCCATCAGCATGCGCAGGGTCGTCGTCTTGCCCGCGCCGTTCGGCCCCAGGAGGCCGAGCACCTGGCCCCGCTCCACGCGGAAGGACACGTCACGGACCGCGTACCGGTCCGTCGACTTCGCGTACCGCTTGCTCAAGTCCGTGATCTGCAGCGGGACTTCGGCGAGCTGCGGGTCCGGCGCGGGCGCCGTCGTCCGGCGCCGCGCGGTCAGCAGGAGCCCGAGCGCGATGACCGCCCCGGCGAGCGGCAGCCACCACACCCAGGAGGGCAGCGGCGCGGCCGCCGTCTTCACGCCGGGCGCGGTCGGGACCGACAGGTCGCTCTTGAGGGACACCGTGTACGTGGTGGGCTCCGCCGGAGAGGCATAGCCCAGGTCCGTCGAGGAGAGGACGAGGCGGAGGCGGTGGCCCTTCTGCAGGTCGTGGTCGACGGCGGGCAGGGTCAGGTCGACGTCCTTGCCGCCCTTGGCTCCCGCGCCCTCCACCCTTACCGGCGCGACCAGTTGCGCGGGCAGCACCGGCTGCTCGTCGCCCGGACCCACGTCGTACACCTTCCCGAAGAGCACCGCGTCGTCGCTCTCGGACTTCACGTGCACCCGCACGGTCGGCGATCCGGTGAGCCGCACGTCGTCCTTCAGCGGCGCCGACTCGAACGCGGCGTACTGCCCGGGGAAGTCGAGGGATACGCCGACGCCGAGCGAGGACAGCTGGGAGAGGCCGCCGCCTCCGACGCCCGGCAGCGCGGAGATCGCGGGCGGCGCGGCCCCCGCCGGATTCTCGAAGCTCTGCTCGCGCCCGGCGACCGCACGCCGGTCCTCGCTTCCGGCGGCGCCCTGCCCGAACGCGCCCCCGGCCGCGATTCCGGGTGCGCTGCCGGTCAGCGGCACCTTGCGGAGGCCGCTCTCCAGGCCCGGATACCGGTCCGCGCTCGCGCCGCGCAACGTGGCGGCGCCATCGGTGGAGTCGATGCCTCCGGTGCGCGTGACCCGGAACGCCGGTCCCGTGTCCGCGCTCTTGTCGTCCTTCAGATAGCGGTCGAACCACGACCCGATGCGGGCGTTCACCCGGCCCGTCTCGCGGTCCCCGCCGTCATGGCCGCCGGAGATCCAGTCGACGGAGACGGGTGCGTGGTTGCCGCGGATCGCCTTGGCCATCGCGTCGGCCTGGCCCAGCGGGAAGAGGGAGTCGGACTGGCCCTGCACGATCAGGGCGGGCACCTTGATGCGGTCGCCGACGGCGGACGGGCTGCGGTCCGCGAGGAGCTCGCGGGCCCGGTCGTCCGGCTTCCCGGAGACCGCGACCCGGTCGTACATCTCGCAGAGCTGCTTCTCGAACCGGTCGCAGCCGCCGCCCGTGCTGATGAAGAGGCCCGCCCAGAGCTTCTTGAACACGCCGTCGGGGAAGAGTGCGTCGCTGAGGTTCCAGTACGTGATCTGGGGGGCGATGGCGTCCACGCGCTGGTCGTGCCCTGCGGCGAGGAGGGAGATCGCGCCGCCGTACGAGGCGCCGGTGAGGCCCACCCGCGGGTCGCCGTCCTTGTCCAGCTCCACCTCGGGGCGGTCGGCCAGCCAGTCGATCAGCCGGGAGACGTCGGAGACCTCGCCCTTCGGGTCGTTCAGGCCGATCTTGCCGGTGGACCTGCCGAAGCCGCGGGCGGACCAGGTGAGCACGGCATAGCCCTCGCGGGCGAGGTCTTCGGCCTGGTCCCGCACATCGGCCTTGCTGCCTCCGAAGCCGTGGCCGATGAGGACGGCCGGGCGCTTCGCGTCGCTGTCGCCCGCGGTGAAGTACGACGTATCGATCTTCGCGCCGCCCGCGCTCCTCATCTCCATGACGCGGTCCGAGCGGTGCACGGCGGGGGCGTCGTCCGATGCCACCGCCGTCCAGGTGCCCGCGCCCACCAGCACCGCGAGGGCGGCGCCGGCGGCGAGCAGTCCGCGCTTGGGCAGTCGTAGATCCATGCGTCAACCGTACGGGCGGGGGCCGACATCCGAGGCAGCCGCCGGGGTGAACCCGCTTACCTACCTGGGGAGTAGGCGCGGGCTCCCATGTACGACGGGTGCGGTACGAGCGGCCCCCGGACCCCGCTCCTCAAACGCCGGACGGGCTGGATCTCCAGCCCGTCGAGGGGGTGCCTCCCTGCTCTTTAAGAGCTTGGGGGAGTTTGAGGACGAACTCGGCGAAGCCGGTGATGAACGGGGCGCACCGCCCGGCGCGCAGCCGCTAGTGGTTGCGCGGGAATCCCAGGTCGACGCCCGCCGGGGCGTCCGACGGGTCCGGCCAGCGCGTGGTGATCACCTTGCCGCGCGTGTAGAAGTGCGTGCCGTCGTTGCCGTAGATGTGGTGGTCGCCGAAGAGCGAGTCCTTCCAGCCACCGAAGGAGTGGTAGCCCACCGGCACGGGGATCGGCACGTTCACGCCGACCATGCCCGCCTCGATCTCCAGCTGGAAGCGGCGCGCGGCGCCCCCGTCACGGGTGAAGATCGCGGTGCCGTTGCCGAACGGCGAGGCGTTCATCAGCGCCACGCCCTCCTCGTACGTGTCGACCCGCAGCACGCAGAGCACCGGGCCGAAGATCTCGTCCTGGTAGGCCTTCGCGGAGGTCGGCACCCGGTCGAGCAGCGAGAGGCCGATCCAGTGGCCGTCCTCGTGGCCCTCGACAGTGTAGCCCGTGCCGTCGAGCACGACCTCGCAGCCCTCGGCCTTCGCGCCCGTCACGTACGAGGCGACCTTGTCGCGGTGCGCGGCCGTGATGAGCGGGCCCATCTCGGACGTCGGGTCGTTGCCGGGACCGATCTTGATCTTCTCGGCGCGCTCCTTGATCTTCGCGACCAGCGCGTCACCGACGGAGCCGACCGCGACCACGGCCGAGATGGCCATGCAGCGCTCGCCCGCCGAGCCGTAGGCCGCGGAGACCGCGGCGTCCGCGGCCGCGTCCAGGTCGGCGTCCGGCAGGACCAGCATATGGTTCTTGGCGCCGCCGAGCGCCTGCACGCGCTTGCCGTTGGCGGACGCGGTGGTGTGGATGTAGCGGGCGATGGGCGTCGAGCCGACGAAGGAGACGGCGGCCACGTCCGGGTGCTCGAGCAGCGCGTCCACGGCCACCTTGTCACCGTGTACGACGTTGAAGACGCCGTCCGGCAGACCGGCCTCGCTCAGCAGCTCGGCGATCTTCATCGACGCCGACGGGTCCTTCTCCGACGGCTTCAGGATGAAGGTGTTGCCGCACGCGATGGCCAGCGGGAACATCCACATCGGCACCATGGCCGGGAAGTTGAACGGCGTGATGCCGGCGACGACGCCGAGCGGCTGGCGGATGGACGACACGTCGACGCGCGATGCCACCTCCGTCGACAGCTCGCCCTTCAGCTGCACGGTGATCCCGCACGCCAGGTCGACGATCTCCAGGCCACGGGCGACCTCGCCGAGCGCGTCCGAGTGCACCTTGCCGTGCTCGGCGGTGATCAGCTCGGCGATCGCGTCACGGTTGGCGTCGAGCAGCGCGCGGAAGGCGAAGAGCACCGAGGTGCGCTTGGCGAGGGACGACTTGCCCCACGTCTCGTACGCGGCCTTCGCGGAGGCGACGGCGGCGTCCACCTCGTCCACGGAGGCGAAGGCGACCTGGGTGGTGACGGCGCCGGTCGCCGGGTCGGTCACCGGACCGTACGTAGCCGACGCACCCTCGACGGTCTTCCCACCGATCCAGTGATTGACGGTCTTCGTCATGATCAAGCATCCCTACTCTCAGCTGGCGGCGGCACTCGCACAGGTCTCACAGGCCTCACAGGCCTCACAGATGGCGGCGTCGGGCTGTGACGTGCCGGTCGTACTCTTCTCTGGCCTTGACCGCCGACGGTCGGGTCGCTGTCTCGGCCACGGGCACATCCCACCATGCCTGCGCGGGGGGCGGGCCCGACACTGTGTCTGCCGTTTCCGTCTCGATGTAGACACATGTGGGCCGGTCGGCCGAGCGCGCATCGGCGAGGGCATCGCGCAGGTCACCGACGGTTTTGGCGCGGATCACCCGCATCCCGAGCGAGGCCGCGTTGGCCGCGAGATCAACGGGCAGCGGGGCATCCGTGTACGTCCCGTCCGGCGCCCGGAAGCGGTAGGCGGTGCCGAAGCGCTCGCCGCCCACGGACTCGGAGAGGCCGCCGATGGACGCGTACCCGTGGTTCTGCAGGATCACGATCTTGACCGGAATGTTCTCCTGGACGGCCGTGACGATTTCGGTGGGCATCATGAGATATGTCCCGTCGCCGACCAGCGCCCAGACGTGGTGGTCCGGGGCGGCCATCGCGACGCCGATCGAGGCGGGGATCTCGTATCCCATGCAGGAGTAGCCGTACTCGACGTGGTACTGGCGCGGCGAGCGGGCCCGCCACAGCTTGTGCAGATCACCGGGGAGCGACCCGGCGGCGTTGATGATCACGTCCTGCTCCGTGACCAACTCGTCGAGCAGGCCGAGGACTTGGGCCTGAGTGGGCCGTACGTCGGGTTCGTCGACCGCGTACGCCGCGTCGACGCGCTGCTCCCAGCGCACCTTGTCGTCGGTGTACTCGGCGGCATAGGCGTCCGTGACGCGGTAGCCGTCGAGCGCCCCGGTCAGGGCCCGCAGCCCGGCGCGCGCGTCGGCGATCAGCGGGGTGCCCGCCATCTTGTGACCGTCGAAGGACGTGATGTTGAGGTTGAGGAAGCGGACGTCCGGCGCGGCGAAGAGCGTCCCGGAGGACGTCGTGAAGTCGCTGTAGCGGGTGCCGACGCCGATCACCAGGTCGGCGGTGCAGGCCAGTTCGTCGGCGGTCGCGGTGCCGGTGTGCCCGATGCCGCCGACGTCCGCCGGGTGGTCGAAGCGCAGGGACCCCTTGCCGGCCTGTGTGGAGGCGACCGGGATCCCGGTGGCGTCGGCGAGCTCACGCAGCGCGTCCTCGGCGGCGCTGTGGTGCACTCCGCCGCCCGCGACGATCAGGGGGCGCAGGGAGTCCCGTACGAGCCGTGCGGCGGCGGCGAGCTCCTGCGGGTCGGGCGCCTGGCGGCGTACGGCCCAGGTCCGTTCCGCGAAGAACTCCGCCGGCCAGTCGTACGCCTCCGCCTGCACGTCCTGCGGCAGGGCGAGCGTGACGGCGCCGGTGGCGGCCGGGTCGGTGAGCACGCGCATCGCGGCGAGCGCGGCCGGGATCAGGGCCTCGGGCCGGGTGATCCGGTCGAAGTACTTGGACACCGGCCGCAGACAGTCGTTCACCGACACATCGCCCGCGTACGGGACTTCGAGCTGCTGGAGCACCGGGTCGGCGGGTCGGGTCGCGAAGGTGTCGCCGGGCAGCAGCAGGACCGGCAGATGGTTGACGGTCGCGAGCGCGGCGCCGGTGACGAGGTTGGTCGCGCCGGGCCCGATGGAGGTGGTGACGGCGTGCGTGGAGAGCCGGCCGGACTGGCGGGCGTACCCGACGGCGGCGTGCACCATGGCCTGCTCGTTGCGCCCCTGGTGGTAGGGCATCTCATCGGCGTACTCGACGAGCGCCTGGCCGATCCCCGCCACGTTCCCGTGCCCGAAGATGCCCCAGGTGGCGCCGATGAGCCTCTGCCGACGGCCGTCCCGCTCGGTGAACTGCCGGGACAGGAAGCGGACGAGCGCCTGCGCGGTGGTGAGCCTCACCGTGTTCGTCACGGTCATCGGTATCCCTCCGTGTGATCGGGGTGGAAGCAGATCCGCCACTCCCGCTCGGGCCCCGGTCCCGCCATCACGTTCAGGTAGTACATGGCGTGCCCCGGCTGGGCGATGGAAGGCCCGTGCCAGCCGTCGGGGACGAGCACGGCGTCGCCGGTGCGCACCTCGGCGAGGACGTCGGTGCCGCCGGGGCGGGAGGGGAACACGCGCTGATACCCGAAGCCTTCGTGTCCGCCCGGCGACTCGATCTCGAAGTAATAGATCTCTTCGAGCTCGGTCTCCAGGCCGGGGCGGTTCTCGTCGTGCTTGTGCGGCGGGTACGAGGACCAGTTGCCGCCCGGTGTGATCACCTCGACGGCGATGAGACGGTCGCAGTCGAAGGCGTCGGCGGACGCGAAGTTGCGGACCTCGCGGGCGCAGTTGCCGCTGCCGCGTCGTTCGACGGAGACCTCCGGCGCGGAGCCGTAGCGGGCGGGGAGTCGACGCTCGCACTTCGCTCCTGCCAGGGCGAAGCGGCCTCCCGCGCCGGAGGCGATCTGGATCTGGGCATCACGGGGCACATAGGCGAAGTCGCTGACTCCGCTGAACACGCCGTCCCGGCCCAGCAGTTCGATGATCTCGCCTTCCGCCTGCACCGTACAGCCGCCGGTCAGCGGGAGCACGATCCATTCACTCTCTCCGGTGGCGAAGGAGTGCGTGGTGCCGGGCTCCAGTTCGATCACCCGTAGCTCGGAATGGCTGAGTCCGGTCCGCTTGGGACCGAGGTCGAGGACGTACGGCGGCTCGACCGCACTGCCCTTCGGTACGTACGTCATGTGGCCCTCCTACAGCAGTCCGACGGCGGTGTCGACCGCGCCCGCCACGTCCCCGTCCGCCGGGTACAGCAGCGTGCGCCCCGCGACGAGCCCTTGGACGGTGGGCAGTTGCAGGGCGCCGCGCCACTTCTCGTACGCGGCGTCACTGTCGTCCCCCAGATCACCGCCGAGCAGCACGGCGGGCAGTGTGCTGGTCTCCATGACCCGCTCCATGTCGTCCGGGTTCTCGGTGACGGGGACCTTCAGCCAGGTGTACGCCGATGTCCCGGCGAGGCCGGAGGCGATGGCGATGGACGTGGTGACGGCGTCGGCGCTCAGATCGTTGCGCGGCGGTCCGCCGTCCGCCGGGCGGCGGCAGAGGAACGGCTCCACGAAGACGGGCAGCCTGCGGGCGGCCATCGCGTCGACGGCCCGTGCGGCGGCGTCCATGGTGGCGAGCGATCCGGGGTCGTCGTAGTCGACCCGCAGCAGCAGCTTCCCCGCGTCGAACCCGAGCCGTTCCAGATCCTCTGCGCGATACCCGGTGAACCGGTCGTCCAGCTCGAACGAGGCCCCGGCGAGTCCACCCCTGTTCATGGAACCCATGACGACCTTCCCGTCGAGGGCGCCGAGCAGGAGGAGATCCTCCAGGATGTCGGCGGTGGCGAGCACGCCGTCCACGCGGGGGCGCGAGAGCGCGAGACAGAGCCGTTCGAGGAGGTCCCCGCGGTTGGCCATGGCGAACGGACGTCCCCCCACGGAGAGAGCGCCGCGTGCGGGGTGATCGGCAGCGATGATCATCAATCGCCCGCCGTCGCCGAGGAGAGGCCGCCGGGTACGGCGGGAAGCGGCCTCAGCGATGGCTTCTGGGCGGGAGGCCCTGATGCGGGTGAGCCCGGCGATATCAGTCACCGTCGATCACCGGCTTCGCCGAGTTCGTCCTCAAGTGCCGGACGGGCTGAGATTTCCCCCGCCTCAACCGCCGCCTCGACCTCATCAGGGAACGGCATGGCGGACGAGCACTCCAGCCGCGAAGCGACAATCGCCCCCGCCGCATTGGCGTACCGCATGACCCGCTCAAGCCCCCACCCCCCGAGCAACCCATGACACAGCGCCCCGCCGAACGCGTCCCCCGCCCCCAGACCGTTCAGGACGGTCACGGGCAAGGGCGGCACCTCGGCGACCTCCCCGGAGCGGCTGACGGCGAGCACACCCTTCGGGCCCTGTTTCACCACGGCCAGCTCAACTCCCGCCGCCAGCAAGGCCCGAGCGGCGGCGTACGGCTCCCGCTCCCCCGTCGCCACCTCAACCTCGTCGAGATTGCCGACGGCGACGGTCGCGTGCCGCAGGGCTTCGGCGTAGAAGGGTCTGGCTTCCTGCGGGTCGCTCCAGAACATCGGCCGCCAGTCCAGGTCGAAGACGGTGACCTCGCGCCGGCTCCTGGCCGCGAGCGCCGCCAGCGTCGCCGAGCGGCTGGGCTCCGCGCTCAGCCCCGTACCCGTCATCCAGAACACCCGCGCGGCGGCGATCGCGCCGAGGTCGAGTTCGCTCTCGTACATCTCCAGGTCGGGCGCCTTCGGCTGCCGGTAGAAGTAGAGCGGGAAGTCGTCGGGCGGGAAGACCTCGCAGAAGGTGACCGGCGTGGGGAGCCCGGCGACCCCCTTCACCCACCGGTCGTCGACCCCGAACTCCCGCAGCGCCCGGTGCAGATACTCCCCGAAGGGGTCCTCGCCCGTGCGCGTGAGGAGCGCCACCCGGCGGCCGAGGCGTGCCGCCGCCACCGCGACGTTCGACGCGGAGCCGCCGAGGTACTTGCCGAAGGTGGTGACCTCGGCGAGCGGCACCCCGGCCTGCAGGGGATAGAGGTCCACCCCGATCCGCCCCATGGTGATGACGTCAAACGGATCGACATACGGATCGGCATACGGATCAGCCACCGTCACCCTGCACTCCCTCTCGGCGTCGCCCACCCCTAGGTCTAATCCCGCCCCACGAACCCTGTCAACACATTGTCCTTACATTCGGACGACTCCTTGACACTCTTCTCCGCCGCCCTGAAAGCTGGCTGCCATGACGACGCTGTCACGCATCCGCATCGGCTCGGCGCCCGACTCGTGGGGCGTGTGGTTCCCCGAGGATCCCGGGCAGGTCCCCTGGAGCCGCTTCCTCGACGAGGTGGCGGACTCCGGATACGAGTGGATCGAGCTCGGCCCGTACGGCTATCTGCCCACCGATCCCGCCGAACTGACCGCCGAGACACAGCGGCGCGGCCTGAAGGTCTCCGCCGGGACGGTCTTCACCGGCCTGCATCACGGGCCCGCCGTCTGGGACAGGACCTGGGAGCACGTGGCCGGTATCGCCGCCCTCACCCAGGCGATGGGCGCCCGGCATCTGGTCGTCATCCCCTCCTTCTGGCGCGACGACAAGACCGGCGAGGTCCTGGAGGACCGCACGCTCACACCGGAGCAGTGGCGCCAGCTCACGCTGCAGACCGAGCGCCTGGCGTACCGGGTGCGCGAGCGGTACGGCCTGCGGGTCGTCGTCCATCCGCACGCGGACACGCACATCGACACCGAGGAGAACGTGACGCGTTTCCTCGACGCGACGGACTCCGACCTCGTCTCGCTCTGCCTGGACACCGGGCACTACGCCTACTGCGGCGGCGACAGCGTCAAGCTCATCGAGACGTACGGCGAGCGCATCGGCTATCTGCACCTCAAGCAGGTCGACCCGGCGGTGCTCGCCGAGGTGCGGGCGCAGGAGATGCCGTTCGGTCCCGCCGTGGCGCGCGGTGTGATGTGCGAGCCGCCGTCGGGGGTGCCCGCCCTGGAGCCGGTGCTCGCGGCGGCGCAGAAGCTGGACGTGGATCTGTTCGCCATCGTCGAGCAGGACATGTATCCGTGCCCGCCGGACAAGCCGGGGCCCATCGCCCGCCGCACCCGCTCGTTCCTGCGTTCCTGCGGCGCCTAGGGGCGGCCCCGATGGCTCCGGGCACCCGGTACGCGCGCTGCCCGCTGGGCAGTTGGGAGGTGGCGCTCGCCGCCCCGCACCCCCGGCTGCGGCCGGGGGTCATCAGCTACCGGGGGATCCGGCTCGCGCTCGGCAGGCCGCGGCGCAGGCTCGAGGTGCCGATCGGCGCGGTGACGCTGATGCTCGGCTTCGAGCGCCCGGTGCGAATCTCCGCGCTCACGGGCGGCGGCCCGGAGCCGGAGAGCGTGTCGCTGGTCTCCGTGCTCTCCGGGCTCGGCACGACGCCGGTGATCGGCGAGCACGACGGGCACCTCGCGGGCATCGAGGTGCTGCTCACGCCGTGGGCCGCGTTCACCCTCTTCGGGACCGCCCTGCACGAGGTGGCCGACCGCAGCCTCGACCCGGACGCGCTGGGCGTGCGGCCCGGCCCCGGCCGCTGGCACTCGATCGCCGAACTCGCCGCGGCGCTGGACTCCCTGCCCTCCTGGAGCACCCGTTTCGCCCTCCTGGAGCACCCGTTTCGCCCTCCTGGAGCACCCGTTTCGCCCTCCTGGACGACGCCTTCGCCCGCTGGTCCGCCGCGGGGCCGCCGGCCGGGGCGCGGACGGTGCGGGCGTGGGGCGAGCTGGTGCGCACCGGGGGCGCCGCCCCGGTCGGGCACATCGCCGATGAAGTCGGCTGGAGCGTACGGCAGCTGGAGAGCCGCTTCCGGGAGCGGATCGGCATCGGGCCCAAGGCCGCGGGCCGGGTGCTTCGGCTGCAGCGGGCACGGCGGATGCTCGCTGCGGGGCGCAGCCAGGCGGAGACGGCGGCGGTCTGCGGCTATTACGACCAGTCGCATCTGAGCGGCGAGTTCAAGGCGATGACGGGCTGTACGCCGCGCGAGTTCGCAGCGGGGCGGCGCACGCCCCGGCCGCTCGAAGGACCACCGGCGGCCGACCGCCTCGCGGACGAACCGACGAGCCTGGTCCTTCTCTAGGGCTGCGGTCTTTAGGGCTGCGGTTTTTTCCAAGACCGGCGGGACGCGCCGGCGGCAGGCTGTTGCCTTCGAGCCAACCGGCGAGGGGGACCCCTTCGGTGCCTGTACGGCACAGGGGTTGCGGGGAAGCCGGTGGACCGGGCTTGGCGCAGCAGGTCCGGTCCACCTCGCTTCGGGCCGCCCCCCTCGCGCTCCGTATCCGTGCGCCCGTTTCGCGCCGCGCTGACGCGCCCCCCTGGATGCATCACACGCGTCACAAAGAACCTCCCCCTGTCACACATGTCCCGTATACGCGGGCCTTGCGTCACAGGCAGTCGACAGCCGCCCCCCTGCGCTCACTCCGCGTCGTTCACCGGGCACAAGGCTGAGTGATCGCCAGCGTCGTGCCGCAGCTCCCCCGACGGCTCCCCCCGAGCCGCCCCTGCGGCACCCGCAGGGAGGTGCCACTGATGACCGACCGAAGGCTCTGGTCGTACAAGGACATCGCCGCACACATCCGGGTGCAGCCCGACACCGTGCGCTCCTACCGCAAGCACGGCCTGCTTCCCGAGCCCGACCACGTGGAGAGCGGCAAGCCCTACTGGTACGCGGACACGATCCGCGCCTGGGTCGCGGCGCGGCCCGGCAACCGGGGGCGCAGGGACTGACCCTCCGAGCGGGCCGCGCAGCGCGCCCCCCTCGTTGAGAAGTACCCCCTAGGGGTATAGTGTGGTGAGCGTCGGGAGGCCCCCGGGGACTCCGGGGCCCCTCCTGCACATTACGTCGCATACGCACATACGCCGCACCCTCACCGAGGAGAACGACATGAGCGCCCAGACCGAGCTCCAGCAGGCCGAGACCGAGACCGCCGGCTCCTGCTGCTCCCCCAGTGGTTCCTGCCACTCGGGCGGCGCCGCCGAGACGCCGCAGGGCGCCGTGACCACCGTGTACGAGGTGACCGGCATGACCTGTGGCCACTGCGAGGGCGCCGTCGCCGGCGAGATCTCGGAGCTCGCGGGCGTCAGCTCGGTCAAGGCGGTGGCCTCCACGGGCCAGGTGACCGTGGTCTCCGACGCCCCGCTCGACGAGGCCGCGGTGCGCGCCGCGGTCGACGAGGCGGGCTACGAGCTGACCGGCGTCAAGGCCTGACCTGCCGCCTGCCGGGTACCCCGGGCCCTGTGGCACCGTCACAGGGCCCGCAGCCACACCATCCCAGTAGTCACGCAGTCACGAGAGAACCATGAACGAAGTCGAACTCGCCGTCGGCGGTATGACCTGCGCCTCCTGCTCGGCCCGCATCGAGAAGAAGCTGAACCGCATGGAGGGCGTGACCGCCTCGGTCAACCTCGCCACGGAGAAGGCGAAGGTCTCGTACGCGGAAGGGACCGAGGTCGCGCAGCTGGTCGCCACGGTCGAGAAGCTCGGCTACACGGCGAAGGAGATCGTCCCCGAGCCCGCCGAACCCGGGGCCGGGGAGCATCCCACCACCGCCGACATCACCGAGCCCGACACCCTGCGGCAGCGGCTCATCGTCTCCGCGCTGCTCTCGCTGCCCGTCGTGCTGCTCGCCATGGTCCCCTCGCTGCAGTTCGACAGCTGGCAGTGGCTCTCGCTGACGCTTGCCGCGCCCGTCGTCGTCTGGGGCGGGTTGCCCTTCCACCGGGCGGCGTTCACGAATCTGCGGCACGGCGCCGCGACGATGGACACCCTGGTGTCCGTGGGCACGCTCGCCGCCTTCGGCTGGTCGCTGTGGGCGCTGTTCCTCGGCGACGCGGGCATGCCGGGCATGCGGCACCCCTTCGAGTTCACGGTGTCGCGCGCCGACGCGGCCTCGACCATCTATCTCGAAGTCGCCTCGGGCGTCATCACGTTCATCCTGCTCGGCCGCTGGCTGGAGGCCCGCTCCAAGCGGCGGGCCGGCGCGGCGCTGCGGGCGCTGCTCGAACTGGGCGCCAAGGACGCGGCCGTGCTGCGGGACGGCAGGGAGGTGCGGGTTCCGGTCGACCGGCTGGCCGTCGGCGACCGTTTCGCCGTACGCCCCGGGGAGACCGTCGCGACCGACGGCACCGTCGTGGAGGGCGCGTCCGCGGTCGACGTGTCGATGCTGACCGGCGAGTCCGTGCCGGTGGACGTGGCGGTGGGCGACGCGGTGACCGGGGCGACCACGAACGTCTCGGGGCGGCTCGTCGTCGAGGCCACCCGTGTCGGCGCCGACACCCAACTGGCCAGGATGGCGCGGCTCGTCGAGGAAGCGCAGACCGGCAAGGCCCAGGTGCAGCGGCTCGCCGACCGGATCGCCGGGGTCTTCGTGCCGGTGGTGCTCCTGATCGCCGTCGCCACGCTCGGCGCCTGGCTCGGCCTCACCGGCGACGCGACCGCGGCCTTCACGGCGGCCGTCGCCGTCCTGATCATCGCCTGCCCGTGCGCGCTCGGCCTCGCGACGCCGACCGCCCTGATGGTCGGCACGGGACGCGGCGCGCAGCTCGGCATCCTCATCAAGGGCCCGGAGGTCCTGGAGTCCACGCGGCGCGTCGACACGGTCGTCCTGGACAAGACCGGGACGGTGACGACGGGCCGTATGACACTGCGCGAGGTGTACGTCGCCGAAGGCACCGACGAGCAGCAACTGCTGCGGCTCGCGGGCGCCCTGGAGCACGCTTCCGAGCACCCCGTGGCACGGGCGGTGGCCGCGGGCGCCGCCGAGCGCCTGGGAATCGGCACCGATGAGCTGCCGCCCGCCGGCACGTTCGAGAGCGTCGCCGGGCTCGGGGTGCGGGGCACGGTGGACGGGCGCAAGGTGCTCGTCGGCCGGGACGGCATCGTCGACGAGGTCGCGGTCCCCGACGGACTCGCCCGCGCGCGGGCCGCCGCCGAGGCCGCGGGGCACACCGCCGTCCTGGTCGCCTGGGGCGGCAGGGTGCGCGGTGTCCTCGGCGTCGCCGACACCGTGAAGGACACCAGCGCCGAAGCGGTGCGCGAACTGCGCGCGCTCGGTCTGACGCCGGTGCTCCTGACGGGCGACAACAGGGCCGTCGCCGCAGCGGTCGCACAGGCCGTCGGCATCGCCCCGGACGCCGTGTACGCCGAGGTCCTGCCCGAGGACAAGGTCGATGTCGTACGACGGCTGCGGGGCGAGGGCAAGGTCGTGGCGATGGTCGGGGACGGGGTCAACGACGCGGCCGCGCTCGCCACCGCCGATCTGGGCCTGGCGATGGGCACGGGCACGGACGCGGCGATCGAGGCGAGCGATCTGACGCTGGTGCGCGGGGACTTGCGCGGCGCGGCCGACGCCATCAGGCTCTCCCGCAGGACCCTCGCCACGATCAAGGGCAATCTCTTCTGGGCCTTCGGCTACAACGTGGCCGCGCTGCCGCTCGCCGCGGCCGGTCTGCTCAACCCGATGATCGCGGGCGCCGCGATGGCGTTCTCGTCGGTCTTCGTGGTGAGCAACAGCCTGCGCCTGAGGACCTTTGCATAGCCTTGAGGTCACTTACATAGCCTCTTCACATACTGGTCGCAGTATCCTCACCCTTGAGCCCCGATCGGCATATCGGGGCCCTTGCGCCCGTTCGGGACATATGCAAGAGACGCAGATCACAATGATCCGAACGTAACCATTGAGGGGGCTCGCGAGTCTAAGAGTGCGATGCCAGAGACGTCTTGGGGGACGTCTCTAGACATCGGGGACATCTTGGGGGATGTTCCTGGAGTGCGTTGGCCGGGGCACGTGCACCGGGGAGCTTGAGCGGCCCTCCCGGTTGGTACGCGTCCCGGCAGATCGCAGCACGGCGCACCACCGCAGACGCCCGGCCGGATCCCGTGGGGGGAATCCGAACCGGGAAAAAGGAAAGCGCCCCGACCGTCGACCCGTGGGGGGATCGGCGGCGGGGCGCTTTTCGCTAGGGCTGGACCGAGCGCCCCGAAGGGCGCGGGGCTGTGACATATGCGGCTACGCCGCGTGGGCGCGACCAGCCACAGCCGGCCTGCAGATTCCGGAAAAGTCAGCGACCCTCGACCGGGACGAAGTCCCGGAGAACCTCACCGGTGTAAATCTGGCGCGGGCGACCGATGCGCGAACCCGGCTCCTTGATCATCTCGTGCCACTGGGCGATCCAGCCCGGCAGACGGCCCAGCGCGAACAGCACGGTGAACATCTCGGTCGGGAAGCCCATGGCCCGGTAGATGAGACCGGTGTAGAAGTCCACGTTCGGGTAGAGCTTGCGCTCGACGAAGTAGTCGTCGGCCAGCGCGTGCTCCTCGAGCTTCAGCGCGATGTCGAGCAGCTCGTCATCCTTGCCGAGGGCCGAGAGGACGTCGTGCGCCGCCGCCTTGATGATCTTCGCCCGGGGGTCGAAGTTCTTGTAGACGCGGTGCCCGAAGCCCATGAGCTTCACGCCGTCTTCCTTGTTCTTCACCTTGCGGATGAAGGTGTCGACGTCGCCGCCGTCCTGCTTGATGCCCTCGAGCATCTCCAGGACGGACTGGTTGGCGCCACCGTGCAGCGGACCCCACAGGGCCGAGATGCCGGCGGAGATCGAGGCGAACATGTTCGCCTGCGAAGAGCCCACCAGACGCACGGTGGAGGTCGAACAGTTCTGCTCGTGGTCCGCGTGCAGGATCAGGAGCTTGTCGAGCGCGGAGACGACGACCGGGTCGAGTTCATAGTCCGCGGCCGGCACGGAGAACGTCATGCGCAGGAAGTTCTCGACGTAGCCGAGGTTGTTGCTCGGGTAGACGACCGGGTGGCCCACGGACTTCTTGTAGGCGTACGCCGCGATCGTCGGAAGCTTGGCGAGAAGGCGGATCGTCGAGAGGTCGCGCTGCTCCTCGTCGAACGGGTTGTGGCTGTCCTGGTAGAACGTCGACAGCGCGCTGACCACGGACGACAGCATCGCCATCGGGTGGGCGTCGCGCGGGAAGCCGTCGTAGAACCGCTTGACGTCCTCGTGCAGCAGCGTGTGCTGCGTGACCTCGTTGCGGAAGGCGGAGAGCTCGTCCACCTTCGGCAGCTCGCCGTTGATCAGCAGGTACGCCACCTCGAGGAAGGTGGAGCGCTCGGCCAGCTGCTCGATCGGATAGCCGCGGTACCGGAGGATTCCCTCTTCGCCGTCGAGGTAGGTGATGGCGGATTTATAGGCGGCGGTGTTGCCATAGCCGCTGTCCAGGGTCACCAGACCGGTCTGGGCGCGGAGCTTCCCGATGTCGAAGCCCTTGTCGCCGACGGTCGAATCGATCACCGGGTAGGTGTACTCGCCATCGCCGTACCGCAGTACTACAGAGTTGTCGCTCACGTCATCCCTCACCGACGTTGTGCCTCTTCTTCGAGGTGCCCTGACTGTCTCTACCATCCCCCATTTGGCCCTGGAGAGTGCACTCGGGGTCGACCATTGGGCCTAATGGCGGCACTCAGTGCCGCCAACCTGCTCATCCTGCCCCGTTCGCCCGGGTTCTGGAAGTGCTCTGTGACCTTTCCTACTCGAATGATCGATCAAAATTTCCGGAGGGCGATCCGGCGGGGGATCCGGAGGGGCTTCGAGAGGTACTTGCCCGGCCGCCCGCGAGCCGAAAATCCAGCGCTGTACAGCGCCTGCCCGCCGAGACCGTGCGTACCGCTTGTCCCAGAGCCTTGCGCGATCCGACCAGAACGACCAGCTTCTTGGCGCGCGTCACCGCCGTATAGAGCAAGTTCCGTTGCAGCATCATCCATGCCCCCGTGGTCACGGGGATCACCACCGCCGGATACTCGCTGCCCTGGGAGCGGTGGATGGTGACCGCGTACGCGTGGGCGAGCTCGTCCAGTTCATCGAACTCGTACGGGATCTGCTCGTCCTCGTCCGTCAGGACCGTGAGCCGCTGCTCGTCCGTGTCGAGGGCCGTGACCACGCCGACCGTGCCGTTGAAGACGCCGTTCTGCCCCTTCTCGTAGTTGTTGCGGATCTGGGTGACCTTGTCGCCGACGCGGAACACCCGGCCGCCGAACCGCTTCTCCGGTACGTCCGGTCTGCTGGGCGTGATGGCCTGCTGGAGCAGCCCGTTCAGGTTGCCGGCGCCCGCCGGGCCCCGGTGCATGGGCGCCAGCACCTGGACGTCGCGGCGCGGGTCGAGGCCGAACTTCGCCGGGATGCGGCGGGCGGCCACGTCCACCGTGAGGCGGCCGGCGTCCTCGGTCTCGTCCTCCACGAAGAGAAAGAAGTCGCTGAGGCCCTGAGTGATGGGCGGAAGGCCGGAGTTGATCCGGTGCGCGTTGGTGACGACCCCGGACTGCTGGGCCTGCCGGAAGATACGGGTCAGCCGAACGGCAGGGACGGGGCTCTCGTCGGTGAGCATGTGCCGAAGCACCTCGCCCGCACCGACGCTCGGCAGCTGATCCACATCGCCCACGAAGAGCAGATGGGCACCCGGCGGAACGGCCTTCACCAGCTTGTTGGCGAGCAGCAGGTCCAGCATGGACGCCTCGTCGACCACGACCAGGTCGGCGTCGAGCGGCCGCTCCTTGTCGTACGCCGCGTCGCCCCCCGGCTTCAGTTCGAGGAGACGGTGCACGGTGGAGGCCTCCGCCCCCGTCAGTTCGGCGAGGCGCTTGGCGGCGCGGCCCGTGGGGGCGGCGAGGACGACCTTCGCCTTCTTGGCGCGGGCCAGCTCCACGATCGAGCGGACGGTGAAGGACTTTCCGCAGCCGGGGCCGCCGGTCAGGACGGCGACCTTGCGGGTCAGGGCGAGCCTGACGGCCTCCTGCTGCTCCGGGGCGAGCTCGGCGCCGGTGCGGCCGGCCAGCCAGGACAGGGCCTTGTCCCAGTCCACGTCGCGGAAGCCGGGCATACGGTCTTCCGTCGTCCTGAGGAGGCGCAGGAGCTGGGCGGAGAGGGAGAGTTCGGCACGGTGGAAGGGGACGAGATAGACGGCGGTGACGTCCTGCTCCCCCTCGGGCCCGGGAACTGCCTCCCGTACGACCCCTTCCTCCTCGCCCGCGAGTTCCGCGAGGCAGTCGATGACGAGCCCCGTGTCGACCTGGAGCAGCTTCACCGCGTCGGCGATGAGCCGCTCCTCCGGGAGGTAGCAGTTCCCCTGGTCGGTGGATTGCGACAGCGCGTACTGCAGTCCCGCCTTGACGCGTTCCGGGCTGTCGTGCGGGATGCCGACGGACTGGGCGATGCGGTCGGCGGTGAGGAAACCGATCCCCCAGACGTCGGCTGCCAGCCGGTAGGGCTCGTTCTTGACGACGGAGATGGAGGAGTCGCCGTACTTCTTATAGATGCGCACGGCGATGGAGGTGGAGACACCGACACCCTGCAGGAAGACCATGACCTCCTTGATGGCCTTCTGCTCCTCCCAGGCGGCGGCGATCATCTTGGTCCGCTTGGGGCCGAGGCCGGGCACTTCCACGAGCCGCTTGGGCTGGGTCTCGATGATGTCGAGGGTGTCGGCGCCGAAGTGGGTGGTGATGCGGTCGGCCATGACGGGGCCGATGCCCTTGATGAGGCCGGAGCCGAGGTAACGGCGGATGCCCTGGACGGTGGCGGGCAGCACCGTCGTGTAGTTCTCCACGGTGAACTGCTTGCCGTACTGGGGATGGGAGCCCCAGCGCCCCTCCATCCGCAGCGATTCCCCCACCTGCGCACCGAGCAGCGAACCGACGACGGTGAGCAGATCGCCGCCGCCGCGGCCGGTGTCCACGCGGGCGACCGTGTACCCGTTCTCCTCGTTGGCGTACGTGATCCGCTCCAGGACACCCTCGACGACCGCGGCACGCGCCGCGGGCACCGATCCCGTCGTCACTCCCACTGGACTCGACATGATCCGACGCTACCGCCGGGCACTGACAGCGCGGGCGCCCTGTGTACAACTCCGGCCTTACAGACCCGTGGGGGCCCGGTCTTCTCCCGACCGGGCCCCCACGGGTCTCCCCTCCCCTGCCGGCCCTCCGCGAATCCCCCCGGATCCCCCCTGCGGAAGCCCTGACACCAAGTACGACCCTCTTCGGGCGAGAAGGGTTGTACGGCGGCAGCGGGCAACCTTTCAGCAAGGCGTCAGAATTCGGTGAGCTCCGTGAGGTCGATCTCCACGGGGAACGGCACTTCCGTCGTCAGCTTGTCGTGGTGCACCGGATGCATGGGAGCGGGAATGTACGACCGCGTCTCGGCGTGCAGCCAGTATTCGTGGACCGCGAGCCGGTGGTCACGGTCGAGCTCCACGCGCCAGTAGCAAGCCACTTTGGCCCCGGCGAACAGCGCGGGCTTGCGGACTCGGTCGTCCTGACGGGAGCCCGGGGAGACCACCTCGACGGCCAGGGCCACCTTGTCGACGGGAACGCACTCGGTCTCGAAGAAGCTGAGCCCACGCGGATCGAAGACGATCGCGTCGGGCTTTGGGGTGTTCTGGTCGTCGAGCATGACGCACTGCTCGATCACGACGGCATACGGGTCGACAGCGGCCGCCTCCAATGCGTACGCGATCCTGTCCCGGACCCGGTTGTGCCAGAACTTGGTCTGCCCGCGAGGCATGATCATTCCGTCCACGAGTTCCCAGTCGAACGGCAGCTCCAAGTGCTTGACCTGGTCAAAGGTCCAGCCGTCTGCCGGCGGGAACATCCAGGTTTCCTCGGTGGCCTGCTCCTGCCGATGGTTCGTCATCACTGCTCCCATGGGCGCGAGTCTGGACGCCGGTGCGCGTCGCGGTCTCTTGTACGACGGTACCGTCACCCGAAGTGAGTGCGACCTGCCAAGACGTTGACCCGCCGCGTCCCCGTCAGGCATACGCCACGTACCGCGTAGCCGTCTCCGACAGGAGTTCCCTCCCCTCCCTCGCCCACAGGGTCTCGTTGAACAACTCCACCTCCACCGGGCCCGCGTACCCCGCCCGCTCCACGTACCCCCGCCACTCCCGCATGTCGATCACACCGTCCCCCAGCTGCCCGCGGCCGTTCAGGACGCCCTCGGGCAATGGCGTCACCCAGTCCGCCAGTTGGAAGGCGTGCAGGCGGCCCGCCGCGCCCGCGCGGGCGATTCCGGCGGGGGCCTCGTCGTCCCACCAGACGTGGTACGTGTCCACGCACACCCCCACCTGCGACGCGGGAAACCGCTCCGCCAGGTCCAGCGCCTGCGCCAGGGTGGACACCACGCAGCGGTCGGACGCGAACATCGGGTGGAGTGGCTCGATCGCCAGGCGGACGCCCCGCACCGCCGCGTACGGGGCGAGCTCCGCCAGCGCGTCGGCGATGCGTTCGCGTGCCCCTCGCAGGTCCTTCGAGTCCGGCGGCAGGCCGCCGGAGACCAGGACCAGCGTCCGCGTCCCCAGCGTCGCCGCCTCGTCGATCGCCGCCTTGTTGTCCTCGATCGCCGCCACGCGCGCGTGCGGGTCGATCGCCGTGAGGAAACCGCCCCGGCAGAGCGTCGTCACGGACAGGCCCGCGTCACGCATCAGCCTGGCGGTCCGCTCCAGGCCGTAGGCCGCCACCGGTTCGCGCCAGAGGCCGACCCCGGGGATTCCCAACTCCCCGCACGCGCTCACCAGTTCCGGCAACGACAGCTGCTTCACCGTCATCTGGTTGATGGAGAAGCGCGCGAGTTCCTCGCTCACCGCAGGCGTTACTGGCATGGGGCGACTCCGTACACCGTCAGCAGGGATTTCATCCGGGACTCGGCGACCGCCGGGTCCGGGAACAGGCCCAGGCCGTCCGCCAGTTCGTAGGCGCGGGCCAGATGCGGCAGCGAGCGCGCCGACTGCAGGCCGCCCACCATCGTGAAGTGCTCCTGGTGGCCCGCCAGCCATGCCAGGAACACCACGCCCGTCTTGTAGAAGCGGGTGGGCGCCGCGAAGAGGTGGCGGGAGAGGTCGACCGTGGGGTCCAGGTGGGCGCGGAACGCCTTCGTGTCGCCCGTGTCCAGCGCGCGCACCGCCCGCGCCGCCAGCGGTGCCAGCGGGTCGAAGATGCCGAGCAGGGCGTGGCTGAAGCCCTGGTCGTCGCCCGCGATCAGTTCGGGGTAGTTGAAGTCGTCGCCCGTGTAGCAGCGGACGCCGTTCGGGAGGCGGCGGCGCAGGGCGATCTCGCGCTGAGGGTCCAGGAGGGAGATCTTGATGCCGTCGACCTTGTCGGGGTGCGCGGCGATGACCTCCAGGAAGGTGTCGGTCGCCGCGTCCAGGTCCTCGCTGCCCCAGTAGCCGGTCAGCGCCGGGTCGAACATCGGGCCGAGCCAGTGCAGGATCACCGGCTCGCTCGCCTGGCGCAGGAGGTGGCCGTATGTCTCGAGATAGTCGTCGGGCGACTTCGCGGCTGCCGCCAGCGCCCGCGAGGCCATCAGGATCACCTGTGCGCCGGTCGACTCGACCACGGCCAGCTGCTCCTCGTACGCGGAACGGACCGTCAACAGGTCTGCGGGATCAGCCAGTTGGTCCGTCCCCGCGCCGCAGGCGATGGCGCCGCCCACCGACTTCGCCTCCGCCGCCGAGCGTCTGATCAGTTCCGCCGCGCCCGTCCAGTCCAGGCCCATGCCGCGCTGTGCGGTGTCCATCGCCTCGGCGACCCCGAGGCCCTGCGCCCACAGGTGGCGGCGGAAGGCCAGGGTGGCGTCCCAGTCGACGGCCGCCGGGGAGTCCGGGGAGACGTCGGCGTACGGGTCCGCCACCACATGGGCCGCCGAGAAGACCGTGCGGGAGGTGAGGGGCGGGCCGCCGGGCGCCAGGGACAGGGGGGCGCCAAGGGGCTCGTACGCGTACGCGGTGCCGTCCGCGCGCGGCAGCAGGAGCGTCACTGGGCGATCTCCGGTACGTCGATGCGGCGGCCCTCCGCGGAGGACTTCAGGCCCAGCTCGGCGAGCTGCACGCCGCGTGCGCCCGCGTGCAGGTCCCAGTGGTAGGGCGCGTCGGCGTACACGTGCTTCAGGAACAGCTCCCACTGCGCCTTGAATCCGTTGTCGTATCCGTCGGGCCCTTGGTTGTCGGGGACCTCCTGCCACTCGTCGCGGAAGGAGTGCGTGACGGGCAGGTCCGGGTTCCAGACCGGCTTGGGGGTCGTGGCGCGGTGCTGTACGCGGCAGTTGCGCAGGCCCGCGACGGCCGAGCCCTCGGTGCCGTCGACCTGGAACTCGACGAGTTCGTCGCGGTTGACGCGGACCGTCCAGGAGGAGTTGATCTGCGCGATCGCGCCGCCTTCGAGTTCGAAGATGCCGTACGCCGAGTCGTCCGCCGTGGCGCCGTAGGGCTTGTTCTGCTCGTCCCAGCGCTGCGGGATGTGGGTCGCGGTCAGCGCCTGGACGCTGCGTACGCGGCCGAACAGCTCGTGCAGGACGTACTCCCAGTGCGGGAACATGTCGACGACGATGCCGCCGCCGTCCTCGGTGCGGTAGTTCCAGGACGGGCGCTGGGCGCTCTGCCAGTCGCCCTCGAAGACCCAGTAGCCGAACTCGCCCCGGATGGACAGGATCCGGCCGAAGAAGCCGCCGTCGATCAGCCGCTTCAGCTTCAGCAGGCCCGGCAGAAAGAGCTTGTCCTGTACGACGCCGTGCTTGATGCCGGCGGCCTTGGCGAGGGCGGCGAGTTCGAGGGCGCCGGACAGGCCCGTGGCGCTGGGCTTCTCCGTGTAGACGTGCTTGCCTGCGGCGATCGCCCGCTTGACGGCGGTCTCGCGCGCCGAGGTGACCTGCGCGTCGAAGTAGATGTCGATGGTGGGGTCGGCGAGGACCGCGTCCAGGTCCGTCGAGACGTTCGCCCCGGCGTCAAGTCCGTGCCGCTCGGCGATCTCCCGCAGTGCGTGCTCTCTGCGGCCCACCAGGACGGGCTCGGGCCACAGCACCGTGCCCTCGGCGTCACCCAGGGCGAGCCCGCCCTGCTCACGCAGGGCCAGGAGCGAGCGGACCAGGTGCTGGCGGTAGCCCATGCGTCCCGTCACACCGTTCATGGCGATGCGCACCGTCTTACGAGTCACAGCAGTCCCTCCGTACGCACGTAGGCGCATAGCAAGCGCTTTCTACACAAGGAGAAGCTAGCCTGCCGCACAAGGTTCGGACAAGTGCTTCGGACCAGAGCCGCGACCGGAGGACGACGAGATGACCGTGACCCTGGCGGACGTGGCGGCCCGCGCCCAGGTCTCCCCCGCTACCGTCTCCCGCGTGCTGAACGGCAACTACCCGGTGGCCGCGGCCACCCGGGAGCGCGTCCTGCGCGCCGTGGACGACCTCGACTACGTCCTCAACGGACCGGCGAGCTCGCTCGCCGCGGCCACGTCCGACCTGGTCGGCATCCTGGTGAACGACATCGCCGACCCCTTCTTCGGGATCATGGCGGGCGCGGTCCAGTCCGAGATCGGCGGTCCCGGCGGGCGCGCGGGCGGCGAGCGGATGGCGGTGGTCTGCAACACCGGCGGCTCCCCCGAGCGCGAGCTCACCTACCTCACCCTCCTCCAGCGGCAGCGCGCCGCCGCGGTCGTGCTGACCGGCGGCGCCCTCGAAGACCCCGACCACGCGGCCGCGGTCTCCGCGAAGCTGGCGCGCCTGGCGGACGCGGGCACCCGGATCGTGCTGTGCGGACGGCCGCCGCTCGCGGACACCGACGCGGCGACCGCCACCCTCACCTTCGACAACCGCAACGGCGGCAGGCGGCTCACCGAGCACCTGCTGACCCTGGGGCACCGCAGGATCGGATACGTGGCGGGCCCGATGGAGCGGACGACGACCCGGCACCGCCTGGAGGGCCACCGGGAGGCGCTCGCGGCGTCCGCCGCGGACCACGGCGACCAGGACGAGCTGACCGTCCACGGCCCCTACACCCGCCGGTCCGGCTACGAGGCCACCCTCGAACTCCTGCGCCGCGCCCCGGACTTGACGGCGATCGTGGCCGCCAACGACACGGTCGCCCTGGGCGCGGCCGCCGCCCTGCGCGACCGCGGACTGCGCATCCCGCAGGACATCTCGGTGGCGGGCTTCGACGACCTGCCCTTCTCGATCGACGCCGTCCCCGCCCTGACGACCGTACGACTGCCGCTGCACGAGGCGGGCGCACGCGCGGGCCGCCTGGCCACGGGCGCGGAGGAGCCGCCGCCGGGGGGCGTGGCGACGATCGGGGCGGAGCTGATGGTGCGGGGGTCCACGGCGCCGCCGTGTCGGTGAGGCCTCGATGTCGCCGACATCCGAAACAGCCGAGGCCGCTTCGAGTGGCACAGTCTGGAGGCGGTCATCGAGGTCGTCTCGCAGAGCAGCCGGGACAACGGCTTCGCCAAGAAGGTCCGCCTCTATGCGGAATGCGGCATCCCCCTCTACGTGATCATCGACACCGAGGACAGCGTCTGCACCGTCCACCGCCGCCCGACCAGGATCGGGAGCTACGGCGTGGTCCGCATCCGTATGCGGTGACGCGGCGCCCAGCCCATGGCTCATTCGGCCTCTATGCAGGCAGGTGGCACGGTCGTGAGACTGACTCCCCCTGCGTCGGCGAGCAACGGAGGCAGATCCATGCCGTACCACGGCGGTTCGCGAGGCGAGGACATGGCCCGCGACTACTACGAGACCAGCGACGTCGACGCGTTCTACGCCTATGTCTGGGGCGGCGAAGACATCCACACCGGCATCTACACGCAGGCGGGCGAGGCGGTCGCGGACGCCTCTCGCCGCACGGTGGAGCGGGTGGCCGACAAGGTGGCCGACCTCCTCACGCCCGAGGCCGCCGTGCTGGACATGGGGTCCGGTTACGGCGGTCCCGCCCGCCACCTGGCCGCCGGCTTCGGCTGCCAGATCACCGCCCTGAACATCAGCGAGACGCAGAACCGACGCCACCGCGCCGTCAACACCGAGCGTGGGCTTGACCGCCTCATCGAGGTGGTCACGGAAACGTTCCAGGACATCCCCTATGAGGACGGCCGCTTCGATGTCGTCTGGTCCCAGGAAGCCTTCTGTCACAGCCCGGACCGCACACGCACCCTGGCTGAGGCCGTGCGTGTCCTCAAGCCGGGAGGAGCCCTGGTCTTCACCGACCTGATGGCCGACGAGGGCACCTCGGCCCGGACGCTGCGCCCCGCCGTGGCCCGACTGGGGGTTGATGAGTTGGCCACGCCGGACTTCTACCGGCGATCGCTCTGCGGGCTCGGCATGTCGCAGGTCGACTTCGACGATCTCAGCGAGCAGATGGGCAACCACTATGAGCGCCTCATCGAGGAGACCCACAAACGCGAACAGGAATTGCGCACCGTCATCAGCCCCGACTACGTCGAGACACTGCTGAACAGCCTGTCCTTGTGGGTGGACGCGGCGCACCGAGGGCAGCTGCGCTGGGGCATCTTCCACTGCCGCCGCCTCTGAGCCGGACAGGCACGGCCGTTGGCAAGGCATGGCGGTCATGGGCGACGCGGCGTACCGTTGACTCAGTCAAAGGTGACCCGTCCCGATGACCCGGAGTGAACCGCGATGGCCCACGCCTCCGATACGCCCATCCATGAGATCCGCGCCTTCAACCGCTTCTACACGAATCTGATCGGCGCTCTCGACTACAGCCGTCAGCTCTACGTCCCGTACACCCTCACCGAGGCCCGCGTCCTCTACGAGCTGGCCCACGCCTCCCATCTCGACGCGGCCGACCTGCGTTCCGAACTCTCCCTCGACGCCGGGTACTTGAGCCGTCTGCTCGGCAAGCTGGAGAAGGACGGGATCGTCGAGCGCGCGCCCTCCGCGCGTGATCCGCGGCGGCAGCGCATCACGCTCACCGCGCGGGGGCGGGAGACCGCAGGGCTCCTCGACGAGCGGTCCACGGAAGCCATCGGCTCGCTGCTCTCGGGTGTCCCGGCCGCCGAGCGGCCCCGCCTCGCCACCGCGATGCGCACCGTGCGGGAGATCCTGAGCAAGGGCGAGGGCGAGGGCGAGGGCGGGGCCGCGGTCTCGCGCCCGCTGCTCCGTGAGCCCGCTCCCGGTGACCTCGGATGGATCGTGCAGCGCAACGCCGCTCTGTACGCCGCCGAGTTCGGCTGGAACACCGACTACGAAGGCCTGGTCGCGCGGATCGTCGCCGACTTCGCGGAGGATCACGATCCGCACCTGGAGCGGGTATGGATCGCCGAGCTCGACGGGCGGCCCGTGGGCAGTGTGATGTGCGTACGCGACGAGGCGCCGGGGACCGCGCGGCTGCGGCTGCTGCTCGTCGAACCGGACGCGCGGGGGCGCGGCATCGGTGATCAACTGGTCGACGCCTGCGTCGAGTTCGCCCGCGGGGTCGGCTATCGCGAGATGACCCTGTGGACCAATGACGTCCTGCGCGCCGCCCGCGCCATCTACCAGCGGCACGGCTTCGTCCTTGCCGAGGAGAAGCCCCACCGCTCGTTCGGTGCCGATCTCATGGGGCAGGACTGGCACCTGCATCTAGGGTCGGCGTCATGAAACTCGCCTTCTCCACCCTCGGCGTGCCCGGACTCCCCCTCGCCGACGTGCTGCGTCTCGCCACCACCCACGGCTTCCACGGCGTCGAGCTGCGCGCGCATCCCGAGGAGCCGGTCCATCCGGGGATCGGGCTCACCGAACGCGCCGACGCGGCCGCCCGGTTCAAGGACGCGGGCGTGGAGATCGTCGGCATCGCCGGGTACGCGCGCGTGGCCGCGCCCGGCGAGGACGGACCCGTGCTCGACGAGATGCGTACGCTGCTCACCCTCGCCCGCGATCTGGGCGCCCCCTTCATCCGCGTCTTCCCCGGCGGCGGCACCGAGCAGAGCGCCGAAGAGGCCGACGCGACGGCCGCCCGGCGGCTCGGCACCGCGGCCGAGTACGCCGCGGACTTCGGCGTACGCATCCTCCTGGAGACCCACGACTCGCACCGCACGGGAGCCGCGGCGACCCGCGTCCTCGGTGCCGTCGGGCATCGCAACGCGGGCGCCCTGTGGGACCTGATGCACACCTGGCTCGGCGGCGAGTCCCCCGCCGACAGCTACGCGGCCCTCTCCCCGTACCTCGGCTACGTACAGGTGAAGGACATCGCGTCCGCACAGGACACGACGCCGCTCGCGCTCGGCGATGGCGTGCTGCCGCTCGCCGAGTGCGTGGACGTGCTGCTCAGCGGGGAGCACCGGGACGGGTGGCTGTGCTGGGAGTACGAGAAGCGGTGGTACGAGGCAGCGGCTCCGCTGCCCGAACTGCTCGGTCCTGGGCGGGAGTTCCTGTCCCGGCTCCTGAACCGCGCGGCCTGACGCCGGCGAAGGACGTCAGGCCGACCCCGCACACGAGCAGCGCCGCCGCGCACCACCCGAGTCCGCTCACCGACTCGCCGAGTACCAGCGCGGCCGCCGACATGCCGAACACCGGGACCAGGAGGGAGAAGGGCGCCACGGTGGAGGCCGGGTGGCGGCGCAGCAGGTAGCCCCAGGCGCCGAAGCCGAAGACCGTGGTGATCCAGGCGACGTAGACGATGATCCCGGCGCCCTGCCAGTCGAGGGAGCCGAGGGCTTCGAGGTCCCGCGAAGGGCCCTCGAAGAGGAGGGAGAGGCCGAGCAGCGGCAGCACCGGGACCGTGCTCACCCACACCATGAAGTTGAGGGCGTCGGGCGGGGACGCCTTGCGGGTCAGGACGTTGGAGGCGCCCCAGCAGGCCGCCGCCGCGATGAGCAGCGCGAAGGCCGTGAGCGTGCCGGAGCCGCCCTCGTCGACGGCCGCGACTCCGATGCCCGTCAGGGCGACGATCATCCCCAACAGGCGTATGCCGCCCGGCCGTTCGCCGAGCACCGCGAAGGCGAAGACGGCCGTGAACACCGCCTGGATCTGCAGCACGAGGGACGACATGCCGGCCGGCATCCCCGCGTCCATGCCGATGAAGAGCAGACCGAACTTGGCGACCCCGAGGACGAGTCCGACGGCCAGAATCCACCAGGCGACCTTGGGCGGCCCCACGAAGAAGACCGCTGGCAGCGCGGCCACCAGGAAGCGCAGGGCGGAGAAGAGCAGCGGCGGGAAGTGGTCGAGCCCCACCTCGATGACGACGAAATTGACGCCCCATACGGCGGCGACGAGAACGGCCAGGCAGACATGTACGGGTCGCATGCGTCGAGGATCACCCGGCATGACCATGTAGGACCAGCACGGATATCTGCATGATGGGATGAAGCAACGCTAACGAATCATGTCCCGCATGGATGGATGGAGTGGGTCCTCGTGCTCGATCTCGCCCGGCTGCGCGCCCTGCACGCCGTCTCGGTGCACGGCACCGTCGGCGCCGCGGCCACCGCGCTCGGCTACACCCCGTCCGCCGTCTCCCAGCAGATCGCCAAACTGGAGCGGGAGACCCGCACCACCCTCCTCGAACGGCGGGGCAGGGGCGTCGCGCTCACCGAGGAGGCACGCCATCTCGCCGCCACCGCCCAGGAGTTGATGGCGATCGTGGAGCGCGCGGAGACCGAGCTGGAGGAGCGGCGCGGGCTGCCAGCGGGGCGGCTCACCATCGCCGCGTTCGCATCGGCGGCGCGCGGCCTGCTGCCCGGGGTGCTCGCGGATCTCGCCCTGCGGCATCCCGCGCTCGACGCCCGGATGTCGGAGATCGACCCGCATCTCTCCATCGACCTGGTGGCCAAGGGCGCGGTGGACCTGGCCATCGTGCACGACTGGGACATCGCGCCGCTGCCGACGCCTCCCGGCGTCGAACAGGCCGTCATCGGCGACGACCTCTGCGACCTCGTCGTGCCCGCCGGGCACCGGCTCGCGGGGCGCGCATCCGTGCGCCGCGAGGAGCTGAAGGACGAGCGGTGGATCACCCAGCCGCCGGGCCTGGTCTGCCACGAGTGGCTCATCCGCACCCTGCGCGACGCGGGCTGCGAGCCGGACATCGCACACATGGCGGAGGAGAACCCCACCCTGGTGGCGCTGGTCGCCGCGGGGCTCGGCGTCGCGCTGATCCCCCGCCTGGGCCGCGGCCCGGTCCCCGAAGGGGCGGTCACCGTGCGGCTCGATCCGGTGCCGGTGCGGCGGCTTTACGCCCTGTGGCGGGCCGGGGCATCCCGGCGCCCCGCGATCGCCGAGACGGTCAGGACGCTGCAGGCGCACTGGCCCGAAGCAGCCCCCGAAGCGGCTCACTGAGCCTCAGCTCTCACGGACGTACCACTTTCCGGAAATACTCCCCGGCCGGGAACCCACGCGAAGGGGGCGGCGTCCAACGGGCGTGCTGCCGGGTGAGTCTCCGCGAGGCGGTGTCGGCATCGCTGCTGGCTGCGAACGCTGACCACCCTCTCCGCCGCCTGCGGCCGGCAGCATGCCGTCACCGGTGCGCCCCCCTCCAACAGCACCGGTGACGGCCCCTCACTCCTCCACAGTGGCCGCCGGATCCCTTGACCGGCAGAAATCTTCGGGATATCCGTGACTCGGGAAAGTTTCCTTCAGCCGGTTCCCCCAGCCCGGCTCCGGTCCGGCGTCCTCCCCGAAGGAGCGCACATGTCGTCCCACCGCAACACCTCCAGACGCACCCTGCTCGCCGCCACCGCCGTCGCCGCGACGGCCCTTGCCGCCCCGTCCGTGCACGCGGCGGGCAGCGGCGACCGCGACCGCGACCGGAGGCTCCGGGAACGCATCTCCCGCATGAGCCTGGAGGAGAAGGTCGGCCAGCTCTTCGTGATGCATGTGTACGGCCACTCCGCCACCGAGCCCGACCAGGCGGACATCGACGCCAACCTCAAGGAACTGGGCGTACGCACCGCTGCCGAGGCCGTCGCCAAGTACCGCCTCGGCGGCATCATCTACTTCGGCTGGGCCCACAACACCCGTGCCCCGCACCAGATCGCCGACCTCTCGAACGGCATCCAGCGCGCGGCCCTCACCCCGGAGACCCCCGGACAGTCCCCCACCTCCGGCATCCCGCTGCTCATCTCCACCGACCAGGAGCACGGCGCCGTGGCCCGCGTCGGCATCCCCGCCACGCTGCTGCCCGGCGCGATGGCGCTCGGCGCCGCGGGCTCGAACTCCACCGCGCGCAAGGCGGCCCGCATCGCCGGCGCCGAGCTGCGCGCGCTCGGCATCCGGCAGAACTACGCCCCGGTCGCGGACGTGAACGTCAACCCGGCCAACCCCGTCATCGGCGTACGCTCCTTCGGCTCGGACCCCGAAGCGGTCGCCGGCCTGGTCGCCGCGCAGGTCAAGGGCTACCAGGGCACGGACATCGCGTCGACGTCCAAGCACTTCCCCGGCCACGGCGACACCAAGGACGACAGCCACTCCAAGCTGCCGTACATCCACCACACCCGTGAGCAGTGGGAGACCCTGGACGCCCCGCCGTTCCGGGCCGCGGTGGCCGCGGGCATCGACTCGATCATGACCGCGCACATCGTGGTACCCGCCCTCGATCCAGCCGAGGACCCGGCCACCCTCTCCCGCCCCATCCTCACCGGCATCCTGCGCGAGGAACTCGGCTACGACGGGGTCGTGGTGACGGACTCGCTCGGCATGCAGGGCGTCCGCACGAAGTACGGCGACGACCGCGTCCCGGTGCTCGCCCTGAAGGCGGGCGTGGACCAGCTCCTGAACCCGCCGAAGCCGGAGATCGCGTGGAACGCGGTGCTCCAGGCGGTCAGGGACGGCGAGTTGACGGAAGCGCGGCTCGACGAGTCCCTGCTGAGGATCCTGCGCCTGAAGGCGAAACTGGACCTCTTCTCCGACCCGTACGTCACCTCGCGCGGCGTCGACAAGGCGGTCGGCACCCGTGCGCATCTCGCGGCCGCCGACCGGATCGCGGAGGAGACGACGACGCTGCTCCTGAACGGGGGCGGACTGCTTCCGCTTTCGCGCCGTACGCACCAGGAGATCCTGGTGGTGGGCGCCGACCCGGCGTCGCCATCGGGCACCACGGGACCGCCGACGGCCGTCATCGGGCGGGAGTTGACGGAGCTCGGCTTCACCGCGACGGTCCTTCCGACGGGCACGGCACCCTCGACCACGAAGATCGCGGAGGCGGTCGCGGCGGCCGCGGGCAAGGACGCGGTGGTCGTCGGCACGTACAACGTGGGGGCGGGAAGCACCCAGATCGCCCTCGTGGAGGCCCTGGTCGCGACCGGCGTCCCGGTCGTCGCCGTGGCGATCCGCAACCCGTACGACGTGGCGCGGCTCGGCTCCGTGGGCGCCTCGCTGGCCGCCTACTGCTGGACGGACGTCGAACTGCGCGCCGCCGTAAGGGTGATCGCGGGTCGCGCGCGGCCGCAGGGGCGGCTGCCGGTGCCGGTGCAGCGGGCGGACGATCCGACGCAGGTGCTGTACCCGGTGGGCCACGGCCTGACGTACTGACCGTACGCCGCACAACCGGCGCACCACCGCCAACTGACCCAAAGCACCCCGTGCACCTGGCGTGCGCCCGCCCCGGCGGGTCACGCTGGGTGCACATATCGGGGGGTTTGCCATGCTGGCCATGCCTGGCTGGAACACGGCACGGCGCGTGGGGGCGAGGTGGGTGCCGGTCCTTGCGGTGCTCGCCGTGCTCGCCGTGCTCGTCGGCGCGGCCGGCTGCCAGAAGTCCGCGGATCCGGGGGCGGGTTCGTCGGGCCGGCTCGACGACGACCGGCCGTCCGCGCCGGCATCATCCGGATACGGTGCGGTCTTCCTCGCCGTGGACGAGTGCAGTTCGCGGGGGCGCGAGACGTTCACGGAGGTGTCGTGCACGAGTGAACGCGCGGCGGCGCGGGTGACCGCACGCTACGACGGAAAGGTGGCGGAGGGCCCGTCGTGCCCCGCCCGCACCGACTTCGTCCTGCACATCAGCGAGGACCGGCCCGCGGTGGACGAGGACGGGAACGGGGCGGTGCCGCGGGGGTACGCGTGCATGCGGAACCTTGAGGCGCCGCATCCCGGTGACCCCGGGGGAGGGGGCGGCCCCCGCACGGTCGTCGGGGACTGCGTCTACAGCGCGGGACAGGGCGAGGTCCGAGAGACGGCCTGCGACGGCTCCGGCACGAAACCCCCCGAGTACCGGGTGACGACCTCGGTCTCGGAACGCGCCAACTGCCCGCCTGCGACGGAGCTTTACGTGTCGCTGGGGGGCGGGAAGCCGGTGGGGTGTGCGGTGCGGGTGTGAGCGATCAAACGCCGGACGGGCTGGATGTGTCCAGCCGTCCGGCGTTTGAGGACGAACTCGCCGAAGGCGGTGATCTACGGCCGCAGCATCTGCTTCCGGTCCGTGTCCTTGCGGTCCAGCTTCGCGTCATACGGAGCCAGCGGCTTCGCCGTGGCCGAGGACGTCGAGACGCCGGCCCACGCCTGGATCCGCTCCGTCGCCTTCGCCTTCTCGTCCGCGACGAGGCCCGCCACGTTCGCACCGTGGTTCCCGCCGGGCGCCGTGAAGACGTACGAGTCGTGCTTGCCGCCCGTCGCGGGGTGGAACGGCTCCGCACCCCACGGGTCGTTCTGCCCGTAGACGTACATCATCCGCTGCGAGTTGCGCTTCACCCAGCTGTCCACATCCCGCATCACACCCGGCTGGAACTTCATCGGGATGGAGCGCGGGACGAAGTTCCGCGGCGGCTGGTAGCCGTAGCGGCTCAGGTCGCCGAGCCAGGGCTGGGCGATGTCGGGCGAGCCCAGCTGCGTACCGGCCTGGTAGTAGTACGGCGTGTACGGGGTCAGACCCTGGTCCGTGTAGGAGGACCAGCCGCCCACCTTGTCGACGTAGTCGAAGATCGCCTGGTCGGAGGCGGACGACGCGTCAGGGACGTCCGCGCACGCGGACTCCGGCTGGTACTGCCAGAAGCCCCACACCAGGTCGAGGACGACCGCCTCATACGCCTTGTCGAGGTTCCCGACGGTCTTGAAGGTGTAGTTGCCCTTCTCGGCGAACGCGGCGTACTTCTTCTCCAGCGGCTCACGCCGCACGAGGGCCTCGCGCTGCACGGCCTCGAGCGCGGCCCGGCACTCCTTCGTCCCGACCGTCTCGAAGAACTCGTCGTAGGCCGAGTCCTCCTTGTTCACGACGTCGTTCGGGGCGACGTACGCGACGACGCCGTCCATGTCCTTGGGGTAGAAGCGCTCGTAGTACGTCGCCGTCATGCCGCCCTTCGAACCGCCGGTCGCCACCCACTTCTTGTCGTAGATGGGCTTCAGCGCCTTGAAGATGCGGTGCTGGTCGCTCGCGGCCTGCCAGATGTCGAGCTTGGACCAGTCGGCGGGCTCGGGGCGGGACGGCGTGAAGAAGCGGTACTCCATGGAGACCTGGTTGCCGTCGATGATCCGCGTCGGCTCGCTGCGGCTCGGGTTGGTCGAGACTCCGTAGCCGCTGGTGAAGAAGGCGGTGGGGCGGGCGGTGTCCTTGTGCAGCACCGTCAGGCGCTGCTTGAAGGTGCCCTTGGAGGGGTGCCGGTGGTCAATCGGCTGGGTGTAGTTGAGGACGAAGTAGCGGTAGCCGGTGTACGGCTTCTCCTCGATCAGGCTCATGCCCGGTATCGCGAGGAGCCGGTCCTTTATGTCCGTGGCCTGTGTGTCGATGGCCTGCGGCTCGGCGGCGGTGGCCGCCCCTGCCGCGCCCACTGTGCCGACGGTGCCTATGAGCACCACTAGCGACAGCAGCCATCTGAGCGCCTTGCGCATGCACTCTCCCCTAAGTTCGCGATTGCGTCCGCCGGAACTTATCGGAGCAACTCGCTCACTACTAGGGGCTCTTGCGTCACACCAGGACGCAGTACGTCACAAAGGGGGCACTCTCCTCAGAAAAGCTCGGAAGCCGCTCTCAGCACAGGATCCATCCCGAGCTGGTGCTCCCCGATCCCACCGTCCCCTTCACCCACACGCATCTGCGTCCCGCGTGCACCGTCACCGGGCCCGCGTGATGGGTGAACTGCCCCGCGTCCTTGGCGGGGCGGTTGCCGCGGGCCTGGACGCTGACGGACATGGTCTTGCGGGCGCCGGGACGCTTGGCGACGGTGATGGCGCAGACATATCCGCGCTTCTTGTAGATCTCGACCTTGCCGGTGCTGAAGGCGAGGGTGCGCACCTTGTGGCCGGCGCAGCGGGCCACCGAGACCTGCGCCTGCGCCGTGCCGGCGCCGATGAGCCCGACCAGGACGGACGCCGCAAGGACGGCGGCACCGAGCGCGAGACGCCGCCGTATTCGACCGTTGCCCACCGGTTCCCCTCCCGCCACTTCCGCATCAGCGTACTGATGTACGGACGCGTCCCGAAGGGGGCGCGGTTGCGTTGCGGTCCCGATTCTTCGCGGCGATCACGCAGCCGAGGGCTCCGCCTCCCCCACGAACGTCCGCCACAGCCGCGCGTAACGCCCGTCGAGCGCGAGCAGCTCGTCGTGGGTGCCGTCCTCGGCGACCTGGCCGTGGTCCATCACGATCACGCGGTCCGCGCGGGCGGCGGTGGTGAGGCGGTGGGCGACGACCAGGGTGGTGCGCTTGCCCGCGATGCGGTCGGTGGCCTGGTTGACCTGCGCCTCGGTGGCGAGGTCGAGGGCGGCGGTCGCCTCGTCGAGGAGCAGGATGTCCGGGTCGACGAGCTCGGCGCGGGCCAGGGCGATCAGCTGGCGCTGTCCCGCGGAGAGGTTGCGGCCACGCTCGGAGACCTCGTGGAGGTAGCCGCCGTCCAGGGTGGCGATCATGTCGTGGGCGCCGACCGCGCGGGCCGCGGCCTCGACCTCGGCGTCCGTGGCGTCGGGGCGGCCGTAGGCGATCGCGTCGCGCACCGTGCCCGCGAAGAGGTAGGCCTCCTGCGGGACGACGCCGAGGCGGTGGCGGTACGAGGTCAGATCGAGGGACCGCAGGTCCGTGCCGTCCACCGTCACGCGGCCGCCGGTCGGGTCGTAGAACCGGGCGACCAGTTTGACCAGGGTCGACTTGCCCGCACCGGTCTCGCCGACGAAGGCGACGGTCTGCCCCGCCGGTATCCGCAGGCGGACGTCGCTCAGAGCCTCCTCCTCGCCGCCGTACGCGAAGTCCACGTCCTCGAAGGCGATCTCGCCGCGCAGGGACAGGACGTCGAGCGGCTCGTCCGCGGCCTTGGTCGAGGTCGGCTCCTGGAGGAGTTCCTGGATGCGGCCGAGCGAGACGGTGGCCTGCTGGTAGCCGTCGAAGACCTGGGAGAGCTGCTGGACGGGTGCGAAGAACAGGTCGATGTAGAGGAGATAGGCGACGAGGGCGCCCGTCGTCAAGGTGCCCGCCTCCACGCGGCCCGCACCGACCATGAGGACCGCCGCCGCCGCGACCGCCGAGAGCAGCTGCACGAACGGGAAGTAGATGGAGATCAGCCACTGCCCGCGGATACGCGCGCTGCGGTAGTCGGCACTGGCGTCGGCGAACTTCTTGCCGCCGGAGCGCTCGCGCCGGAAGGCCTGCACGATGCGCAGGCCCGCGACGGACTCCTGGAGGTCGGCGTTGACTACCGACACCCGCTCACGGGCGAGTTCGTACGCCTTGACGCTGGAGCGGCGGAAGAAGAACGTACCGATGATCAGCGGCGGCAGCGTCGCGAAGACGACGAGCGCGAGCTCCACGTCGATGACGACGAGCGCGACCATGATGCCGAAGAAGGTGACGACGGAGACGAAGGCGGTGACCAGACCCGTCTGCAGGAAGGTGGAAAGGGCGTCCACGTCCGTCGTCATCCGGGTCATGATGCGCCCGGTCAACTCCCGCTCGTAGTAGTCGAGTC
The DNA here is from genome assembly GCF_026340305.1 of Streptomyces sp. NBC_01381. Classification (NCBI taxonomy): domain Bacteria; kingdom Bacillati; phylum Actinomycetota; class Actinomycetes; order Kitasatosporales; family Streptomycetaceae; genus Streptomyces; species Streptomyces sp. NBC_01381. Next base: position 2,198,692 of record NZ_JAPEPI010000001.1, on the reverse strand, counting down.
CGAGCCGCTGGAGCTGGGCGAAGATCTTCAGGCGGAGGGAGTAGAGCACCCGCTCGCCCGTCCGTCCCGTCATCCGCGTCTCGCCGATCTGCGCCGTCCACTGGACGAGTACGGTGAGCAGACCAAGCCCGGCGGCCGCCCACACCGCGCCGAGCGCGAGCTGCGAGACGCCCTCGTCGATGCCGTGCCGGATCAGCACGGGGAGAAGCAGGCCCATGCCCGCGTCGACGGCGACGAGGAGCAGGGCGAGCAGCAGCGGTTTGCCGAACCCGGCGAGGAGGCGGCGCAGCCCGTAGGACTCCTCGGGAGTGACGGCCCGCGCCTCGTCGATGCCGGGGGTGTCGGTCGCCGGGGGCAACGCGTCGACCTGGGCGATGAGTTCGGGCGTCGCGGGCATCCCGGACAGCGCGGTGTCCTTGGGCTCGCGGTCACCGACCCAGAGCGGCGGGGTGATACCGCGCTCGGCGTCGAACTCGGCGTCGAGCTCCTCGCGCAGGGAGGTGTCCTCGGGGATCTCGACCGGGACCGCGTGACCGGGTGATACGCCGCCGAGCTCGTCGGGGTCGGTCAGCAGACGCCGGTAGAGCGGGGAGTTCTCCGTCAGCTCCTCGTGCGTGCCGATCGCGGCGAGCCGGCCGTCGTCGAGCACGGCGATGCGGTCGGCGAGATTGAGGGTGGACCGGCGGTGGGCGATGAGGAGAGTCGTACGGCCGGCCATGACGCCGCGCAGGGCTTCGTGGATCTCGTGCTCGACCTGTGCGTCCACCGCCGACGTGGCGTCGTCGAGGACGAGAAGGCGGGGGTCGGTGAGGATGGCGCGGGCGAGCGCGACGCGCTGGCGCTGACCGCCGGAGAGAGTGAGCCCGTGCTCGCCGACGGTCGTGTCGTATCCGTCGGGCAGCTCGGATATGAAGCGGTCCGCCTGCGCGGCGCGGGCCGCGGTCGCTATCTCCTCCTGGCTGGCGTCGGGCTTCCCGTAAGCGATATTCGCCCGCACGGTGTCGGAGAAGAGGAAGGAGTCCTCGGGCACGAGCCCGATGGCGGCCCGCAGCGAGTCGGCCGTCAGCTCGCGCACGTCGTGCCCGCCGATGAGGACGGCGCCGTGCGTCACGTCGTAGAAGCGGGGAAGCAGCAGCGAGACGGTGGACTTTCCGCTGCCGGACGAGCCGACGACGGCGAGGGTCTCGCCGGGCCTGATCTCGAAGGAGAGCCCGTCGAGGACGGGGCGGCTGTCCTCGTACGCGAACGACACGTCGTCGAACTCGACGGTCGCCGGAGCGTCGGCGGGCAGCTCCTTCTTGCCGTCCTCCATCGTCGGCTCGGTGTCGATGAGTTCAAGCACGCGCTCGGCGCCGGCCCGCGCCTGCTGGCCGACGGTGAGCACCATGGCGAGCATCCGCACCGGGCCGACGAGCTGGGCGAGATAACTGGAGAAGGCCACGAACGTACCGAGCGTGATCTGCCCGCGCACCGCGAGCCAGCCGCCGAGGGCCAGCATCGCGACCTGCCCGAGCGCGGGCACGGCCTGCAGGGCGGGCGTGTACTTGGAGTTGAGCCGGATGGTCCGAAGGCGTCCCGCGAAGAGCTTGCGGCTGACCTCCCTGAGCTTCCCGGTCTCCTGCTCCTCCTGACCGAAGCCCTTCACGACGCGTACGCCGGACACGGAGCCGTCGACGACTCCGGCGACGGCGGCGGCCTGGGCCTGCGCGTACCAGGTCGAGGGGTGCAGGCGGTTGCGGCTGCGCTTGGCGATGAACCACAGGGCGGGGGCGACGGCGAGCGCGACGAGGGTGAGGGGCAGCGAGAGCCACGCCATGATCACGAGGGAGATCACGAAGAGCAGGATGTTGCCGATGGTCATCGGCAGCATGAAGAGCAGGCCCTGGATCAGCTGAAGGTCGCTCGTGGCCCGCCCGACGACCTGCCCGGTGGACAGCTCGTCCTGCCGCCGGCCGTCGAGCCGGGTGATCGTGTCGTACATCTCGGTACGGAGATCGTGCTGGACGTCGAGGGCGAGGCGGCCGCCGTAGTAGCGGCGTATGTAGGTGAGGACGTACACGATGACGGCGGCGCCGACGAGGGCTCCCGCCCAGGGGAGCATGGACCGGGTCTGGTCCTCGACGACGTCATCGATGATCACCTTGGTGATCAGCGGGACGAGCGCCATGACGGCCATGCCGCCGAGCGAGGCCCCGAGCGCGAGCACGACGTCCTTCGGGTACCGCCACGCGTACCCGGTCAGCCGTTTCGCCCAGCCGGATTCCTCCGGCCGAACCCCGCCCCGTTGCTCCGTCACGTTCTGCCTCCCGTCGACCTGACCTGCCGAGAGGCACAACCTGATGGGGCGCGGATTTCATCCCGCTGCAACAAAGAGGGGTCTGAGGACCTAGGACCGGCCTAGGTCCCTGTCAGCTGCCGGGGGCCGCCACGAACGCCTCCCGCGGCGCCTCCGTCGGGGCGTAGCGCCCGGCCGCGGGGGTCCTGGGCGCCAGGTCCTTGTGGACGGCCTTGGCCACGCCCTGGATGGTGGCGACGCCGTAGTTCATGGTGCTGTTGCCGTGGGTGAGCACGGAGAGGGTGTAGTCGTGGCCGCCGCCCTTGAACGCGCCGATGCTGTGCACGCGCCAGCCGTGGGTCGACCGCTGCAGCCAGCCGTTCTTGACGTGGATCTCGACGCCGGACGGCGCGCCCGCGGGGGTGCCCCAGCGCTGCGAGGGGATCACTTTGCCCATCAGCTTGAGCAGGTAGGCGCGGGAGGCGTCGGTCAGGACCGTGTTCTGGCCGGTGATCAGGGCGAGGAGCTTCTGCTCGTCGGTGGCGTTGATCCGGGTGAGGCCCCAGTAGCCGCCGGACCCCGGCACCGTTTTCGTCATCCCGGCGGCCCTGAGGAAGCCCTTCACCTTGGCCGCGCCGAGCTGGCGCCAGAGCGTGCTGGTGGCTGCGTTGTCGGACTTCGTGATCATGGAGGTGGCGAGGCTCTTCTCGCGGGACGACAGCGCGCGGCTGGTCTGCTGGGCGTCCCACAGGAGCGTGGCGAGGACGGTCGCCTTGACGACGCTCGCCGAGTCGAACGACGTGGTCGAGCGCAGGGTGCAGGTGGTGCCCGTGGTGCGGTCCCGGAGGCCGACCGCGACGGTGCCCGTGCGGTTCTTCAGCGCCGCCGTGATGTCCTTCGTCAGCTTGGCGGCCAGGCCCGCCTGCGCGGAGGTGCAGGTGACGCTCGGTGCGGCGGCAGCGGCGGCGGGCGTGGCGGTCGCGACCGCGCCGAGCGGCACGAGCACCCCGGCGGTGAGGCCCGCCGAGAGCACGCGGGCACGCCTGGATATCCCGGATATCGGGTGAGTCATCGGAGTCTTCCCATCCCCTTGGTTCCGTACAAGACCCAAGGGCCCCGCACAAATGCGCCCCCCGGCACACTCGCCTCACATGACTCACGAAAACCGTACGGGGTTGCACAACTCTGGAACAGATGACCGATCCGTGACAAGCCTCAGAGGTGCGTTGGCTCGAACATGCGCAGGACCGCCGGGAGCACGACCACCGAGGGGCCGGGGGCCGCTAGGGCCTTCGCAAGGTCGTCGCGGAGGGTCTCCGGGGTCGTACGGACGCCCGGCACCCCGAAGGACTCCGCGAGGGCGACGAAGTCCGGGCGGGAGAGTTCCGTGGCGCTCGCCTCGCCGAAGGCCTCGGACATGTACTCGCGGAGGATTCCGTAGCCACCGTCGTCGACGATCAGCCAGGTCACGGGGAGGTCGTACTGCCTCGCCGTGGCCAGCTCCGCGATCGAGTACATCGCGCCGCCGTCACCGGAGACGGCGAGGACCGGGTGGGAGGGATCCGCGGCCGCCGCGCCAAGGGCCGCGGGGAAGCCGTAGCCGAGGCCGCCCGCGCCCTGAGCGGAGTGCATCGTGTTCGGGCGCCGCGCGTCGAAGGCGGACCACGCCCAGTACGCGAGGATCGTCATGTCCCAGAAGGACGGCGCCGCGTCGGGGAGGGCCGCGCGCACGGAGGCGAGGACCTGCTGTTCCAGGGTGAGCTCCTGGGCGGCGATACGGTCCTTGACCTTGGTGAGCACGGACCGCACCCGCTCGGGGGCCGTCGGGTCCTCCCGGGGGGCGTCGATCGTCTCCAGGAGCGCGGAGAGCGCGAGACGCGCGTCCGAGTGGATGCCGAGCGCCGGGTGGTTGGACTCCAGCTTCCCGGCGTCCGCCTCGATCTGGATGACCCGGCCGCGCGGCTTGAACGTGTGGTAATTCGAGGAGAGCTCGCCCAGACCGGAGCCGACCACCAGGAGGACGTCCGCGTCCTCCAGGAAGTCCGTCGTGTACCGGTCCTCCAGCCACGACTGGAGCGAGAGCGGGTGCTCCCAGGGGAACGCGCCCTTGCCGCCGAAGGTCGTGACGACCGGGGCGTTCACCAGCTCGGCGAGCGCGAGCAGCTTGCCGCTCGCGTCCGAACGTACGACTCCGCCGCCCGCGATGATCGCCGGGCGCTCGGCCCGGGACAGCAGGTCGGCCGCCACCGCGGTCAGCTCGGGGCGCGGCACGACCTCGTCCGGGGTCGCGTCCATGGCCGTGACGACGGGCAGCGTCGTCTCCGCGAGCAGCACGTCCTGCGGGATCTCCACCCACACCGGGCCGTGCGGTGCGGTCAGCGCCGACTCCCAGGCCGCGGCGATCGCGGAGGGGATCTGCGAGGCCGTGCGGACCGTGTGGACGGACTTGACCACGTCCCTGAACGAGGCCTGCTGGTCGCGCAGTTCGTGCAGATAGCCGTGCCGGCCGCCGCCGAGGCCCGCCACCGGGATCTGGCTGCCGATCGCGAGCACGGGTGACGACCCGGCCGCCGCCTCCTGGAGCGCGGCGAGCGAGGTCAGCGCGCCGGGGCCGGTGGACAGGAGCAGCGGGGCGACCTCTCCGGTGATCCGGCCGTACGCGTCCGCCGCGAAGCCCGTGTTGTTCTCGACGCGCAGTCCGACGTACGAGAGCGACGAGCGGCGCAGGGCGTCGAACATGCCGAGCGCGTGCTGTCCGGGGAGGCCGAAGACCGTGGTCGCGCCGAGGCCCTGGAGCGTCTCGACGACGAGGTCGCCGCCGTTGCGGCCCGCGGGCGGGTTGAGGGCCGCCCGCGTCTGCGCGTCCGTGGGCCGCAGTACTACGTCGTGGTCGTGCGTCACTTGGCCGCCCGCCCCTCCGCGATCTGGCGGGACATGATCGTCGTCAGCTCGTACGCGGTGTGCGAGGCGGCGACGGCCGTGATCTCCGCGTGGTCGTAGGCGGGGGCGACCTCGACGACGTCCGCCGAGACGAGGTTGCAGGAGGAGAGCCCCCGCAGGATCTCCAGGAGCTCGCGCGACGTCATGCCGCCCGCCTCCGGGGTGCCGGTGCCGGGCGCGTGGGCCGGGTCCAGGCAGTCGATGTCGATGGAGATGTACAGCGGGCGGTCGCCGATGCGCTGGCGCAGCTGGTCGGCGACCTCGTCGGCGCCGCGGCGGTAGATGTCCGCCGATGTGACGATGCCGAAGCCCATCTTCTCGTCGTCCGTGAGGTCCTGCTTGCCGTACAGCGGGCCGCGCGTGCCGACGTGGGAGAGCGCCTCGGTGTCGAGGATGCCCTCCTCCACCGCGCGGCGGAACGGCGTGCCGTGCGTGTACTCGGCGCCGAAGTACGTGTCCCAGGTGTCCAGGTGGGCGTCGAAGTGCAGCAGGGCGACCGGGCCGTGCTTCTTGGCGACGGAACGCAGCAGCGGCAGGGCGATGGTGTGGTCGCCGCCCAGCGTCATCATGCGGGCGCCCGAGCCGAGCAGGTCGTCCGCGGCGGCCTCGATCGTCTCGACGGCCTCGTTGATGTTGAACGGGTTGGCGGCGATGTCGCCCGCGTCCGCGACCTGCGCGAGCGCGAAGGGCGAGGCGTCCTGCGCCGGGTTGTAGGGACGCAGGAGGCGCGAGGCCTCGCGGATCGCGTTGCCGCCGAAGCGGGCGCCGGGGCGGTACGAGACACCGCTGTCGAAGGGCACGCCGACCACGGCGATGTCCGTCTTGCCGCCGACCTCGTCGAGTCGGGGCAGCCGCGCGTACGTCGCCGGGCCCGCGTACCGGGGAATGCGGGAGGAGTCGACGGGGCCGCGGGGGGTCGGGGTCTCGGCGCTGGTCATGGTCGGTTTCCTCCTGCTGATGCGAGTGCTGCGTTTTCAAGTGTCGCGCGGCCCACTGACAGTGAGCACCAGCAGCGGGCCGCGCGCAAAGCTAGACGGCTACCGGAGCTTCCGGTTCCGCCACCTCCTGCGTGCCCCGCCCCGCCAGCCGGTCGCGCCATGCGGCGAGCACCGCCGCGTCGGTCGGCTTCGTGGCGAGGGAGACGACGACGTACACGGCAAGCGACGTCAGGAGGCCGTAGTAGATGGGCTCGTTGGCGAGGATTCCGTAGCCCCACATGAGCCCGATGACCGAGAGGCCACCCGCGGCGACGGCCGCGAGCGCGCCGTCCGCGGTGCCGCGCCGCCACAGCAGCCCGCCGAGGATCGGCACGAGAAGGCCGGCGACGAGCAGGTTGTAGGCGACGGTCAGCGCCTGGACGACGTCGTTGAGCGCGATGGCGATGCAGACGACGGCGATGCCCATGATCAGGATGAAGAGGCGGTTGCCCTTCACCTCGTCGTGCGGCTCGTCGTTCGTTCCGTCGGCCTTGACGACGCCCCGCAGCCGCGACCAGATGTCGTTGTTGGCGACGGTCGCGCAGGCGATCAGTGCGCCGGAGGACGTGGACATCACGGCGGCGAGGGCTGCGGCGAGCACCAACCCCCGTACGCCCATGGGCAGTTCGTCCCTGACGATGGTGGCGAAGGCCGCGTCCGCGCTCGGCAGCTTCGGGTACATGACCTTGGCCGCCGTGCCGATGACGGCGCCCGCGACCGCGTAGACCAGGCAGTACGTACCGGCGACGGTGCCGCCGTAGCGGGCGACCTTGTCGCTGCGCGCGGTGAAGACGCGCTGCCAGATGTCCTGCCCGATGAGCATGCCGAACGTATAGATCAGTACGTACGTGAAGATCGTCTCGCCGCCTATGCCCAGCGGGTCGAAGTACTCGGTGGGCAGCTTGGCCTTCATCTCGCTGAAGCCACCGGCCTTGACGACCGCGATGGGCAGCAGCAGGAGCAGCACGCCGATCGTCTTGACCACGAACTGCACCATGTCGGTGAGCGTGATCGACCACATGCCGCCGAGCGTCGAGTACGCGACGACGATGGAGCCGCCGAGGATGATCGCGAGCGTGCGGTTCATGTCGAAGATGACGTCGAAGATCGTGGCGTACGCGATGGTCGAGGTGACCGCGAGCATCAGCGTGTACGCCCACATGACGACTCCGGAGATGACGCCCGCGCGGCCGCCGTAGCGGAGGTCGAGCATCTCGGAGACGGTGTAGACCTTCAGCCGTGCTATGCGCGCCGAGAAGAAGACGCTCAGCGCGAGCAGGCCGAGGCCGATGGTGACGACCATCCAGGCGCCGGAGAGCCCGTACTGGTAGCCGAGGCCGACGCCGCCGATGGTGGACGCGCCGCCGAGGACGATGGCTGCCATGGTCCCGGAGTACATCCACGGCCCGAGGCGGCGTCCCGCGACCAGGAACTCGCTCTTGGACTTGGCGCGGCGCATGCCCCACCAGCCCATGGCGAGCATGCCGGCGAGATAGACGACGATCACTGTGTAGTCGACGGCCATAAAGGGGGCCTCCTTCGCGCACCTCGGTGGCGTGTCGTGCAGATGGGGGTGATGACCGGCCGTGGGGACATCCGCCCGTACCCGCGGCCTGCGGTCGGCACGACCTTAGGTGGCCGGAAAGCAACGCTGAAGTGTACGTTTCATCCACTCCCAGCGACCGAGATGGATGGAACGTCCACCGTGCCGGACCCTGCCGCATCATCTGCCTCAGCTTCATCAGCCGGCTCAGCTTCATCAGCCGGCTCACCTGGCCCACCTGCCTCGTCCATCGCTCCCCCGACCCCGCCCGTCCCGCTGACCGCCCTCCTGGCCCGGGAGGACCTGGGCCTGCGCCAGATCGCGGGCCCCGACGCCGCCGGCTCCGGGGCGGCCATCCACTGGGTGCACACCTCGGAGATGGCGGACCCGTATCCGTATCTCCTGGGCGGCGAGATGCTGTTGACGGCGGGCGTGCACATCACGGACCCGGCGGGCGCGGGCGTCTATCTCGACGACTACGTGGCGCGCATCGTGGAGGCGGGCGGCGCGGCGCTCGGCTTCGGAGTGGCGCCGGTGCACGACACGGTGCCGCGCGCCCTGGTGACGGCCTGCGACCGCTATGGGCTGCCCCTTCTGGAGGTGCCGCCGCGTACGACGTTCAGCGGGGTCGCCCGCGCGGTGTGGCAGCTGGTGGCGGAGGCCAGGCACGCGGAGCTGCGCCGGGTGACGGAGGCCCAGCAAGGGCTCGCCACGGCGGCGGCACGGCCGGACCCGGTCCCGGCGGTGCTGCGGCAGCTGGCGGCGCGCCTGGGCGGTTGGACGGTCCTGTACGCGCCGGACGGAGCGGTGCTGCACACGGCGGGGACAGTGCCGGAGCCGGGAGCCCGCAACGCGCTGTGCGACCTCGCCGGGGTGGTGCGCCCCGGCGGCAGGACCGGCCCGAGCCCCGCGTCCGCCACCGACTCCGTGGGCGGCACCCAGCTCGCCGCGTACGCGCTCGGCGGCGGTCAGGGCTTCGCGCTCGGTGTCGCCGCCGAGCAGCGCGAACCCGGGGACCACACCATCACCGGCGTCGCGATCGTTCTCCTCTCCCTCCTCACCGGCAAGCACCAGGGGGCCGCCGAGTCCACGCGCTCGGCGGCGCTGGTGCGGCTGCTGCTCGGGGCGACGGCCGGCGATGTCACACCACTCCTGGGGGCCGAGCGCTGGACCGTGGTGCACGCGCGCGGGGACGCGGACGCCGATCCGGTGGCCCGTGCCATGGCCGCGTCCGCGCTCGCGGCGGCGCTGGACTGCGGCCTGGTCGACGCGGGCGAGAGCGTCGCACGGCTGCTGCTCCCCGCCGACCGCGAGATCGCCGAGCAGCCCGGCTGGACGCTCGGCGCCTCCGCACCCGCCGCCACCGGCGACCTGCCCGCCGCCGACGCCCAGGCGGCCCGCGCCCTGCGCCGCGCGGAAGCGACCCGCACGCCGCTGGTCCGGCACCGTGAGGCGGGCATCGCCGCGCTGGTCGCGCCCGCCGAGGCCGACGCCCACGCGCGCGTGCTGCTCGCCCCGCTGGGCGACAGCCAGGCCCTCACCGAGACCCTGCGCACCTGGCTCTCCCTGCACGGCAGTTGGGACCGCACGGCAACGGCACTGGGGGTGCACCGCAACACGGTGCGCCAACGCGTCGCGCGATGCGCGGCACTACTGGAGGCAGATTTGGACGATCCCGATGTCCGCATGGAGCTGTGGTTCGCGCTAAAGCGAACCTCTTAAGAGGCGCCGGGGGGGGCGCCCCGTAAGGGGCGCGGGGAACTGCGCGCTCAGCCACATACGGCCCGCAGTCGGGAACAGACCGCCACTGCTCAAGCCCAGCGCAGCGCTTGGCGCACATCACACGGTCCAGGCATCGGGACAGCCCGCCACCGCACGGTCACGGACGGCAGAATAGGAGCCATGCCGATACCCAGCCGTGCCGCGCTCGTCGACCACCTCGTACGCTCCCGCATCGCGGGCGACGTCGCCACCCCCCGCGAGAACAACCTCAGCCACTACAGGAAGCTCGCGAACGGCGACCGCCACTACTGGCTCGGCCTGGAGCTCGGCGACCGCTGGAGCGACGAGCAGGACGTCCTCGCGGTGATGGCCGAGCGGTGCGGTGTCATCGACGACGCGGAGTACCGGCAGGGGCAGGACACGATCGACCCGGAGCTGACGGTCGACGCCCTGGAGCGGATGGCCGCACGCCTCCGGAAGGCGGCCGCCGGCAAGGAGCGGGTCCTTTTCGCGACCGGCCACCCCGGGGGCCTGCTCGACGTGCACCGCGCGACGGCGGCCGCCCTGCGCACGGCGGGCTGCGAGATCGTCGTCATCCCGGAGGGCCTCACCGCCGACGAGGGCATGGTCTTCCAGTTCGCGGACGTGGCGATGCTGGAGCGCGGCGCGACGCTGTGGCACACGCACTCCCCGGAGCCGATGAACGCGATCCTGGACGGCCTGGAGCGCGAGGGCCGCCCGCAGCCGAACCTGGTCGTCGCCGACCACGGCTGGGCTGGACGGGCCGGCCAGCGCGGCATCGACTCCGTCGGGTACGCGGACTGCAACGACCCGGCGCTGTTCATCGGCGAGGCCGAGGGCACCCTCCAGGTGACGGTCCCGCTGGACGACCACGTCACGAGCCCGCGCTTCTACGACCCGATGACGGCGTACCTCCTGGACTCGGCGGGGCTCACTCCGGAGGCCTGAATCACGGCCACGGGACTCACGGCCACGGGACTTACGGCCACGGGTTGAGGCCCTCCTCGCGCCGCTGCGTGAATCCCGGCGTCGGGTCCAGGTAGACGCGGCGTACGGCGGGGAACCGCTCGCGCAGCCGCCGCTCGGCCTGCTCACAGGCCCATTCGACCTGGGCCGCCGTGGAGGTGTCGCGGAAGTCGACCTTGGCGGCGACGAGCGCCTCGCGCGGCCCCTGCAACAGGGTGGTCAGTTCGAGGACGGCCTCGACGTGCTCGGAGGCGAGGAGTTCCTCGCGGATGTGCTGCCGCATCTCCTGGGGCAGCGGGCGCCCGATGAGCAGCTCGGAGTTGGCGTGCCCGAGGACCCAGGCGACGTACACGAGCAGCACGCCGATGCACAGCGACGCGATGCCGTCGTAGACGCCGGACCCGGTGAGCTGCCCGCCGAGCAGACCGGCCGCGGCGAGCGCGAGGCCGGCGAGCGCCGCGGAGTCCTCGAGGACCACGGCCTTCACCGCGGTGTCGGGGGTGTGCCGCAGATAGCGCCTGAGCTTCACCCCGAAGCGGTCCGCCTCGCCGCGCGCCTGCTTGAGGCCGGTGCGCGACGAGGCGGACCGCTCCAGCTGGGACGTCACTGAGGCTACGTCCGGAGCAACCAGCCCGTTGGGCTGTCTGACGCGCATCAGGGTGTGGATGCCGTCTTGGAGTTCTCTCCCGCGAACTGCGTGAGACTCTCCCCTGGATCGCTCCGGGGAGTTTGACGGGTCATGCCCGTCCGGCCACCACCCTCCCGGCGGCGGAGGCGAGTACGAGACCCGCCTGATCTGTCACGCCATGGGCAAGTTGCTGCCGACGTGACAGTCGTACTAACGCGTCAGCCGCACACTGGTTACGGCATGCCCGCCATTGGCTCTCGGGAGTGGCATCCCAGACGCTCCCGGCACGGCGCCCATCGGGTCCGGCAGCAGCTCCACAGGTCAGCCCCGGGGGACGCGGACCACGCCCTCCTGGATCACCGTCACCGCGAGCTGTCCGTCCTGCGTCCAGATGCGTGCCTGGCCGAGGCCGCGCCCGCCGGACGCCGACGGCGACTCCTGGTCGTACAGGAGCCATTCGTCCGCCCTGAAGGGGCGGTGGAACCACATCGCGTGGTCGAGCGACGCGCCGACGACGTCGCCGACCGCCCAGCCGCCCCGGCCGTGCGCGAGCAGCACCGAGTCGAGCAGCGTCATGTCGGAGACGTACGTGGCGAGGCAGACGTGCAGCAAGGGGTGGTCGGCCAGCTTGCCGTTGGTGCGGAACCACACCTGGGAGCGCGGCTCCCGCGGCTGCCCGACCGTGCCCCAGGGCGGCACGTCCGCATAGCGCAGATCGACGGCCGCGCGGGCCTCGACAAGGCGCTCGGCGACGTCGGCCGGCAGATGGCGCGGCAGCATCTCGGCGGCGGTCGGCAGCGTCTCCGGGTCCGGCGCCGACGGCATCCCGGTCTGGTGCTCCAGGCCCTCCTCGTGCGTCTGGAAGGACGCGGAGAGGTGGAAGATCGGCTGCCCGTGCTGGACGGCGACGACCCGGCGGGTGGTGAAGGAGCGGCCGTCGCGGATCCGGTCGACGGTGTAGACGATCGGCGCGCCCGGGTCCCCGGCACGCAGGAAGTACGCGTGCAGGGAGTGGGCGGGCCGGTCGGCGGGGACCGTGCGGCCGGCCGCCACGAGCGCCTGGGCGGCCACCTGGCCGCCGAAGACGCGCGGGACGAGAGCCGAGCGGCTCATGCCCCGGAAGATGTCCTCCTCGATCTGCTCCAGGTCGAGCAGATCGAGGAGGGACTCAAGTGCCTGGTTCATGAATGCAGTTCTACAGGGCGATCTTTACCGGCCGATGTCCTTCTTCACAGGCCCATGTCCTTGGCGATGATCATCTTCATGACCTCGCTGGTGCCGCCGTAGATGCGGTTGACGCGGTTGTCCGCGTACAGGCGGGCGATCGGGTACTCGTTCATGAAGCCGTAGCCGCCGTGCAGCTGGAGGCACTTGTCGATGACGCGGTGCGCGACCTCGGTGTTGAACAGCTTCGCGGACGCGGCCTCGGCGGCGGTCAGCTCACCGGCGTCCAGGGCCTCAAGGGCGCGGTCGGCGACGGCCTCCGCGGCGTCCACCTCGGCCTGGCAGGCGGCCAGCTCGAACTTGGTGTTCTGGAAGGAGGCGACCGGCTTGCCGAAGACGGTGCGCTCCTGCACGTACTGCTTGGCGAACCGGACGGCGGCCTTGGCCTGCGCGTACGCGCCGTAGGCGATGCCCCAGCGCTCGGAGGGCAGGTTGCTGCCGAGGTAGTAGAAGCCCTTGTTCTCCTCGCCGAGGAGGTCCTCGGCGGGGACCTTGACGTCGACGAACGCCAGCTCGGCGGTGTCGGAGGTCTTCAGGCCGAGCTTGTCGAGCTTGCGGCCTATGGAGTAGCCCTCGGACTTGGTGTCGACGGCGAAGAGGGAGATGCCGAAGCGGCGGTCGTCCTCGCGCGGCGCGGAGGTGCGGGCGCAGACGATCACGCGGTCGGCGTGCACGCCGCCGGTGATGAAGGTCTTGGAGCCGTTGAGGACGTAGTGGGTGCCGTCCTCGGAGAGCTTGGCGGTGGTCTTCATGCCCGCGACGTCGGAGCCGGTGCCCGGCTCGGTCATCGCGAGGGCCCACATCTCCTCGGCGGAGACGAACTTCTCCAGGTAGCGCTTCTTCTGCTCGTCGGTGGCGAGCATCTTGATGTACGGCAGGGCGAGCAGCACGTGCACGCCGGAGCCGCCGAAGGTGACGCCCGCGCGGGAGGTCTCCTCGTACTGGATGGCCTCGAACTTGTGCGAGTCCATACCGGCGCCGCCGAACTCCTCCGGGACGTTGATGCCGAAGAGGCCGAGCTCGGCGAGCTTGTAGTAGAACTCGCGCGGCACCTCACCGGCGGCGAACCACTCGTCGTGGACGGGGACGACCTCGGCCTCGATGAAGGCGCGCAGGGTCTCCCGGAACGCCTCGTGGTCCTCATTGAAAACGGTACGGCGCACGGAAAACTCCCTCTGCTACGACGGCCCCAGCGGCTGCGACTGTGGTCCAAGAACGGACTAAGCGCTTGCTCAGAGCAACGTTACCCGCCGGTCACGAGGCCGTCCAGAGAGAGCGTCTGTCGCTCCCGTCACGCTGGGGGCGCCCCCTCGTCACGCCGTGGGCGCCACCGCCGAGGCGAACGCCCCGCGCGCGAGACGGTGCAGCAGCTCCGCCATCGCCGTGCGACTGGGCAGCGCGTCGCGGCGGCTCAGGTGCGGCGTGGAGTTGAGCAGGCCGAAGACCGCGTGCACGGCGACCCGCGCCGCGTTCTCGGCGAGGTCCGGGTAGACCTTGCGCACCACGTCGACCCAGATCTCCACGTACTGCCGCTGGAGCTGGCGGACCAGCTTGCGGTCGCTGTCCCGCAGGCGGTCGAGCTCGCGGTCGTGCAGGGTGATCAGGGAGCGGTCGTCGAGCGCGAAGTCGATGTGCCCCTCGATGAGCGAGTCGAGGACCCGCTCCGGCGAGCCGTCCGTGTCGGCCACGCACCGCTTGCCGCCCGTCAGGAGCTGGCCGCTGATGCCGACGAGCAGCTCGGCGAGCATCGCGTCCTTGCCCGCGAAGTGCCGGTAGAGGCCGGGCCCGCTGATGCCGACGGCGGCTCCTATCTCGTCCACGCCGACGCCGTGGAAACCCCGCTCGGCGAAGAGCCGCGCGGCCTCTCTGAGGATCTGCTCGCGGCGGGTGGGGGCATCGGTTCTGGTGGCCATGAAATTAATTCTAGACAGGTCGGTTAGCGCTCGTTAACCTGGAGGAAACGCGTTAACGCTCATTAACCGAGCAAGGGGGCTCGACGGATGCAGCAGGCACCAGTCCTTGGGAGCGCGGCTGATCCCGCGTCCGAGGCATGGCGGACGAACGAGGCGGCGCACACCGCCCTCGTCGAAGGCCTGCGGGCCAAGCTCGCGGCGGCCAGGCTCGGCGGCGGCGAGCGGGCGCGCGCCCGCCATGTCGCGCGCGGCAAACTGCTGCCCCGCGACCGCGTGGACGCACTGCTCGACCCCGGCTCGCCCTTCCTGGAGCTGGCGCCGCTCGCGGCCGACGGGCTGTACGGCGGGGACGCTCCGGCCGCCGGCGTCATCGCCGGGATCGGCCGGGTCTCCGGGCGCACCTGCGTGATCGTCGCCAACGACGCCACCGTCAAGGGCGGGACGTACTACCCGATGACGGTGAAGAAGCACCTGCGGGCCCAGGAGGTGGCCCTGGAGAACCGCCTCCCCTGTCTCTACTTGGTGGATTCGGGCGGCGCCTTCCTGCCCATGCAGGACGACGTCTTCCCGGACCGCGAGCACTTCGGGCGGATCTTCTACAACCAGGCGCGGATGTCCGGCGCGGGCGTCCCGCAGATCGCGGCCGTCCTCGGCTCGTGCACGGCGGGCGGGGCGTATGTCCCGGCGATGAGCGACGAGGCGGTGATCGTCCGCAATCAGGGCACGATCTTCCTCGGCGGCCCGCCCCTGGTGAAGGCCGCGACCGGCGAGGTCGTGACGGCCGAGGAGCTGGGCGGCGGCGAGGTCCACTCCCGCGTCTCCGGAGTGACCGACCACCTCGCGGAGGACGACGCGCACGCCCTGCGGATCGTCCGCACGATCGTCTCCACGCTCCCCGAGCGCGGCGAACTGCCGTGGTCCGTCCGGGCAGTGGAGGAGCCCAAGGTCGACCCGCTGGGGCTCTATGGAGCGGTGCCGACGGACTCCCGCACCCCTTATGACGTCCGGGAAGTCATCGCGCGCGTGGTCGACGGCTCGCGCTTCGCCGAGTTCAAGGCGGAGTACGGCCAGACGCTGGTGACGGGCTTCGCCCACATCCACGGCCACCCGGTCGGCATCATCGCCAACAACGGCATCCTGTTCTCCGAATCCGCCCAGAAGGGCGCCCACTTCATCGAGCTGTGCGACCAGCGCGGCATCCCCCTGGTCTTCCTGCAGAACATCTCGGGGTTCATGGTCGGCAGAGACTATGAGGCGGGCGGCATCGCCAAGCACGGCGCGAAGATGGTGACGGCCGTGGCCTGCACGCGCGTGCCGAAGCTGACGGTGGTGGTCGGCGGTTCTTACGGCGCGGGGAACTACTCGATGTGCGGCCGTGCCTACTCCCCCCGCTTCCTGTGGATGTGGCCGAACGCCAAGATCTCCGTGATGGGCGGCGAGCAGGCCGCGTCGGTCCTCGCGACCGTCAAGCGCGACCAGTTGGAGGGGCGCGGCGAGGAGTGGTCGGCGGCCGACGAGGAGGCCTTCAAGGACCCGGTCCGCGCCCAGTACGAACAGCAGGGGAATGCCTACTACGCGACGGCACGCCTGTGGGACGACGGCGTGATCGACCCCATGGAGACCCGGCAGGTCCTCGGCCTCGCCCTGACCGCCTGCGCCGAGGCCCCGCTGGGCGAGCCCGGCTTCGGCGTCTTCCGGATGTGAGGGGCGGACGATGAGCGGCTTCCACCAGAGGACCACACCGGGAAGAGGGACGATGTTCGACACCGTGCTGGTCGCCAACCGAGGCGAGATCGCGGTCCGCGTCATCCGTACGCTGCGGGCGCTCGGCGTCCGCTCGGTCGCCGTGTTCAGCGACGCGGACGCGGACGCGCGGCATGTGCGCGAGGCGGACACGGCCGTACGGATCGGTCCCGCGCCGGCCGCCGAGAGCTATCTGTCCGTGGAGCGCCTCCTTGAGGCCGCGGCCCGGACGGGCGCGCAGGCGGTGCACCCCGGCTATGGATTCCTCGCGGAGAACGCGGAGTTCGCGCGGGCCTGCGCGGCCGCCGGGCTCACCTTCATCGGCCCGCCCGCCGAGGCCATCTCCCTGATGGGCGACAAGATCCGCGCCAAGGAGACGGTCAAGGCGGCCGGCGTCCCGGTCGTGCCGGGCTCTTCGGGCAGTGGCCTGACCGATGCCCAACTGGCCGAAGCGGCACGGGAGATCGGCACCCCCGTCCTGCTCAAGCCCTCCGCGGGCGGCGGCGGCAAGGGCATGCGCCTGGTGCGGGACGCCGCGCTCCTCGCGGACGAGATCGCGGCCGCCCGGCGCGAGGCACGCGCCTCCTTCGGCGACGACACGCTGCTCGTGGAGCGGTGGATCGACCGCCCCCGGCACATCGAGATCCAGGTCCTCGCGGACGGCCACGGCCATGTGATCCACCTCGGCGAGCGCGAATGCTCCCTCCAGCGCCGCCACCAGAAGATCATCGAGGAGGCGCCGAGCGTCCTCCTGGACGAGGCCACGCGCGCCGCGATGGGCGAGGCGGCGGTCCAGGCGGCACGCTCCTGCGGGTACGCGGGCGCGGGCACGGTGGAGTTCATCGTGCCGGGCAAGGACCCCTCGTCGTACTACTTCATGGAGATGAACACCCGGCTCCAGGTGGAGCATCCGGTGACGGAGCTGATCACGGGCCTCGACCTGGTGGAGTGGCAGCTGCGGGTGGCGGCCGGGGAGGAACTCCCGTACGCACAGCAGGACATCACCCTCACGGGCCACGCGATCGAGGCCCGCATCTGCGCGGAGGACCCCTCGCGCGGCTTCCTGCCCTCCGGCGGCACCGTGCTCGCGCTGCACGAGCCGCAGGGCGACGGCGTGCGGACCGACTCGGGGCTGAGCGAGGGCACGGAGGTCGGGAGTCTGTACGACCCGATGCTGTCGAAGGTCATCGCGTACGGCCCCGACCGCGCGACGGCGCTGCGGAAGCTGCGGGCCGCGCTCGCCCGGACGGTGACGCTGGGGGTGCCGACGAACGCGGGCTTCCTGCGGCGGCTCCTCGCCCACCCGGCGGTGGTCGCCGGGGACTTGGACACGGGACTCGTCGAGCGGGAAGCGGACGACCTGGTGCCCGATGGAGTGCCCGACGAGGTGTACGAAGCCGCCGCAGCGGCCCGCACCACCGCCCTGGAACCCACCGGTGACGGCTGGCGCGACCCCTTCTCGGTGCCGGCGGGCTGGCGGCTCGGTGGCACCCCGGCACCGCTGACGCACTGGCTGCGCGTACCGGGACACGACCCCGTCGCGCACATCGCCGCCGAGGGTCCGCGCACCGTGGAGCCCGGCAGCGTCACGGTCCATCTGGAGGGCCTCACCCACACCTTCCACCGGGCCGGCGACTGGCTGGGCCGGGACGGCGACGCCTGGCACGTCCAGGACCACGACCCCGTGGCGGCGAACCTGAGCGGCGCCGCCCACAGCGGGGCCGACGCCCTCACCGCCCCCATGCCCGGCACGGTCACCGTCGTCAAGGTCTCCACCGGCGATCACGTGACCGCGGGCCAGAGCCTCCTTGTCGTGGAGGCCATGAAGATGGAGCACGTCATTTCCGCCCCGCACGCGGGCACCGTCGCCGAACTGGACGTCACGCCTGGCTCGACCGTCGCCATGGACCAGGTCCTGGCCGTGGTGCTCCCCGACGAGCCGGAGGAGGACAAGAAATGACCACCCCAGCCAAGACCGGCCTCCCCATGGTCGTCCCCACCCAGGATCTGCCGCCCCGCGTCCGTATCTACGAGGTGGGCGCACGCGACGGCCTGCAGAACGAGAAATCGGTCGTCCCCACGGAGATCAAGGCGGAGTTCATCCACCGCCTCGCGGACGCGGGACTCACCACCGTCGAGGCGACCAGCTTCGTGCACCCCAAGTGGGTGCCCCAACTGGCCGACGCGGAGCAGCTGTTCCCCCTCCTGGGGGACGTGGACGCGAAGCTCCCGGTCCTCGTGCCCAACGGCAGGGGACTCGACCGGGCCCTGGCCCTCGGCGCCCGCAATGTCGCCGTCTTCGTCAGCGCCACCGAGTCCTTCGCCAAGGCCAACCTCAACCGCACGATGGACGAGGCGCTCGCGATGTCCGAGCCGGTGGTGGCCCGCGCACGCGAGCAGAAGGTGCACGTCCGGGGCTATCTCTCCATGTGCTTCGGCGACCCCTGGGAGGGCCCCGTGCCCATCGCCCAGGTCGTCCGCACCGCGAAGGCACTCCTCGACATGGGCTGCGAGGAGCTCAGCCTCGGCGACACGATCGGTGTGGCGACACCGGGCCATGTCCTGGCGCTGCTCGCCGAGCTGAACGAGGAGGGCGTGCCCACCGACCGCATCGGCGTGCACTTCCACGACACGTACGGCCAGGCGCTCTCCAACACCCTGGCCGCCCTGCAGCACGGGGTGCGCACGGTGGACGCGTCGGCCGGCGGCCTCGGCGGCTGCCCGTACGCGAAGAGCGCCACCGGCAACCTCGCCACCGAAGACCTCGTATGGATGCTCGACGGCCTCGGTATCGAGACCGGCGTCGATCTCGGCCGTCTCACCGCCACCAGCGCGTGGATGGCCGGACAACTGGGCCGACCCAGCCCCTCCCGCACCGTCCGTGCCCTGACGGGCGCCTCCCACCAGGAGCAGTGAAGAACGATGGACCACCGTCTGTCCCCCGAGCACGAGGAACTCCGCCGCACCGTCGAGGAGTTCGCGCACGACGTCGTCGCCCCGAAGATCGGCGACCTCTACGAACGCCATGAGTTCCCGTACGAGATCGTCCGCGAGATGGGCCGCATGGGCCTGTTCGGACTGCCCTTCCCCGAGGAGTACGGCGGGATGGGCGGCGACTATCTCGCCCTCGGCATCGCGCTCGAAGAGCTGGCGCGGGTCGACTCCTCCGTGGCGATCACCCTGGAGGCGGGCGTCTCGCTTGGCGCGATGCCGATCCACCTCTTCGGTACGGAGGAGCAGAAGCGCGAGTGGCTGCCCCGGCTCTGTTCCGGTGAACTGCTCGGCGCCTTCGGCCTGACCGAGCCGGACGGCGGCTCGGACGCGGGCGGCACGCGGACCACCGCGGTGCGCGAGGGCGACGAGTGGGTGATCAACGGCTCCAAGTGCTTCATCACCAACTCCGGTACGGACATCACGGGTCTGGTCACCGTCACCGCCGTCACCGGCCGCAAGCCGGACGGCCGGCCGCTGATCTCCGCGATCATCGTGCCGTCCGGGACGCCCGGCTTCACGGTGGCCGCCCCGTACTCGAAGGTGGGGTGGAACGCCTCGGACACCCGTGAACTGGCCTTCTCCGACGTCCGGGTCCCCGCGGCGAACCTGCTCGGCGAAGAGGGCCGCGGCTACGCCCAGTTCCTGCGGATCCTGGACGAGGGCCGGATCGCGATCTCCGCGCTCGCCACGGGCCTCGCGCAGGGCTGTGTCGACGAGTCCGTGAAGTACGCGAAGGAGCGGCACGCCTTCGGGAAGCCGATCGGGGCGAACCAGGCGATCCAGTTCAAGATCGCCGACATGGAGACGCGGGCGCACATGGCGCGGGTCGGCTGGCGGGACGCGGCGTCGCGCCTGGTGAGCGGGGAGCCGTTCAAGAAGCAGGCGGCGATCGCGAAGCTGTACTCGTCGACGGTCGCCGTCGACAACGCGCGTGAGGCCACGCAGATTCATGGCGGGTACGGCTTCATGAATGAGTACCCGGTGGCCCGGATGTGGCGCGACTCCAAGATCCTGGAGATCGGGGAGGGGACCAGCGAGGTGCAGCGGATGCTGATCGCCCGGGAGTTGGGCTTCACCGCCTAGGACCGACTGGGACCGACTGGGACCGACCGGGACCGACGGGAACCGAGTAGGACCGGGTCCCCGAGGGCAGGCGCCAGGGGCCACTGGACATCGCCTTAGGTTAGGTTAACCTAAGCGCTAGTTCCGGCCAGTGGCCCGTCGCCGTCCTCACGAAAGCAGAGACCCTCATGTCCCACGCCCGCCTCCCTCAGCCCTCCCGTCGCGGCATACTCGCCGCCGGCGGCGCCCTTGGCCTCACGGCCCTGCTGGCAGCCTGCGGCGATGACAAAAAGGGTGGTTCGGGCAAGGCGGGCGCCTCGGACTCCGGGCCCTGGAGCTTCAAGGACGACCGCGGCACGACCGCCAAGAGCAAGTCCACGCCGAAGAACATCGTCGCCTTCACCAGCGTCGCCGCCGCCCTCTTCGACTACGGCATCGAGGTCAAGGGCGTCTTCGGCCCGACGAAGACCAAGGACGGCAAGCCCGACGTCCAGGCCGGCGACATGGACATCAGCAAGCTGACGATCCTCGGCAACGAGTGGGGCAAGTTCAACATCGAGAAGTACGCGGGCCTCGCCCCCGACCTCCTCGTCTCCACGATGTTCGACGACGCGGGCACCCTCTGGTCCGTCCCCGAGGAGAGCAAGGACAAGATCCTCAAGCTCGCCCCGAGCGCCGGCATCAGCGTCTTCGACCGCAAGATGACCGAGCCCCTGCAGCGCCTGCTCGCGCTCGCCGAGTCGCTGGGCGCCGACGTGAAGGCCGACAAGGTCGTCAAGGCGAAGAAGCGCTTCGAGGCCGCGGCCGAGCGGCTGCGCAAGGTGGCCAAGACGAACAAGGACATCAAGGTCCTCGTCGGCTCGGCCAGTCAGGACATCTTCTACGTCTCCGGCACGAACCTCTCCGCCGACCTGGAGTACTTCAAGTCCCTCGGCGTGAACTTCGTCGAGCCGTCCGAGGCCGCCAAGAAGGCGAGCGGCGGCTGGTTCGAGAACCTGAGCTGGGAGAACGTCAACAAGCACGCCGCGGACGTGATCATGATGGACAACCGCACCGCCACCATCCAGCCCGCCGACCTGGACAAGCCGACCTGGGCGAAGCTGCCCGCGGTCAAGGCCGGGCAGGTCATCCCGCGCGTCACCGAGCCCATTTACTCGTACGACAAGTGCGCCCCGATCCTCGAGGACCTCGCCGACGCGATCGAGAAGGCCAAGAAGGTCAGCTGAGCCGACGTCCGGTTGAATCCGACACCCCGTCAAGAACAAAGAGCTGCCCCCTCCACGCGCCGCGGAGGGGGCAGCTCCGTTTTTGGGACCCCTGGGTTCAATGAGACAGGAAGTTAGGTTAGGCTTACCTCACTTCCCCAAACCACCTCACCCAGAGGACCGTTCATGCGCTCGCACCTGCTCAACGACACCACCGCGGAGCGATACCGCCGCTCCGTGACCGAGGGAGTCGAGCGGGTGGCGGCCAGAATCGCCACCACCTCCCGCCCGTTCACCGGGATCTCCGTCGACGCGCTCGCTCCCCGCATCGAGGCCGTCGACCTGGACGAGCCCCTGCACGACACGATCGCCGCCCTGGACGAGCTCGACGAGCTCTACCTGCGCGACGCCGTGTACTTCCACCACCCCCGCTATCTCGCCCACCTCAACTGCCCGGTCGTCATCCCCGCCGTCCTGGGCGAGGCCGTGCTCTCCGCGGTCAACTCCTCGCTCGACACCTGGGACCAGTCCGCCGGCGGCACGCTCATCGAGCGCCGCCTCATCGACTGGACCGCCGACCGCATCGGGCTCGGCCCGGCCGCCGACGGCGTGTTCACCAGCGGCGGCACCCAGTCCAATCTGCAGGCCCTGCTGCTCGCCCGCGAGGAGGCGGCGAAGGCAGGAAAGCCCATCGACCGCCTTCGCATCTTCGCCTCCGAGGTCGGCCACTTCAGCGTCCAGAAAGCCGCCACGCTGCTCGGCCTCGGCCAGGACGCGGTCGTCTCCATCCCCACCGACCAGAACAAGCGCATGCAGACCGTGGCCCTCGCCCGCGAGCTGGAGCGCTGCCGCCGCGACGACCTCTCCCCCATGGCGGTCGTCGCCACCGCAGGAACCACCGACTTCGGTTCCATCGACCCGCTGCCCGAGATCGCCGGGCTCTGCGAGCAGTACGAGACCTGGCTGCACGTCGACGCGGCGTACGGCTGCGGTCTGCTCGCCTCGCGCAAGAACCGCTACCTCATCGACGGCATCGAGCACGCCGACTCCGTCACCGTCGACTACCACAAGTCCTTCTTCCAGCCGGTGAGTTCATCCGCCGTCCTGGTGCGGGACGGCGCGACGCTGAGCCACGCGACGTACCACGCGGAGTACCTCAACCCGCGCCGCATGGTGCAGGAGCGCATCCCCAACCAGGTGGACAAGTCCCTGCAGACGACGCGCCGCTTCGACGCCCTGAAGCTGTGGATGACGCTGCGCGTGATGGGCGCGGACGCGATCGGCGACCTCTTCGACGAGGTCTGTGCCCTCGCCGAGCACGGCTGGAAGATGCTGGCCGCCGACCCCCGCTACGACGTGGTCGTCGAGCCCCAGCTCTCGACGCTCGTCTTCCGCTACATACCCGGGTCGATCTGCGACCCGTCGGCCATCGACCGGGCCAATCTGTACGCCCGCAAGGCCCTGTTCGCCTCCGGTGACGCCGTCGTGGCGGGCACCAAGGTGGGCGACCGCCAGTACCTCAAGTTCACCCTGCTC